>NZ_JACJFA010000040.1:0-4930 GCF_014164345.1 Pseudoalteromonas sp. SG43-5
TTTGTCAAGTTTAGCATTTATTCTTCTGGATGGCCCCATATCAAGAACATTCGATTCTAATAATATGTTCACAGGTTCAAAGTTTATTGTTAACTTAGATTTAGGTGAATAACCGCTAAATTGAGGGTAGGCTTTATCTTCAGCGTGAAGATATTTTGGTGCACTTAAAAGCAAGAACAAACAACTAAACTTGATCAATAAACTAACTAATTTAAATAAACTCATAAAAAATCCTTATTTTGAGTAGAATAGCCCACATTCTTCATGTGCAACCTAACGAGTCTGTAGATTAACTCGTTTTTTATTTATTTTTATTGATAAACAAACCATAGCTGAGTTCCTATTTTGGTTCAATCGATTACTGTATTTTATGCAGAATATAAAGTGGGAATTTGGTGTTGTTTTAATTGGCGTTTTGGAAAGGGTTGCGGCTGGTTGAGTAGCTTTAATTTAGGGTAAAAGGGCCTCCCTTTCTCAATGCATCGTCTTTTGCAACTGTATTTTATGAACAAGGCAATACAGTTTCCACACAATAAAGTAAAGGCATTCATTTTCATCTGACCTCGTAAGGTCAGTTTGTTCATCCCTTTATTCACGATAATATTTCGCTTTTTACTTAAAGGAAAGCCGGTTCTATACAGCCGAGTCGTTTGCCATTATTTAATAAACAGCTATTGTCTTCCGATTCGGCTATCTATTTTTGCTTTCATTATGCCTACATGGCTCAGCTTTTTTTCGTGATTCATTATATAACAATGAAAACTTCATACTGTTTTCGTTGGCTTTTTTCGTAATAATTAGAATGGGTGTCAGCCTAATTATTCATCAGGATTTTGTTCAAGATAAATAATTGGCAGCGATAATGCTTGAGCTCCTTTAATTAACTTTTCACAGTTAGATATTAAAACATCACTTTCATGAACTAAACGCGCGAGCTTGCCTTGAATATCAACAACAATAAGCCCAGTATTCTCTTTAGTTAACATATTAGCCCTTAAATTAAATATATAAGTAATAACAAGTTTATTGAAAAAGAGATCACTTATCTTCTGTGAATTTAGGTAACGCCAACTAGAATGTGTCTTTATATAGTTGATAACCGTTAAGACCAAGTAAGTGTTATGCCTATTAACGCTTCACAACAAATGATAGAGGCGACTCATATGCTTACGTTGCAATTTTTATGGTAAATATACTACCTAAAAACATTCTCGCCTCAAATAATAACTCACGACGTTAATTAAATTTTTTACTATGTATTTATCATCACTACATAAAATGTTTTACTAACACATTATTTATACTTATTTTTTCATTGGAGCGGTATAGAAGATATTGTAAATTTAGTAATGAATATGCCTTTTCAATGCTTTCCACTCGCTTAAAAGTAGTACTTATAGCCACAAAACAGCCATTATTTAAAAAACCGAAAATAAAGTAGATGCCCCCCAGTTAAAGTAGAAGGCACTCTACAAGTGTTTATCTCATTGATAATTGTTAATAACAGTTTAAAAAACTCTAGATTTTTAGATTAAAAAAATAATTACAATCTATTACAGCTAAAGCGTGGTTAAAAGACAATCTAACCACACCTTGCTTTATTGTGTAATGACTTTCCAAAACTTATAGGTTGTGGTTTCTCAACCCGCCAGCAAGGGATGCGCTGATTGGCAGCAGCGGCGTTAAGGTTGCTTGAAATGCATGGTAAAGATCTTCGCGAAGTGGGTAAACCTTTTCGGTTCGCTGTCCATCGTTGTCAACCTCAGGAAGCCAACCACCCTTTTCCGAGTCAATTATCATGCTGGCAATATAATCCCAGACTTCGCGATATATTGCCTCAAACCTCATGTCATCTGTGCGTCTGATCAATAGGTATGCTGTATTAGCAGCCTCCGCCTGAACCCACCAAGGCCTATTGGCAACCGAAACTTGATTGTCCCATCCAATTGTATAAACCATTCCCTGCTTACCATCGGCATTCCAACCATAGTGCATGGCACTATCTAATAGTCTTATTGCATCTTCTAACAACCAATCTGGTGCTGCTTGCCCGCTAGCAACAAGTCCAGCCTCAACTTTCAACAACAATCCACCCCACTCTGCAAAATGACCAGGGGTTAGCCCCCACGGACGTAAATCATCTGTGGGTTTATTTGCGTTGTAATCCGTCAATATCTGCCAGTTAGTATCAAAATGCTCAGGTAAACGGTAATCATACGAGCTAGCAATGTCATGGCCGAAGCGCTCTACCAGCCCCATAGCCCGATTTAGCCATATTTCTTCACCTGTCGCATCAAACAATGCTAGGAAGGCCTCAGTTGTATGCATATTGGCATTAGCACCACGATAGCACTCGCTTTCATTCCATTTCTCATCGAAACTTGGGGCCATTACGCCTTCAGCCTCAACCCAGAAATGCTGATTAATAATCGCAACGATAGCATCAAGCAGTTCCTGTGAGCGAGGTCGCTCGGCCATACTTGCGCTCGCCGCGGCGAGCGCCACAAAAGCATGAACATATGCCTGTTTAATGCCTTTGTGGCCTTCATCCTCAAACCAACCACCCTGCTCATGGTCTCTCAATGCCCCATCTAGCAGTGCTTGCAAGCCGTGATCGACTAATTGGCTCGCGCCAGGAACACCCAGTAATGAGGCAAGACTATAGCAATGAACCATTCTAGCGGTAACGATAGTGACAGCCGAGTGGCCAGTCAATTGCCCTTTATCATTCAGCGTGCCAAAACCTCCGCTTACTTTCGCTTTTTTATAATGCTCAAGCAAATGCTGGCCTTGATTGCTCAACCAATTCCTATGAGTACTGCGTTTATACCAAGTATCTTTGTTTATTTGTTTCATAACAAAAGTCTTAACCATTGATAATCATGCCACCATTGACGTGAATAGTTTGGCCGGTAACGAAAGAGCTATCTTGACATGCTAAATAAACAAATGCGGCAGCCATTTCACGTGGTTGTCCCATTCGCTGCATTGGAGTGACCTTATCCATGTCTTTTATAATATCGTCGTCATATCCTTTGAAAGTTAGCTGAATTTCAGTCACTACAGGGCCAGGTGCGACCTCATTAACACGGATACCTTTCTGTGCTAATTGCAACGCAAGTGCACGGGTAAATCCGTTGATGGCTCCTTTGGTCGCTGTGTAAGGCACCAAATGCTTATTACCAGCAAATGCATTGACAGACGTGGTATTGATGATGCTAGCACCTTCATTTAGATGTGGCAGCGCGGCTCGCGCCAGATAGAACATACCGTGCATATTGACATCAAAATGGGCTGCCCATTGCTCATCACTAATATCAGTTAAGCTATCAAATGGCTTTTGAAAACCAGCGTTATTAACCAAAACATGCAACTCACCCCAATGATCAATCACTTTAGCCACCGCCGCATCACAGTTTGAACTTTTACCAACATTTCCCTGTATAACCAAAACCTCTGCCCCTTCGGATTCTATTGCTTTGCGGGTGTGCTCTGCAGCGTCAGCATCAGTATGGTATATAAAAGCTATCTTCGCGCCTTCACGGGCCGCATGCAATGCCACCGCACGGCCAATGCCACTATCACCGCCGCTTATTAATATTGTTTTGTCCTTCAACTTTCCTGAGCCTTGGTAGTCCTGCGCGATGAATTCTGCTTGTGGCATTGCTTTATCTATCTGCTTACTCATGGGGATCTCCATAATTTAATTAGTAGTGCGAGCACTGGATTAATTTCAGGTAATAATCATATTGATAATAACTGAACCTAGGTTTAACAAAATTGATACGTACGAGTATTTTAAATAATTCGTTATAATTTGATGTCTTAACAATTAACGATGGGTGTCACTGTTATTTTGATGGGTGTCACTGTTATTTCTGTTTTTTTGTCCCAGCAAGCTCCGCTTGCGTCTACAGCGGTTTGTTATGTGTTTTCACTTGAGCTAAATCTATCGCAAGACAAGCAAAGCTCTGCACTTATCACCTTCCCATTACTATTTGCTAGTTCTGAAAAAGATGTATCGATTGATGAACCGCAATTAGGACAATGCCGTGATGTACTTACACTTAAATGTTCTGTTACAACCAAGGCTGTATTTCCGCCAATCTCTTGGTTCTTATTAGCTGTCTTAGTCGCAGATGCATCAAGTTCTTTTAATGAAACACTATTACGCTTCCTATTTTCAGGATCGTTTAAAATTACTCGACTATCAACAAAGTTTTTAACGACAGAAAAATGCCCGCCAATTTTGTTTTCAAAGGATAAATGGTTAACTACTGGAGCAATTTTACTATCTAAACACAACGACAAAAACTCACTCAAATCAGTGTATCTAACAATAGAGCATTTAATTCCGATAGAGTTTAAGTATGCACCGAGTTTATACGTTTTACAGTATTCTCGATTTAGCTCAGGACTAATATCTCTAACGTTGCTCCATATTTTGTCTAAATCGACCTTCTGATTTGAATAGTACTTAATCAGCATGGCCAAACATGCTACCCCGCATTTCGGAGATTTCTTTGGTTGGGCGACATAAGGGATGTTAATTAAAGCCAAAATGTATCCTTACACATAACAACTTTGTCTACGACATTTGTCGTTTTATAAACCGACAAATGTCCATATATTACAATGCATTTATCTTAACCATCAAATAAACACCTGTAAACAATTAGTTAACTGGAAATTATTTTTAATCAATGCACAAATACACGAAATGGTGGAGATCAGTAATATTGGACAAAACAACAAGCACTGTCTATATATACAGTTAACTTTTACTAGGGCGTGTTGATCTTTGCTGGGTGAATTTGCAGCAGTATGTTTGGTTTTTAGGCAAGGCGGAGCCTATGTAGTGTGGTTATTCCCCATGAATAGGCGATAACGCAGCATAAATACCAAACATGCGCTGCCCTTTGGGTTCTTT
>NZ_JACJFA010000041.1:0-2864 GCF_014164345.1 Pseudoalteromonas sp. SG43-5
TTTGTCAAGTTTAGCATTTATTCTTCTGGATGGCCCCATATCAAGAACATTCGATTCTAATAATATGTTCACAGGTTCAAAGTTTATTGTTAACTTAGATTTAGGTGAATAACCGCTAAATTGAGAGTAGGCTTTATCCTCAGCGTGAAGATATTTTGGGGCGCTTAAAAGCAACAACAAACAACTAAACTTGATCAATAAACTAACTAATTTAAATAAACTCATAAAAAATCCTTATTTTGAGTAGAATAGCCCACATTCTTCATGAGCAACATAACGAGTCTGTAGATTAACTCGTTTTTTATGTATTTTTATTGATAAACAAACCATAGCTGAGTTCCTATTTTCGTTCAATTGATTACTGTAATTTTACGCAGAATATAAAAAAGTGTTTGATATTGTTTTAATTGGCGTTTTGGAAGGGGTTGCGGCTGGTTGAGTAGCTTTAATTTAGGGTAAAAGGGCCTCCCTTTCTTAATTCATCGTCTTTTGCAACTTTTCTATTTTATGAACAAGGCAATACAGTTGCCGCAGTGTAAAGTAAAGGCATCCACTTTTTTTTTGACCCCGTAAGGTCAATTTATTCATGCCTTTATTCACTGTAATATTCCGCTTTTTATTTAAAGGAAAGCGGGCTCTATACAGCCGAGTCGTTTGCCATTCTTTAATAAACAGCTATCGTAGCCCGATTGGGCTGTCTATTTTTACTTTCATTTTGTCTACATAGCTCAGCTTTTTGCGTGATTCATTATTTATAATAATGCACTCTTCATACTGTTTTTGTTGGCTTTTTTCCTAATGATTAGGATAGGTGTCATCCTAATCATTATTTTCCTCAAAGTGATGAGGAGGTGTCCACTAAAACGGGTCAGGAGCATTGTCCTTGTTTAACAGCTTGTTATAACTAATTACCACTTCTAAGCTGTTCTTTTAAGTTAAGGTTTTCATTTTTCAATATTTCAACTTGCTGCTTGTAAGATGCAACTTCACTTTTTAAGCTAGAAACATCAGACTGTATCTCATCTAGTTTTTCTACAATTTCTATGGAACGCGCATTCCCCAAAAAGAGAACAATTAACGCTATTACGAATAACGTGCCACCAGTTAACTTTACTTTTGATTCCATCCACTACAGCTCCTTTGGTTATAACAATTTTGTCTACGACATTTGTCGTTTTATAAACCGACAAATGTCCATGTATTACAATGCATTTATCTTAACCATCAAATAAACACCTGTAAACAATAAGTTAACTGAAAATTATTTTTAATCAGTGCGCAAATGCACCGAAATGGTGGAGATCAGTAATATTGGATAAAACAAAAAGTAATAATTAGAATGGGTGTCAGCCTAATTATTCACCAATAAAAGTATCTGTTTTAAATTTAACTGAATGGTTTTTAATTTATGCTAATAGCTTTTCGCAGTTACTGATATTCGCTCGCCGCTTTCGCTTTAAGTTTTCACAGTAACTTGCTTGTGAGGTCGGCCTGCCTACTGCGCCGTGAAATACGCGCGTAAATTGCGTAGTGAGTTTTAGCCAGTTATCTCGGGATATATTAAGCCTTTCTAGTAAAGGAAGGTTCATATTATCAATATGCCCGCACTTATCCTCTCGTATTATTCGCCCTGTTAGCTCAACGAGTTCAAGGTACGATTTAAGCTCAAACGGCAGCCCTTTAGGCATAATCTGACGTGGCATGCCTGCAAAACGTAGTAACTGCTTAGGTTGTTTACCTTCTGCCGCGCATGTTAAGCGATTTTGTACACTGGTATGGTCTGACTCTTCTGGTGTGTTAGCCATTTTAGCTCTAATGGGATTTAAATCAACATAGGCCATACAGGCTGCAAGTGCTGCTTCATCTAGTAATGCTTGCGATTTGAATCTACCCTCCCAGAACCTCCCTGTGCAGTTATCTTCTTTATTTGCTCTGCGGGCAATGTCTTCATTTAACACCCGCATAAACCAGCTAATACTTGATAGGCGCTCTCGATATTCCTTTACTGTTTGATTAAAAAAGATAAGCTCAACTTTACTTAGCCTTTCACCCTGTATGTACTTTTGCGTTAACAATGTGCCTTTGCACAGCTTGTGCCAGTGAATAACAATCGCTTTATCATTCAGCCTGTTTGCTTTCTTATCATCTACATACAGTACTAAATGGGTGTGATTACTCATTACGGCATAAGCACATACATCAATACAAAATACTTTAGCTAATTCAAGCAGCTTATCTTCAACCCACCCTCGGCGATGCTCATAAGATTGACCAGTAAAACGATCTTCCCCACATAAAAATGCACGACGAACACAGCGTGAAATACAGTGATAGTATTTTGTATCAACCAAACTTACTTGACGCTTTCTTGCGATAGCCATAAGACACCCTGCTTATTTTTTATACTAAACAAAACGTAGTCCTTAATTTTAAAAAGAGCAAAATTAAAGATGGGTGTCACTGTTATTTCTAGTGAGTCAGGACCAGTTAATATTTTTTCTAAACTAACTATTGGATAGCGCTTAACAATTTCGTTAATTAAAGTAATGTTATAAAGATTAAGCCAATAGGCCAATTGCTCTTGTTTTGAATATAAATTAAGGTTGTTTTTCTTGGGCAATGATTCTAAATATTTTTTAACATCATTGACTAAACTTTTTTGTTTAGGAGATTTTATCAACTCATATGTGAATCTGTTGCTTTCATTATGGGTAGCACTGGGGAAAACATTTCTTAACTTAGTACCTATCGGAGGTTTGTCAAGTTTAGCATTTATTCTTCTGGATGGCCCCATATCAAGAACATTCGATTCTAATAATATGTTCACAGGTTCAAAGTTTATTGTTAACTTAGATTTAGGTGAA
>NZ_JACJFA010000042.1:0-2671 GCF_014164345.1 Pseudoalteromonas sp. SG43-5
GGGCGTGCATCTGTGAAAGTGTTATGGCAAGGATGGCTTAAGTTACAAGCCATCCTGGAAGGCTACGATTTAGCAAAATCTCTTGAGTCAGACTTGTGATCAAGAGACAGCTAATTAGCGCCTTTTTGCATTATGGCTAAATATAAATTTAATGCTGATTGATCATGTGCGTTGCTAGTTGAGAGAATGATTGCTTTAAGCCTTCACGTAACAACGGATTGTCTATTTCTATATCCAGCGTTTTATTCATGCAGTACATCCACTGATCGCGCAATGCTTTATCTACAGTAAAAGGCATATGTCTTTTACGTAGCATTGGCTGGCCATGTTTTTCAGTAAATAGGTTTGGTCCGCCTAACCAACCAGATAAAAATTCAAAAAATACTTGGCGAATTCGATCTAATGGCAGAGGATGCATATCATATAACGGTTTAGCGTATTCATCTGACTCCATTATGTCGTAGAATCGATTGGAGATAGCTCGCGCCCCTTTCTCTCCACCTATTATTTCATACGGTGTTTTTTCAGGAGTAGGAACCTGTTGCTCGGGAGCCGGCTTAGATTTAGAAAAAAGTCGTTTAATCATATTACTTATCATTGTTAATAGGCAGTTTATAGCTGCAAAGAGGTTGCTTTAAAATGGACAAATATGCGGTTTTTGGAAATCCAATTAAACATTCAAAATCCCCCGCGATACATAAACAATTTGCTGTATCACTGGGTGAGCAAATCGACTATCGCGCAATATTAGCACCTATCGATAACTTTGAAAAAACAGTATTGTCTTTTTTTGAGCAAGGCGGTGTGGGTGCTAACGTTACAATGCCATTTAAAGAGCAAGCTTATGCAATGGCTGATGAGCTTACCCCATTAGCCAAAATAGTAGGGGCTGTTAATACATTAAAAAAACGAGATGATGGCTCATTACTCGGTGATAACACCGATGGTGTGGGCTTTGTAAATGATTTACTCGCTAATGAAGTAGCCATAACTAATAAACGCATTTTAATCATAGGTGCGGGCGGTGCTGCTCGAGGGGTTATTTTACCTTTGTTAGAGCATAACCCTCAGGAAATAATAATAGTTAATCGCACAGCACAAAAAGCCAAAGAACTCGCAGAGTTGTTTACCCAATATGGACCAGTATCTGGCTTTGGTTTTGATGATTTACCAGTAAGCGATTACTCACTAATTATAAACTCTACCTCTAGCAGTATGAATAACGAACTTCCAGCACTTGATAAAAAACACATAACTAACTGTGAAGTCGCTTATGACATGTTTTATTCACTGCAAAATACCATTTTTATGAATTGGGTTGCACAGCATAATATTAACGCTAAGCTTTTAGATGGCAGTGGCATGTTAGTTGGTCAAGCTGCTCAAGCATATTATGTATGGCGTAATAAAATGCCAAAAATACTTCCCGTCGTTGATGCGCTCAAACAAGGAACGCTTAAATGAATCAGGCAATACAATTTATAGATAGGCTAGAGTTTAGAGAGCCCGATCATCAGTTAGTATTTTTTGCACAAGTTAGTGGCATGCTGGTGGAGTGTGTAATAGAAGTAAATACACTTAAACTAACAGACGAAAGTCACGCAACAGAGTATTTTGAAAAGTATCGTTTTGATTACGAAGAACGTGCCGAGGAGCTTATCGAAGAAGAGAGCTATAACTCGGCAGGCCAAATTGAAGTAAGCTTATTAACTTAAATTAGCTATTTCAGCTAAGTACTCATCTTTAAGTGATACATAGTTATCGGCAGATATTTTTAAAAAGGCAAGTTCTTGCTCCGTTAGAGGGCGGGCTTGCTTAGCCGGACTCCCTACATATAAGTAACCAGACTCTAAGCGTTTGTTTGGGGGTACCAAAGATCCTCCACCTATAATTACATCATCTTCAACAACCACGTTATCCATAATAATGGCGCCCATACCTACAAGTATACGGTTTCCTAATATACATCCGTGCAGCATTACCTTATGACCTACAGTTACATCGTCACCTATAATAAGTGGATAACCATCTGGATTGCTTTTAGTTGCACGAGATAAATGCAATACACTGCCATCTTGTATATTGGAGCGTTTACCAATACGTATATAGTTAACATCGCCTCGGGCTGCTACTAAAGGCCAAACACTACTATTATCACCTAAAGTAATATCACCAACCAAAACTGATGACTCATCAATATAAACAGACGAATTAAACGAAGGAGTTACACCTTTATAAGAACGGATTGCCATATTTAGTACCTTTTAGATAATAGTTATTAGCTTTGAGTGTATCAGCAAGGTCATTTTTGTACCATAAAAGGCACCGTTTGGTTACAAAACTATCAGTTTTAGGGGGTTTAGTTCAGATACTGACCGAACAGCATCTTTTTTTACTTTTTCTTTAAAAAAGTACTTGCGTAAAAATCTGTTCTCCCTATAATGCGACCCCACTGAGACGGGAAACGCCGAAGCATAGCAAGGCACGAACTACTCACAGAGTTAAATAAAACTTCGGTTTTAAATCTTCCAAAAGAAAATTTAAATCAAAGTATTGACTCGAAAAATAAAGGGTGTATTATTCGCATCCCTTGAGACGCTAAAGCGACTCAAAACGTTCTTTAACAATATAAAGCAATCATCTGTGTGGGCACTCGTACAGATTGAGTTCT
>NZ_JACJFA010000043.1:0-1653 GCF_014164345.1 Pseudoalteromonas sp. SG43-5
TGGCGCATCTACACTCACACTTGGTGCTGTGGTATCAATGGTGCCGTTGCCGGTAATATCGGTGCTGTTACCTGCCACATCGCTAATACTTGCTTCGATGCTATATGGTCCTTCTGCCAAGGCAGTCGGTACTTCTACAGAGAAGTTACCATCGGCATCCACAGTGGTGGTAAAGGTTTGTGTATTGCCTTGATCGTCCACAACCGTGAAGTTAATAACCGTGCCTTCAACGGCATCACTTGTTCCACTGAGTGTCGGGGTGATGTCATTACTTGAGCCTGGGCTGGTAAGTACAAGTGTCGGTGCAGTGGTATCTATTTCACCTGCGCCTGTGGCGGTGGTGTCGTTGCCTGCCACATCTTCAACACTCGCGCTTACGGTGTATGTACCTTCTGCAAGTGCTACCGGTACAGGGATTGACCACGTACCATTAGCAAGCACGGTGGCACTCATGGTTTGCGCTGCGCCGCTGCTGTCGGTGACAACAATGGTTACTTCACTGCCTTGCGGTGCATCGCTGGTACCTGCAATTGTTGGCGTGGTGTCGTTACCTACACCGTTGTCGGTAATAACAAGGCTCGGGCCAGTAAGGTCTATCTGACCTGTCTCGGTGGCGCTGCCGATATTACCTAGACCATCATTTACCTCTGCGGTGACAGTATATTCGCCTTCGGCTAAATCAGTTGGTGCATCGACACTCCATACTCCACCCGTTACGGTTGTATCAACAGTCGTAATATTCCCTGCACTGTCTTCAAACGTTAAGCTAATGGTAGTGTTATCTGCCGCATCGCTTGTACCATTAATGGTTGGGGTGGTGTCGTTGGTGTCAACCAGTGCATTAATACTAATGCTTGGGGCCGTGGTGTTGAGTGTTGCGGTTTCACTTAATGTAGTGGTATTACCGGCGTTATCACTAACGCTTGCTTCAATAGTGAGTAGACCATCAGTTAACGCGTTCGGTACATCGGCTGACCAGCTGCCATCGGCTTGTACTGTTGCAGTAAACGTTTCTGTTGTGGTGCCGTCGCTTACACTGATGTTTATCACTGTGCCCGCTGGCGCATTGCTGCTTCCGCTGATTGTTGGCGTGCTGTCGTTGGTTGCGCCGACTGTGTCTAACGTCAGTGTTGGCGCTAAGGTATCTAGGTTGCCCGTTTGTGTCGCGCCGCCGGTGTTGCCTGCATCATCGGTGATACTGGCTTGCACGGTGTAGCTTCCATCTGGTAATTCAGGGCTGGTTGCTTGCCAATCACCGTTTGCATCCACGGTGGCGGTGATTGGGTGTTCATCACCGTTGCTGTCAGTAATAACAATGTTTACAACGGTGCCTTCAGGCTCTGTTGAGGTACCACTAACAACTGGGGTGCTATCGTTGCCAAGGCCCAGTGCATCAACGGTGACGATTGGCGTAATAGTATCCACATTACCACTGCTGTTTGCGGTGCTCTCGTTGCCTGCCGCATCGGTAATACTCGCGCTTACAGTAAAGTCACCTTGTGCAAGGGCACCTGGAATCTCAATGTTCCAGTGGCCATCGCTGCCAACTAGGGTCTCAATGGTTTGCACAGCGCCTGCGCTGTCGGTGATGGTGAGTGTAACAGTGCCACCAATTTCATTACTGGTGCCCTGCAGCTCGGGTGTTAAGTCGCT
>NZ_JACJFA010000044.1:0-1214 GCF_014164345.1 Pseudoalteromonas sp. SG43-5
CTTGTATGGATAATAAACCCATAAATTAATTAATACTTTAACCAAGTTCGGGTAATGTGAGGCCCAAGCTTTGGCTGCAACCAAAGCCTTTTATACAGTAGTTCGATTGATTGAAGGCTCCTCTATTGAGAGACCGATAACAAGAAAGAACGCTGTATAAACTCCAAGCATTAAACTCGGATAGTCAACGGGGCCTCGAGCCCGAATCGCAAGGCAGAGTCAGCTTATTATGAATACACTCAATAATCAAAATGAAATTAACGTCGGTGTCGATACAGGTAAAACTCAACTCGATATTTACATCCGACCTTTAGATATATATTTCACCGTAGAAAACAATGACGGCGGCATTAAACACGCTATAAAAACACTAAAAAAGCACCCAATAACGCGTGTTACTATTGAAGCAACTGGGCGCCTTGAACACCCCTTTATTATGGCGTGTGCTCAAGCGAATATCCCTTTCGTTGTTGCTAATCCCGTTAATATTAAACGTTTCGCAGGCGCTATTGGCCAAAAAGCAAAAACAGATAAACTTGATGCGCAACTCATCGCTCATTTTGGTGAAGCAATAAAGCCACCACTCTCTTCTTTAAAGCCAGAGCAGATGCGCTTGATGAGTGATTTACTTTCTAGAAGAAGGCAGTTAATGGATATGCAAACGATGGAGAAAAATCGTTCACAGATAATGCCAAAAACAATATCATCACTAATAAAACCTATCCTAACGGCATTAAAAAATCAGATTGAAAAAGTAGATTTGAAACTACAAAAACTCATCAAAGAATGTGACGAATATAAGGTCAAGAATGACATTATTCAAAGTGTGCCTGGCGTTGGGAATGTTGTCGCATTTAACTTACTTAGTGACATGCCTGAGCTTGGGTGTGTAAACAATAAAGAGGCTGCATCACTGGTTGGTGTTGCACCATTTAATCGAGAAAGTGGTGCTTATCAGGGTAAACGGATGATACGAGGTGGACGGCCAAAAATTAGAACCGCAATGTATATGGCAATGATGTCAGCTATCCAATGTAACCCTAAATTTAAAGCTATTTATCATCGGCTAGTCGCGGCAGGGAAACCTAAAAAAGTGGCTATTATTGCCTGTATAAGAAAGCTTATAGTAATCATAAATTCTATGGTGAGGGATGGTGTCATGTGGGATCCTAAAATGGTTTGAAATTAGGAATTGACACCATAGTCACTTGTTA
>NZ_JACJFA010000045.1:0-964 GCF_014164345.1 Pseudoalteromonas sp. SG43-5
ACATCGCCTACGTTTTGAATGGTGAGTATTGGCGCTTGCGTGTCGATAGTGGTGGTATCACTCACTGTAGTTTCGTTGCCAACACTGTCGCGTACACTTACTTCGATGGTGCTTTGACCTTCACTTAATGGTGTGGTTGGAGTGGCACTCCAATTACCATCCGCATCAACAAGGGCGGTGATGGTTTGTGGGTTGCCGTTGCTGTCGGTAACGACTATCGTCACTTGTGCCCCTTCGCCCGCATCACTTGTGCCGCTTATGATTGGCGTGTTGCTGTCGCTTTGTGCTGCAACATCAACAGTGAGTGTCGGCGGTGTATTATCAAAGTCATCTGAGCTAATTGTACGGGTATTACCTGCGGCATCGGTCGCTGTGGCGATCACTGAGCCAACATCAAGTAACGATACATCTAATCCGACTAATGACCAATTACCATCGGCATCAGTTGTGGTGGTGTAGGTGGCACCAATGCCACCGCCAACCAGTTGCTCGGTAATGGTAATTTCACTGCCTGCTGGCAAGTCAGAGGTACCACTTAGGGTAACCAATAAACCAAGTTCAAACGTTGGTGTAAAGGCAAGTGCCGGTGGAGTTACGTCTACTTCGCCACTGTCAGTGCCGGTACCTGTGTTGCCCGCTGCATCAGTGATGCTGGCGCTAACGCTATAATTCCCTTCGGCTAATGTGCCTGTTGGTGTCGCACTCCAGTTACCATTGGCATCGGTTTGTACATCAATGCTTTGAGTAGCATTTGCTGCATCTGTAAACGTCACCGTGATGGTGCTGTTAGGTGCATCACTAGTGCCTGTCACTGTGGGCGTGCTGTCATTTGTTAATAATGGCGCATCTACACTCACACTTGGTGCTGTGGTATCAATGGTGCCGTTGCCGGTAATATCGGTGCTGTTACCTGCCACATCGCTAATACTTGCTTCGATGCTATATGGTCCTTCTGCCAAGGCAG
>NZ_JACJFA010000046.1:0-750 GCF_014164345.1 Pseudoalteromonas sp. SG43-5
AAAATAAGTAAGTGGCGTCCCCAAGGGGATTCGAACCCCTGTTACCGCCGTGAAAGGGCGGTGTCCTAGGCCTCTAGACGATGGGGACACATAAATGTGTCACTAGGACAACTGAATTTTTAGACTCGTTTCAGGCGAGCTTTCTTAATAACACTTCACTTCCCTATTAAAAAATAAGTAAGTGGCGTCCCCAAGGGGATTCGAACCCCTGTTACCGCCGTGAAAGGGCGGTGTCCTAGGCCTCTAGACGATGGGGACACATAAATGTGTCACTAGGACAACTGAATTTTTAGACTCGTTTCAGGCGAGCTTTCTTAATAACACTACACTTCCCTATTAAAATAAGTAAGTGGCGTCCCCAAGAGATTAGTGCTCTTGATAACGTCGTGCATAGAGAGTGCGGTGTCACACTGCTTTACACGATACTTAAAATAGTAAGTGGCGTCCCCAAGGGGATTCGAACCCCTGTTACCGCCGTGAAAGGGCGGTGTCCTAGGCCTCTAGACGATGGGGACACATAAATGTGTCACTAGGACAACTGAACTTTTAGACTCGTTTCAGGCGAGCTTTCTTAATAACACTACACTTCCCTATTAAAATAAGTAAGTGGCGTCCCCAAGGGGATTCGAACCCCTGTTACCGCCGTGAAAGGGCGGTGTCCTAGGCCTCTAGACGATGGGGACACATAAATGTGTCACTAGGACAACTGAATTTTTAGACTCGTTTCAGGCGAGCTTTCTTAATAACACT
>NZ_JACJFA010000047.1:0-590 GCF_014164345.1 Pseudoalteromonas sp. SG43-5
CCACGGAGTGATTCATGACTGGGGTGAAGTCGTAACAAGGTAGCCCTAGGGGAACCTGGGGCTGGATCACCTCCTTATACGATTTAGAACTTATTTGTTCGTAGTGTCCACACAGATGATTGTTATTGTAAAGAGAACAATACTTATTGTTTTGGGTCTGTAGCTCAGCTGGTTAGAGCGCACCCCTGATAAGGGTGAGGTCGGTAGTTCAAATCTACTCAGACCCACCACTTCTTGTCTAATCAAGAAGATGGTTAAAACAGTAAGTACCAGCATATGTGGGGCTATAGCTCAGCTGGGAGAGCGCCTGCCTTGCACGCAGGAGGTCAGCAGTTCGATCCTGCTTAGCTCCACCACTTTTACTTCTTAAAAATAAATATTCTTTATCGGGCCATTAACCGCCTGAGAATAGAGTGTGTTTAATTTTGAGAGGTTTTTGTATCTCTTGCTCTTTAAAAATTTGGAAAAAGCTGATAATAAAATTCTGATAGATACATTGTATTTATCAAGAGTTTTCAAAAGTAAAAAAAGAATGGTAGCAGTACCATTCAGTGCCATTTGATTAACGTTTTACGTTGATTGATTGGTAT
>NZ_JACJFA010000048.1:0-364 GCF_014164345.1 Pseudoalteromonas sp. SG43-5
ATCTTTATATTGTGTGTGAAGATGTTGTCAGTGTGAAAGGCAACTCAAGTTCGGTGGATTCACTTCCATAAAGAACGAGTTTGAGTTGTTTTTATTCCCTACAATTGCCACGTAATGTAAACCAAGAATCTTTATATTGTGTGTGAAGATGTTGTCAGTGTGAAAGGCAACTCAAGTTCAGTGGTGACTGAGTTTGAGTTGTTTTTATTCCCTACAATTGCCACGCAGTGTAAACCAAAAATCTTTATATTGTGTGTGAAGATGTTGTCAGTGTGAAAGGCAACTCAAGTTCGGTGGATTCACTTCCATAAAGAACGAGTTTGAGTTGTTTTTATTCCCTACAATTGCCACGTAATGTAAACCA
>NZ_JACJFA010000049.1:0-352 GCF_014164345.1 Pseudoalteromonas sp. SG43-5
GGGTCTTTGTTTTGTGACAGTTTAACTTCGCCAGAAGTTAATATTGAATACTAAAGTAGATACCAATCAATCAACGTAAAACGTTAATCAAATGGCACTGAATGGTACTGCTACCATTCTTTTTTACTTTTGAAAACTCTTGATAAATACAAAGTATCTATCAGAATTTTATTATCAGCTTTTCCAAATTTTTAAAGAGCATATTAATTAGTTATTCCGAAGAACACGCACTAATTAACAATCATCTGTGTGGACACTACGAACAAATAAGTTCTAAATCGTATAAGGAGGTGATCCAGCCCCAGGTTCCCCTAGGGCTACCTTGTTACGACTTCACCCCAGTCATGAATCA
>NZ_JACJFA010000004.1:0-302909 GCF_014164345.1 Pseudoalteromonas sp. SG43-5
GGTGACAATAGCGTTTTGGACCCACCTGATTCCATGCCGAACTCAGTAGTGAAACGAAACAGCGCCGATGATAGTGTAGCATTTGCTATGTGAAAGTAGGACATTACCAGGCTTCAAATTGTAGAAAGCTCGAATCTAACGATTCGGGCTTTTTTACGTCTGCAGAAAAGTAAAATGTGCGCAATTATCATCCACTCACAGCAACACCCATCACGTAGGTCGGGTGAGCTTAGCGACTCCTGAAGTTAATTTAATCTTTTTTATTTTTTATAAAAGCTAACTACTTTCATTTCCTTAGATAACAAATTTAATTTTGCTTTGTTACTGTCTTTGATTTAGGATCAAATCAGTTTAAAACCAAGAACTAACAGCCTGTGTATAGATTATTAATTAGCGCCATATCCATTTTATTTTGTTTTTCTGCGTCAGCAGTTGAAGTAACTGATCTATATCAAGATATTTTAAAAGTGGATGACAAAACACGAGACACTCGATTAGCTGCGAGTCGTAAAGCTTTGCTCAATGTTTTAGTGAAAGTAAGCGGTGATGAAACTGCGGATCAAAATAAATTAGCACAGCAACGCACTAAAGATATTTCTGATTATATGCTTAAGTTTGAATATGACGAGAGAGCAAATGGACAATTGAAACTTGTTGTAAAATTTGAAGCTCGAAAGATCAATGCGTTAATCAAAGAGTTAAACTTACCTTTATGGGGAGTACAACGCCCGTTAGTCGCAATATGGTTAGGTATTGAAGACAATTGGCGCAGAGAATTAGTAACACAAGAAAGTTACCCGCAGTTAGAGCAGTTAATTTATGACAAAGCAGGGCGTCGTGGTTTACCTGTCGTTGTTCCATTACTTGATTTACAAGATCGACGTCTAGTAGGTATTCCTGAGGTGTGGGGTAACTTTTCAGAACCAGTAGAAGAGGCCTCTAGACGCTACAGCGCTGAGCGAAGTATTACAGCAAGAATGTATAAAGAAGCAGATAGCGAAAATTGGATTTTAGACTGGCGTTTTACTAATGATGATCAATTTGATTCAAATCGATTAACCGGTGATAAACAGCAAATAGTGAGCCAGATGATTGACACCTTAGCACAAGGCCTTGCAAGCGAGTATGCAATTGATCCAAATGCTTATTATGAACAAGCAACTGCTACGCTCACGCTAAAGGGTACACAAAGTTTTGTTGATATAGAATTAGCGAAACGAAGATTATTGAGCCTAAGTGTTGTTACGCAAGTTAAAATTGTTCGTAAAACACCGGAATTTGTAGAATTTAAACTAAACCACACTGGTAACCTAAGCGATCTTAAAAAAGGGTTAGGGTTAGACTCCTCATTTAAAGATTATGAGGATCCACGCGCTTTTTATCATGTTGTTGATAAAAATAGCTTAGAGTATCAATGGATAACGCCATAATGCTAACTTCTGAGCCGATGCAAATGGCATTACCGGTTACCTTGCCGGATGACGAAACATTTGCATCGTATTTTGGGGGAGAAGACTCTTTGGAGGTTAATCACCTAAAAGATAGCTTTTCCAAATTAGCAAAAACGTTTCAGTATACATACCTATGTGGTTTAGGTGATTCGGGCAAGTCTCATCTTTTATATGCAACCTGCATAAAAGCACAAGAGCGTGGCTTATCTAATATGCTACTGTCTATGCGCGAAGTAATTGACTTTGGACCTATGGTATTAGACGGTTTAGAAGCACTTGATGTTCTATGTATTGATGACGTGCATTTAGTTGCAGGGAATGATGCGTGGGAAAAAGCACTATTTAACTTTTTTAACCGGTTTAACGAACCCGGTAAAATGTTAGTAGTAACTGCTGATTTACTTCCTAGCATGCTCAATATATCTCTGCCTGATTTAGAGTCTCGTTTAACGTGGGGAACAACGTTTCAAATTCGTTCTATGAGTGATGACGATAAAGCACAAGCACTTGTTAAGCGCGCTCACATGCGCGGCCTTGAATTAAGTGACGAGTGTGCACGCTTTTTATTAACTCGTTTAAGCCGTGATATGCGAGCTTTATTAGATGTACTCGACAAATTAGATCATGCATCTATGGCTGCACAGCGAAAATTAACTATTCCTTTTATAAAATCAACGTTAAAGCTGTAGTAGGTCTAGAATCTAGACCCTGCTTTCAGTTATCATAAGCTATTATCAGAGCGTGTTTACCTTTCCTGATTGGAATTTGTTTAACTTAAGGGTGCTTTAATCGCGTCGTGAGGACATTAGCATAGTTTTTATATGCAAAACCCGAACAACAAAGAGAGTAGCCACAAGATAAACACTTCGAACAACACGTGTTTGGTCTTTATTTAGGGTTATTGCATGACTGATGTAGAAACTACAGCCCAATGCCTAACCTTATTTAATAGCCAACCACACAGTTGAAAGCAATCTTGAAAGGCCAACACGCTCTTAAGCAATCACCTTCTGTGAAAGATCAGGTATCGAATGAACTTAGAAAATATATTAGCGCAAGCACTTGAGGCGGTAGCCAGTGCCAGTGAAATAGTGCAGTTAGAAGATATCAGGGTTAATTACCTTGGTAAAAAAGGCGAAATCACTAGCTTACTTAAAACGTTAGGTAAAATAGCACCTGAAGAACGTAAAGAAGCAGGCCAAGTTATAAACCAAGCTAAACAGGATGTGCAAGCTGCTATTAACGAAAAGCGTGAATTGCTTGCAAGTAAAGCACTTGAAGAAAAGCTAGCTGCTGAAACTATAGATGTAACTCTGCCAGGACGTGTTATGCCTACCGGCGGTTTACACCCAGTTACGCGCACTATTGAGCGTATAGAAAGCTTTTTTGGTGAGTTAGGTTTTGAAGTTAAATCTGGTCCAGAAATCGAAGACGATTTTCATAACTTTGATGCGCTAAATATCCCTGAGCACCATCCAGCACGTGCTGATCATGATACCTTTTATTTCAATCCTAAATTAGTACTACGCACACAAACTAGTGGCGTGCAAATTCGTACTATGGAAACTGAGCAGCCACCACTGCGCATTATTTCACCTGGACGTGTATACCGTAACGATTACGACCAAACACATACACCAATGTTCCACCAGGTTGAAGGTTTAATGGTTGATACCGATGTTAGCTTTACGGAGTTAAAAGGTATTTTGCATGATTTTTTACGTAACTTCTTTGAAGAGGATATGGAAATTCGTTTCCGTCCTTCATTCTTCCCATTTACAGAACCTTCAGCTGAAGTAGATGTTATGGGTAAAGACGGTAAGTGGTTAGAAGTACTAGGCTGCGGCATGGTACATCCCAATGTACTTAAGTCTGTGGGCATTGACCCAGAAAAATACACCGGCTTTGCCTTTGGCATGGGTGTAGAGCGTTTAACAATGTTGCGCTATGGCGTAAACGATTTGCGTGCATTTTTCGAAAATGACTTAAAATTCCTGAACCAGTTCCGTTAAGAGTGAAACAATAAAATGAAATTTAGTGAAAAGTGGTTAAGAGAGTGGGTTAATCCTGCTATTGATACGCAAGCTCTTTCGGAACAGCTTTCAATGGCTGGTCTAGAAGTTGATGGTGTTGAGCCTGCTGCTGCCAAATTTAATGGCGTAGTTGTTGGTGAAGTTGTTGAATGTGGTCAACACCCTGATGCAGATAAACTTCGTGTTACCAAAATTAACGTAGGTGGCGATGAGCTACTTGATATCGTGTGTGGTGCACCAAATTGTCGTTTAGGTATTAAAGTTGCTGTTGCAACTGTGGGCGCTGTACTTCCTGGTGACTTTAAAATTAAAAAAGCCAAACTACGCGGCCAACCTTCAAACGGAATGCTATGTGCTTTTGTTGAGCTAGGTATTAGCGAAGAAGGCGACGGCATTATGGAATTGCCAAGCGATGCACCAGTAGGCACTGATTTACGTGACTACCTAGGTCTTGATGACAATATTATAGATGTTGACTTAACACCAAATCGTGGTGATTGTTTAGGTATTAAAGGCCTTGCTCGTGAAGTAGGTGTTTTAAATAGCATTGACGTAAATGTATTAGATATCCCAGCGGTTACGCCAACAATTGATGACAAAGTATCAATTGAGCTGGTTAACGAAGATGCATGTCCTCGTTACCTTGGCCGTGTGATAAAGGGCATTAACCTTGATGCTGAAACACCACTTTGGATGGTTGAAAAATTACGTCGTAGTGGCGTACGTTCTATCGATCCTGTAGTTGATGTTACTAACTATGTATTACTTGAACTTGGTCACCCAATGCACGCGTTTGATTTAAATGCGATTGAAGGTGGTATTAAAGTTCGTAGTGCAAACGCAGGCGAAAAACTTGTTTTATTAGACGGTAATACCGCTAAATTAAACGACACAACACTTGTGATAGCCGATCATAATAAAGCACTTGCAATTGCGGGTATTTTTGGTGGGGAGCAATCAGGTGTTACAGATAAAACATCTGATATATTACTTGAAAGCGCATTTTTTAATCCTGTAGCAATTGCAGGACAAGCACGTAGCTACGGTTTACACACTGATGCTTCACACCGTTATGAACGCGGTGTTGATTTTGCTCTACAACACGATGCAATGGAACGTGCAACAGCACTTCTTCTCGAGATTGTAGGTGGTCAAGCAGGCCCTGTAGTTGAAGCTGTTGCGGCTGATAAACTACCAAAAGTGACTGAAGTACGTCTTCGTCGTGCACGTTTAGACCGTGTTATTGGGCATCATATTGAAGATGCTAAAGTAACAGACATTCTTACGCGTTTAGGTCTTGATCTTAAAGTAGAAAATGAAAGCTGGAGTGCGGACGTACCAAGCTACCGTTTTGATATTCGCATCGAAGAAGATTTAATTGAAGAAGTAGCACGTGTTTACGGTTACAACAGCATCCCAAATGTTGCACCAACTGCAAAACTTAAAATGACGACACATAACGAAGCAGCTATTGCGCTTAGCAAGTTCCGCAATACGTTAGTGACTCGTGGTTACCAAGAAGCAATTACGTACAGCTTTGTAGACCCTAAAGCACAAGCTATTTTACACCCAGAGTGTAAAGCAATGGTATTACCGCATCCTATTTCAATTGAAATGTCAGCAATGCGTGTAAGTTTAATGCCGGGTTTATTAGCGTCTGTAGCGTATAACCAAAATCGCCAACAGCCTCGTATTCGTTTATTCGAACATGGTCTTAAATTTATAAGCGACGAAAGTGCAGAAAATGGTGTTTACCAAGTACCGGTTATTGGCGGTGTTATTACGGGTCTTGTAAATGGCGAGCATTGGGTTGAAGAAAAACGCAATGTTGATTTTTACGATTTAAAAGGTGATGTTGAAGCCTTACTTGCAATTACCAATGACATTACTCGCTTTGAAATTAAAGCCGAGCAGTCAGATGGACTTCACCCTGGTCAATCAGCAGTAATATATGTTGATGGTAAAAAGGTTGGTTTTTTTGGTGCTTTACATCCTCAAGCTCAAAAGTCGTTAGATATCAACAACGCAACTTTTGTTTTTGAAATTGAAATGTCAGCAATAGAAAAAAGAAATTTACCGCAAGCCGAAGGGGTGTCTAAATTCCCTTCAAATCGCCGCGACATCGCGATTTTAGTGGCAGACAGCGTTAAATCTGGCGACATTTTAAGCGTGATCGAAAAAGTTGGCGGAAATCAATTGGTTGACCTAAACTTATTCGATGTGTATAAGGGCAAAGGTATTGAGCCAAATTATAAGAGTTTGGCGATTGCTCTAACACTGCAAGCGGTTGATAGAACACTCGAAGAGAAAGATATCAATCTAGTAGTTGATAACGTGGTGGCCGAATTGGCCGAACAGTTTAATGCATCGTTGAGGGACTAGATATGGCGCTTACTAAAGCCGACATAGCTGAACACCTATTTGAAAAGCTCGGGATCAATAAAAAAGATGCCAAAGATTTAGTTGAAGCGTTTTTTGAAGAAATCCGCTCAGCGCTAGAAAAAGGCGAGCAGGTTAAGCTCTCTGGATTTGGTAACTTTGATCTTCGAGACAAAAAAGAAAGACCAGGCCGCAACCCGAAAACAGGCGAAGATATTCCTATTTCGGCACGTCGCGTGGTGACTTTTCGACCAGGTCAAAAGCTTAAAACCCGCGTAGAAGTGGGCACAAGCAAAGCAAAATAAAAAAAGGCAGCGTAAGCTGCCTTTTTATTTGCCTGAATAACCTAGTTATTAAATTATACCAACCTGCATAAATCTTTGATCAATTTAACGAATTAAATAACACTATAACGTCGTTAAAATATTTTTATCTAGAACAACTAGATACAAAATTTTTGCCTAGTTCTAGCGTAATTTCCTTAACGTTAAATAGACCCCATACATAAGCAGATTGGTATTAGGTTATTTTTGCGATTATAAATTAAAACTCTCGAGGAGATACAAAATCACCTGCCATTATTTGCTGAAATGTTTGCTCTGCAAGTACATCTAGGCTATCTAAGCTTTTACCATTTGCGACTAATTTCTGCTTAATTTCAAATACATCAATATTTTCAATCCCCGACATTTGCGCTACTTTAGAAAATATATATGCGTGCTTAAACTTATCATGTTTATAAAAAAGACTAATAAGTGATGTATACACTTCCAGATTCGGTATGTTGTCTTTTTTATTGAGCTCTAGAGTTTTATAAAGTAAATCAATGGTTTTTTCATCATCAAATTTAATATAGTACGATGCTAAAAAAAATTGCATTTCGGCACTTTGCGTTACACTTTTATCATTTTCTATAGCCAATAATTTAGTCAACGCACTTTGGTTGTTATTTCGTGACCATTGGTAGTAAAGCAAACCTGGGTGGTTTGTATTTTGGGTATCTTGATATAACCGAGTCATTTCTTTAATACTCGTTAATTGACCATCAATACGTGACGTTTTTTTAGCTTTTAACTTAATATGTTCAATTTTAGCGGCCAAAGTTATGCATTGGTTATAAGATTCAAAGTCCTTGAGTAATTGGTATTTATTTTCATCAGTAGGGTCTTTGTATTCTATGTGGCGTTTGATAATTACATCAGAACGCTCATCCTTGCAGTGACTGTCTTTGTTTAAGTCGCTACAAAAGCCAGGTGTTTCTTTGCACACTTGTGCGAGTGTTAACGGTTCTTCACACCCTGCCAATGTTAGCAAACCCAATAGTACACTTGCTTTTTTAAGCATTCCTTAACCCCAAATGAATATTTACTTTGTTATTCTAACGCAATCATTTAACGCCTAACAGTAGAGAATAACTTCAGTTTAAATTAGAATAGCCCTGCCTGAAGTGCATTACTCTCAAAATATAGTGCATTTTTAAAGGCTATCCGTTCAAAATGATAAACTTAGGTAAATAAAATGACCTCATCTCACGAGTTAGAATACACAAATAGTTGGCAAGAGCGCCAAGATTACGCAGAAAGCATGCAACCAATCATTGGTAAGCTTTACCGTAATCGTGGTATCGAAATCGCTGTATATGGCCGTCCTCTCGTAAATGCCAGTACTATCGATATTATCAAATCTCACAAAACCGTTGCTCAGTTTGAAGGCACTAAATTACGTTTGCGCGAAAGCTTCCCATTTTTAGAAGCTATCAGCAAAATGGAATTAAACTCAGCACGTATTGATATTGGTAAGCTTGCATATAGTTATTTGTTCACTGAAGCCGCAAAAGGTCGTTCAGTAGAAGAGTTTGTAAAAGATGAACTTGCAGAAATAACAGACTCACCAGCGAAAGAGCCACGCGATGTAGTATTGTATGGTTTTGGTCGTATCGGTCGTTTATTAGCGCGTTTATTAATTGAAAAATCAGGTCCATATTCAGATTTACGTTTGCGCGCTATTGTTGTGCGTGGTGGTAAAGATGGGGATCTTGAAAAGCGTGCAAGCTTACTGCGTCGTGATTCAATTCACGGTCCATTCAATGGCTCAATCACGATTGATAAAGAACGCAATGCAATTAAAGCTAACGGTAGCTACATTCAAGTTATTTACGCTAACTCTCCTAGCGAAATTGATTACACTCAATACGGTATCGACAATGCATTAATTGTTGATAACACCGGTATTTGGAAAGACGAAGCGGGCCTTGGCCAGCACCTAGAGTGTAAGGGCGCTGCAAAAGTATTATTAACAGCTCCTGCAAAAGGCAATATCAAAAACATCGTATATGGTGTTAATAACAAAGATATTTTACCTGAAGATAAAATTGTTTGTGCAGCAAGCTGTACAACCAATGCAATTACACCAACGCTTAAAGCATTAAACGATAAGTTTGGTATCAATAATGGCCATGTTGAAACTGTACACTCGTACACGAACGATCAAAACCTTATTGATAACTACCACAAAGCAGAGCGCCGTGGCCGTGCCGCAGCACTCAATATGGTAATTACTGAAACAGGTGCTGCAAAAGCGGTTTCAAAAGCATTACCAGAGCTTGAAGGCAAGTTAACAGGTAACGCAATCCGCGTACCTACACCTAATGTGTCGCTAGCTATTTTAAATCTTAACTTAGCAACAAGCACATCAGTTGAAGAGCTAAACGCATTTTTACGCGATACAGCACTTCATTCAGACTTACGTGATCAAATTGATTACACTGCATCAACGGAAATTGTATCTACCGATTTAGTAGGTAGCCGTTACGCAGGTGTTGTTGATTCACAAGCAACAATTGTTGAAGATAACCGTATTGTTTTATATGTATGGTACGACAATGAGTTTGGTTACAGCTGCCAAGTAGTTCGTTGTATGCGCGATATGGCCGAAGTGTCATTCCCAAGCTTACCTCGCTAATTTATTTGCAGTGACTTAAAAGCCAGCATGTTGCTGGCTTTTTTGGTCGTGTATTATTTTTAAAGCGTATGCCTTGTGATAGGCTTTAATTAAGAAGATGCACATTCGTTTTACTATTTATAAAATAATGTCAGTTCTGTGAATTAATAAGCAGATAAACTTATTCAACCTAAAGGTTTTTTCATGAAAATCAGCAGCAATTTCGACAGTGGTAATATCAAAGTTATTGAAGCCACCGATCCTTTAAATATTCAATTAGAAATTAATAAAGATCACCAGTCTGAATTTTATCAGTGGTTTCACTTTCGTCTTGAAACAACACCTTACCAATTGCATAAGTTAAATATTAATGAGCTTGATAAATCAGCTTACCCAGATGGTTGGGAAGGGTACCAAGCCGTTGCATCATATGACCGCCAAACATGGTTTCGTGTACCATCAAGCTATGAAAATGGCACATTAAGCTTTGAAATTGAACCAGAGTGCGGCAGCGTATATTTTGCTTACTTTGCGCCATACAGTTACGACCGCCATTTAGATTTATTATCTTGGGCACAAAGCCAAGGCGCTTGCCAATTAATAACGCTTGGTGAAACACTCGATGGCCGCGATATGAGTGTGCTTAAAATTGGTGAGCCAAGTGAAGACAAGAAAACCATTTGGATCACAGCACGTCAACACCCAGGTGAAACAATGGCGCAGTGGTATGTTGAAGGTCTACTGCACAAACTTCTTGATGACGAAGACCCACATGCAGCTGCGCTTCTATCAAAAGCAGTTTTTTACGTTGTGCCTAATATGAATCCAGACGGTAGCGCACGCGGACACCTTCGTACTAACGCTAAAGGTGTTAACTTAAACCGTGAATGGCAAACACCAAGCATGGAAAATAGCCCTGAGGTTTACTTAGTGCTTAATAAAATGCGCGAAGCTGGCTTAGATATGCACTTAGACATACACGGCGATGAAGCTATCCCATATAACTTTGTGGCAGGCAGTGAAGGTATTCCAAGTTACGATGAACGCTTAAAAGGTTTAGAAGATAGCTTTAAAGCTGCGCTTTTAACTATTACACCTGAGTTTCAAGATGAGCATGGCTATCCAAAAGATGAGCCAGGTCAAGCTAACCTAACGGTAGGTTCATCAGCTACGGCTGAAGAATTCAAAGCATTAACGTACACAATTGAAATGCCATTTAAAGATAACAACGCTTTACCGGATCCAGATTACGGCTGGTCAGATCGTCGTTCGTATCAATTTGGTCAAGATACATTAGCGGCTATTGTTAATGTTGTTGATGATTTAAGATAAAACGTTTATCTAAAAGGGTATCAATAGTTTTGATACCCTTTTTGCTTTTAATAAAACCCTTTGTATAAAAAATAATAATCATATAGCAGCTTTATTCTTAAAACGTTTTCAACGCTTCTTCGCTGCGTATCATCACCGTATCGGTACAAATCAATCTACTTTCATTTAAATACTACAGATGTAATGCCTTTCGCCAAGTGTGTAATTATATATTTTGAAAATTAAGTGTTAACAAAGTTAGGTTACTTAAGTTAAGATTAATTAAATCATGAGTCGGGACGGGAGAGGTAAAACCTTATTTCGTAAAGCTTATGTAGCGTAGTAGCTAAAGCAGAGTCTCGTAATTAAAAATAATAAATATAACTATAGAGGATATCCATGGAAGCTTTTGTAAGTGCTGTTAATGATGTTGTTTGGAGTAATGCACTCATCTATTTATGCCTAGGCGCAGGCTTGTTTTATTCAGTATTAACTCGATTTGCTCAAGTTAGACATTTTAAAGAAATGTGTAAGTTATTATTTAGTCCTAACACGTCTGATAAAGGTATCTCATCTTTTCAAGCCCTTGCAGTATCGTTGTCTGGACGAGTAGGCGTTGGTAATATCGCTGGCGTTGCTGCCGCTATCGGCTTTGGTGGGCCAGGCGCAATTTTTTGGATGTGGGTTGTTGCATTTTTAGGTGCAAGCACTGCATACGCAGAGTCTACTTTAGGCCAAATTTATAAAACAGAAGAAGATGGGCAATATCGTGGTGGCCCAGCGTACTATTTTGACCGTTGTTTAGGGCAAAAGTGGCTAGCTGTTTTATTTGCTGTTTCGGCGATTATTGCCTGTGGTGTTTTTCTACCTGGTGTACAAGCAAATGCAGTAGGTAATGCGTTTACCCAAGTGTTTGGCAGTGGCAACATGGTTACTACTAGCTTTGGTGACGTAGGTAGCTTTAAGTTAGTCGCTTTAGCAATCATCCTTATTGTTTTAGCGTTTATTATTTTTGGCGGTATAAAGCGTATTGCAAACTTTACGCAAGTAGTAGTGCCATTTATGGCACTGGGTTACATAGTACTGGCATTAATCGTGGTATTTTTAAATTTAGATAAAGTAGCTGATATATTCTATTTAATTATTAGTGATGCATTTACTGCACAGGCTGGTTTTGGTGCCGCTATTGGTTGGGGCGTAAAGCGTGGTATATATTCTAATGAAGCTGGCCAAGGTAGTGGGCCTCATGCTGCAGCCGCTGCAGAGGTTGATCACCCAGCTCAACAGGGTTTAGTACAAGCTTTTTCGGTTTATGTTGATACCATTTTTGTGTGTACTGCAACAGCATTAATGATTTTAATAACGCAGCAATATAATGTTGTGGGTGATTTACCAGCAGGACAGTTTATTGTACAAAATGTCGATGCAGCGACTGAAGTAGGCTCAGCAGCCTTTACTCAAATGGCTTTATTTAGTGTATTTGGCAGCTTTGGACAAGCATTTGTCGGTATTGCATTATTCTTCTTTGCCTTTACCACAATACTTGCTTATTACTTCATTGCAGAGACAAATATTGCTTACTTAAATCGTTACTTTAAAGGCAATATCCCGCTTGTCCTTGTGAAATTTGTGATTATGTTCATGGTTGCATACGGTATGGTTAATAATTCAGGTTATATCTGGACTATTGGAGATATTGGCGTTGGCTTAATGGCTTGGATTAACATATTGGGTATTTTAGCTATTTTCTTTGTAGCTAAGCCAGCTTTGTTATGTTTGAGCGATTATGAGGATCAGAAGAAAAAAGGCGGAAAAATCACATTTGATCCAGTTAAATTAGGGATTAAAAACGCCTCGTTTTGGGAAAAGCGTCTAGAGAAACAGTCAAAAGACGCTGAGTAATTAAACTTAGTGGGCAACTTAGAAAATTATAGCCCCTAAATCAGTTGTTGGTTTGAATTCAAAAAAGACAACGAGAAATAAAACAAGTACAATAAAGGCGCCGAAAGGCGCTTTTTTTATGCGTAGTATGGAGAGAAGTATGGCGATTATTCGTTGCCCAAAATGTGCAAAATCAATTTCAGATAAACATAAGCAATGTCCGCATTGCGAAAGCAACATTGCAGAGCTAAACGACGAGCAAGTTTTACAACTTCAGCGCGAACAGCGAATTAAAAAAAAGCAGATGTTTATAAATCACTCCTTTTTGGCGCTTATCTTATTTTTAGGTGGTTTTTTCTGCTTGTACTTTTTACAACCGCAAGAAGAAACACTTCAGTGGTATGCTTACACTGCCGCGATAGGCATAGGCTGTATTTGGTACCTTGTAAATCGTATTATTTTAGTGACTCTAAAAAAGAAAAAATGACATGAACATCGACAATCTTGTACAAAATATTACTCCCGAATTATTCGAACGCTTACAATACGGTGCTTCTACTGGCAAGTGGCCAGACGGTACCGTTTTATCAGATGAACAAAAGCAACAAACAGTGCAGTTGGTTATGTTGTATCAAGCAAAGGTGGCTCAATCAAACGAGCAATTTACGATTGGTGCTAATGGTGAAATGATCCAAAAGACAAAAGCTCAACTACAAAAAGAATTCAAATCAGACAACGAAATAGCTAGGTTTAGTGAACATGATCTTTAAGCACCTTTTTACACCTAAGTGGAAACACCCAAAGCAACAAGTACGTCTTGATGCTATCGAAAAATTAGACATTGAACGTGATGCAACCATATTAAACACGTTAGCACTTGAAGATAGCTCAGCTGAAATTCGCCGTAAAGCGCTGCAAAAGGTAAACAATTTGCCGCTATGGTGGAAAGCGTATAAACAAGATCAAGCATTAAAAGATATAGCAGAGCTGCAAATATCTAATGCTGTTTTAAATAGCGAAAGTACATTAACAGCGCAAATCAAAAGTGAATACATAGAGCGTTTTGCACCTGTTAAAACACTCGAAAAGTTAGCATTTGCAGAAAAAGAACTGCAAGTACGCGTTAAATTATTAAAACGTTTAGCAAATCCAAAATTAGTAGAAAAAGCATTTAAAGAAGGTAGCGAAGAGCTACAAACTCAGTTAGTTGAACTTGTTATTACCCATCAATTAATTAAGCCATTAGTTAAACATGCAAAAGGTGATGCAAAAGCAGCACTTGAAACGCATATTGAAAATGAGCGTTTAGCAATTGAAATGCCACTTCAGGTTGAAAGTGCAACACGTGTTATTTTAGCTAAGTTAAATGCTTTACGTGAAAAAACAGATTTTGGTGTTGTAAATTCACAAGCCGGCGAATTAATGGCCCAGTGGCAAGCACTTGAGCTCAAATGGTTAAGTGATGAACGTGTAAAGCTGCTTGATGAAAAATATATTTCTATTACTACTAAGTTAGATGCACACATTGAACAGCTAAAAGCAGTACATGACAAAGAGCAGCAGCAATTAGCGCAACAACAGCGTCAATTATTAGCACTTGCAACACTTGAAGCTTTAGGTGAAGAAATTGAAAATGCCTTACAGCTTGGTCTTGAAACTCCAGAGCAAATTCAACAAGATTGGCTTGATGCAAAAGTAGCGCAAGCTAAGCAAGCTATTAGCGAAACAGAACTTGCTAATAATGCACAATCAAAACTTGCTGTAAGCAAGTTAGAAAAACTATTTACTCAAGTTGCTAAGTTACCCGAGCTAACAACGGCTATTAAAGAGTACAAACTCGCTTTTGCAGCATTATGCGAAATTAAGCCAGCAGAGGATTTAGCACAATACGATGCAACTCTAACTGAATTTAATAATGGCTTTAAAGCAGCGCGTAATCATTTGAATGTTTTAGATGGCGCACTGCAAAGTACCTTTAAAACACAGTTAAATGGGCATAAAAAGCAATTTTTAGCACCAATGAATGAGCTAGTTAAGCCACTTGAAAAAAACCAAAGCCAAGCAAAGCGCAAAGCTCGTGATGTTAAGCGCCTAATTGAAGAAGGTCGTTTTAATGTTGCTTTTGGCGTGTTTAAAGGCTTTGAAGAGTTATTTAATACACTTACTGAGCAATATCAGCAGCCACTTGTAAACATAAAAGCAGACCTTGAAGCGCAACTTGCAGATGCGAAAGATTGGCAAAAATACGCTGCAGCACCAAAGCGTAAAGCTTTATTAGAAGAAGTAAGTGCATTAGTAAGCGAAGAGTGTACAGACCCACAACAACGCGCAGAGCAAGTAAAAGCGCTACGTAAACGTTGGAATGAGTTAGGTCGTTTAGACACAGATGAAGAAAAGCTACAAGGTGTGCAGTTTGATGAACAAATCGAGTTGTTATTTGCGCCTTGCCGTAGTTACTTCGCAGAGCAAGAAGTGCAACGCGAAGCATCAAAAGCACAGCGTGAAAGTATTATTAACGACATGCATGCGCTCCATTTACAGCCAACTGCTGAGGATGATTTTGATTGGAAACAATATGAAAGCCAATACAATCGTTTAAATAAAGCGTGGCGCAGTGTGGGTAAAGTTGACCCTAAAACATACCGTACACTAAACGATCGTTATAAAAATGAGCAACAACAAGTACTGGCTTTATTAAACGCATTTCATAAAAGTAATGCAGCACTTAAAAATGAGTTAGTAGAAAAAGCGCAGCAATTATCACAAAGCGATGATTTAGCCGCTGCCTGCCAAGAGTTGAAGCAAATGCAGCAGCAATGGCAAACCATTGGCTTTGCTGGTTTAAAAGCTGAAAATGCGTTATGGCAAAAGTTTCGTCAGTATAACGATGAAACATTTACTAAGCGTAGTAGTAAGTTTGAGCAGCAAAAACTCGAGCAAAACGAGTCAGATAAACAAGCAATTGCAGAACTTGCTGAGCTTGAAGCAGCACTTAGTGATGTTAATCAAAGAGCGCAGTTGCACGACCTAGAAACAAAAGTGAAAGGGTACACGCAATTTAGATCGTTAGCGCCAAAGGTTACTAAGCTACTAGCTGCTATTGAAGATAAACTTGCATTGCTTACAAGTAAATCTGAGCAAGCTAATTTAGATGCATTAATTACTGCACTTGAAAACAATGAAGCGTTACCAAGTCAGTATCAAGCACCGCTTAAAACAACATTAAGTAAAGAGCAACTTATTACTCGCATGGAAATACTAGCGAACGTAAGTTCAACCGATAAGTCACTTAGAATGGCAGAACAAGTAGCCATGCTAGATGACAAACATCGTGGCGATCATGCTGATTTAAACTATTATTTAAAACAGTTATTAGCGCTCAGTGACGGTTCAGTTGAACCTGACACACTAACGCGACTTAAAGCGACACTTGCAGCTTAATAAAACCAGCATAATATGTGCTGGTTACTATTTTACTAAGCCGCTTTAATAGCGGCTTTTTTATGTACCACTAATTTATAAACAAAAGGGTTCTCATGAGAATTTTAGTTATTATTGCAGCGTTATTTTTAACCGCCTGTAATACCACGCAAGGCATATCAGTATATTCATTTACTAACTCTGAGGTTGAGTCTGTACTGGGTAAGCAATTACCAAAGTTAAGTGAAAAAGTAAGCTTAATGGGTTTGCCGGTTCAGTTTGATGTAAACGACTTAAGTGTCAATATTGGGCCTGATAACCGCGACGTTGTTGTTCTTGGTGCTGATTCAAGCGCTGAAATTAATGCATTCGCACTTAAATACCCAGTGCGTTTAAAGCTACAAATTGAAGGTAGCCCATTTTACGACAGTGAGAAAAAAGCGGTGTTTTTACGTAATATTAAATTACTTGATTCGAGTGTTGATGCCGGTGGTTTCAAAGGTAATTTAGGTGCACTTGATAGCCAAGCAATGGATGTGATTAATGCTTTTTTAGCGGTTAACCCTGTTTATACTCTAAATATGGATGACCCTAAAATGATGCTACTTAGTAAGCTTCCACTTGATATGAAAGTGGTTGAAGGTGCAATTAAGCTAGTACCTCGTCTATAAGTAGATCTACCTACTTATAATATACGTATTAATTAGCCTGACTTTCAGGCTAATTAGGTTTTAATATTATGGCGGCTCCTCGTACTGTTCCCACTTCTAGGCTTTCTCGCTTTGCAAAATTAGGCTCACTTGCCACAGGTGTTGCTACCAACATGTTAGTTGATGGCGCTAAGAGCGCGCTAACAGGTAAAGGTTGGGACAATAAAAGCTTACTGCTACAACCTAAAAACATTGAAAAACTAGCTATACAGCTATCTCATTTACGTGGCGCTGCGATGAAGCTAGGGCAATTGCTTTCAATGGATGCCGGTGATTTACTTAGTCCTGAATTGGCTCAGTTACTTGCTTTACTGCGCTCAGACGCGAATCCAATGCCTCATAAGCAGCTTGTTGAAGTGTTAAAAGAGCAATGGGGGGATGAGTGGCTAGCGCGTTTTTCTCACATTGAGCTAAGACCTTTTGCAGCGGCTTCAATAGGGCAAGTCCATTTGGCTTATAAAGAAAATGGCGAGCAGCTTGCTGTTAAAATTCAATACCCTGGTATTGCTAAAAGTGTAGTAAGTGATGTCGATAACGTTATTTCGTTATTAACGATTTCTCGATTATTGCCAAAAGATCTTAATATTAAACCACTTATTAATGAGGCTAAGGCACAGTTATTAGCTGAGGCTGATTATAAACGTGAGGCTCAGTATTTAATACGTTATAAAAATGCATTAGCAACTAATCCCCACTTTAAAGTACCCAACGTATATCCAGAGCACAGCACACAACAAGTGCTAACTATGGAGTATATAAAAGCAGAACCTATTGAGAGCATTACAGAGCTACCAGATAGTCAAAAAAGCTTTGTTGCAGAGCAACTGATTGATTTGTTTTTTAAAGAAATGTTTGAATTTAAATTAATTCAAACCGACCCTAACTTTGCCAACTTTCATTATCAGCTTGATACACAAAAAATTGTTTTATTTGATTTTGGTGCAACGCGAGAAATATCAACCGAGCTTAGCTTAGCGTACTTAGCCTTATTTAAAGCGGGTAGCGAAAACAACCGAGAAGGTGTACTTAAAGCGGCATCACACATAGGTTATTTTAAAAATGACTTAGTTGATGAGTATAAAAACAACGTCATTGATTTATTTTTAATGGCGTGCGAGCCGCTAAGAGTAAAAGGGGAATTTGATTTTAAAAATAGTGAACTCGCGCTCAAAATTAAAAATGCAGGGCTTGCCCTTAGTGCGCAATCTCAGCAATGGCATACACCGCCCGTTGATGCGTTATTTATTCACCGAAAACTTGTAGGACTTTATTTAATAGCCGCAAGGCTAGGTGCAAAAATAGATGTAAAAACGTTATTTAAGCACTATTTCTAGCGTTTTAATTTACGCGTAAGTGCACTTTAAGTAATGAGTGCACTTAGCGTATAAAATTGCCATAATGCTCGCGATATTTCGCGAGGTGCATTTATGATAAAACAATTTTTAAACGATCCTAAATTATTGCTAAACGCAGTAGGTGAGGGCATATACGGTTTTGACCTATCGGGTAATGCGGTGTTTGTTAATCCTGCCGCTGAGCGCATGACAGGTTGGTGCGCTGAAGAACTATTAGGTAAAAAAATACACCAATATCATCACCATACTCATGCTGATGGCACACCTTATCCCGCAGATGAATGCCAAATTTACTGCACCATGTTTGACGGAAAGCGTCGTGAAGTTAAAAATGAAGTTTTTTGGCGTAAAGACGGTAGCTCATTTGCAGTTCAATACACTTCAACACCGGTTTATCAAAATGATAAGTTAATTGGTGCTGTAGCGGTATTTCGCGATATATCACTGCAACAGCAAACACAAAATGCACTGCAAGAGGCACTTACTCAAGTAAAGCACTTAAGTGAGCAGCTAAAAGATGAAAACAACTACTTAATTGCAGAGCTCAACGAAGACTGGCAAGACTCAGGGCTAGTTGGACAAAGCCATATATTTCAAACCATGTTAGATCAAATAAAACTGGTAAGTGAAACCGACAGCACAGTGCTTATACTTGGCGAAAATGGCACGGGTAAAGAATTAGTAGCCCGTAATTTGTATCGACTAAGCAAGCGTAGCGAACAAGCCTTTATAAAAGTAAATTGCGCCGCATTTACCCCAAGTTTGCTAGAATCTGAATTGTTTGGTCATGAAAAGGGCGCGTTTACAGGTGCCAATGACCGCCGTAAAGGGCGCTTTGAACTTGCTGATAAAGGCACCTTGTTTTTAGATGAGATAGCAGAGCTTCCACTTGAGGCGCAAAGTAAATTACTGAGAGTCCTGCAAGAACAAGAGTTTGAACGCGTGGGTGGCAGCAACACGCTAAAAGTAAACATTAGAGTAATTGCAGCGACTAATCGCGACCTGTGGGAAATGGTAAAAAAAGGCACGTTTAGAATTGATTTGTATTATCGGCTCAATGTATTTCCTATAAAAGTACCTGCCCTTAAAGATCGAAAAGAAGATATTCCTTATTTATGCGCTAATTTGATTGCGCAGCTAAATAAACGGCTCGGGAAAAATTTAAAAGGGCTAAGTAAAAAAGTAATTACGCAGCTGCAGGCTTACGATTGGCCAGGCAATATTAGAGAGCTGCAAAATGTACTTGAACGCGAAGCTATTTTATCTAATCAAGCGGTACTTCAGCTAAGTCAGCCTTTGCAAGCGGGTGGTGAAGTAGTTATTAATCCTTCACTTACGCTCGATGAAGCGCAAAAGCAGCATATAACCTCTGTTCTTGTGTTATCGCACTGGCAAATATCAGGTGATAAAGGAGCGGCAGTTAAATTGGGCTTACCTGAGAGTACACTACGCTCAAAAATGCGAAAGTTAGGGATTGCTAAAGATTCGTGATATATCGCGAAGTGCGTTTAATGTCGCGAATTTTATTTTATTTCTTTGAAATAAACCGTTTAATATCAATAATGTAAATAAATTTTCAGCTTGGTCTGAAAGTTGCAAATGCTTGCGTAATACCCGTCATTATGAAGCAAGTACTATGAAGTTTGATATTAAAGAAGAAGACATGATCATTAAGCCCTATAACACCGAAGGGCCAATTTATATCCGCGAGCAAAAAGGATTTTTTCAGCGCATACGCCGTAATTTAGGTTGGCTGTTAATGCTAACTTTTATTGCAATACCGTGGATCCAATATAACGGTCAACAAGCTGTGCTGCTTGATGTGGCAACGCAAACCTTTACTATTTTTGGTTTAACACTCCTTCCTCAAGATTTTATGATTTTAGCCTTGCTATTCATGGTGGGGGCTTTTGCGTTATTTTTTGTAACCAACTGGCTTGGTCGGGTTTGGTGTGGATACACGTGCCCGCAAACAATATGGATGCTCATGTTTTCGTGGGTAGAGCAGCGCATAGAAGGCACGCGAAATCAGCGAATTAAATTAGATAAATCTCAGTGGACGCTAAGTACTTGGCGCAAAAAAATAACTAAGCACAGTGCGTGGATTATTATTTCAGTTTTAACCGCCACCTCGTTTATGGCGTATTTTATTCCAGCAAAAAGTTTGTATATGGAAATGCTTACATTTGAATGGTCAGGTATTACGAGCTTTTGGGTGTTTTTATTCGCTTTTTGCACTTACGGTAATGCAGGGTTTTTACGCGAAAAAATGTGCACGATTGCTTGCCCGTATTCTCGTTTTCAGGCTGTTATGTTTGATAAAGATACGTTGCTTGTTACCTATGATAGCAAGCGCGGTGAAAGTCGTGGACCGCGTAAACGCAAAGCCGATCCAAAAGAGCTTAACTTAGGTGACTGTGTAGACTGTAACTTATGTGTAGAGGTTTGCCCGGCAGGTATAGACATTCGAAATGGCTTACAATATGAATGTATAAACTGTGGCTTATGTATTGATGCTTGCGACGATACCATGGAGAAATTTGGTTATCAAAAAGGCTTAATTAAATACGCCAGCGAAAAACAAATGGAAGGCAAAAAAACCAATCCATTTAGATTAAAACTAATAGGATACGGCGCATTAACGGCTTTGTTAATAATTTCTATGTTTGCATGGATGCTGCAACGCACACCAATAGAAGCCTCAGTACTACGCGATAGGAATGCGCTTTATAGAGTGAACTACGAGGGCCTGGTAGAAAACCCTTATACACTTACTATTATTAATAAAACGCAGCAAGCACTGCATTACAGTATTGCCATAGAGGGCTTGCCAGAAGCAACACTCTCAAGTCCAAGTTCTACACTTATACAGCCAGGTGCAATGAAAAGAGTCCCCGTTACTGTAACAGCCGATGGTTACAATATTGCGCACAAAGTGAGTAAGTTACAATTTATAGTAACAGCGCAAGAAGATGCCAGCATTACTATAACCAAAGACAGCCAATTTTATAAAAATTAGTACAGTATATAAGCTCTATATAAACAACGACTTGAGCTCTACCTAGCTCAAGTCATTGTTTAATTCATTTAAAATAAAATGCTTTGCAGATTCTAGATTATCAAAAAGACAATCTTTGAAAGTAACGTCTCTTTTGGCGTTTTGCATTATTCGTTGCATTTGGCTTATAGCAATAGGTGATGTAAGCACAAACGCGCTAATTAAACAGTTGTTTTGCTGCATGCTGTGGCTTATGGCTACCATTTCTTGCTCGGCCTGTGGGGTTGCAGCTACAACGTTTGATGAGTCACTTATATAACCCCATTTTTCGCCTTTAAATGATTGAATGGTTTCAAAAAGCGCTGTTTTAAAATTACTTAAAAGCTCAAGTTCTAGGTTTCCGCTAAATTGTGCAATAACTATGTTATTTTCAAGCGATAAATTAACGTGTCCGTTTTTATTTTTGTATTCCATTAATACCTCCTAAATTAGCTTTTTATCTAAATGTAGTTTAGCAGCCAAGAGGGTACAAGCGGCTGCAAACTTATTAAAGTGCTTTAATATAGTTAAGCGCGCTTTTAATAACCGCTACTTGCGCCAAAATACATTCTTCATCTGTGGCTGTTGGACTATCAGGGTATACCTCTGTTGTGGTTACATAGGGTGCATCTGTAAAGCCCATACACAAACCTAAATCGCGTGCTGCGTAATTAATAACGCCAAATTGCTCTTGAGGGACGCCTATTAGCTGGTTGTTTTCATCGCTCGGGGCAATGTGCGTGACCTTTGCCACATCTTCGATAATTACTTTTTGAAATTCAGGCTCAGGCTTATTGGTATCGGCCACTAAATAAAACCCATCAGGTATGTTCCAATTAGTGTTTGTCGTGCCTTCACGGGCAGCAAGTGCGGGTCTAAATTCACTGTTATCGCTGTCGGTTGTTTCGTGTAAATCAATATGAGCAACTAAGTCTACATTGAGTGATTTTACAAACGCCATAATAGCTGCTGACTCTTGTGCTGGGCTGCCTTCGTAAAATGAGCGGTTAGGGTCAATAGCATCAGGGTTCCAGCGGTTTATTGTTTCATATCCCCAAGGGCTAATGCAGGGCGCAACAACAATATTAAACTGCTCAGAGTGTTGCATAGCAGATGTTTTAGCAAATCTAAGTGCGCCATGTACGCCACTGGTTTCGTAGCCATGTACACCACCGGTGATTAAAACAGTTGGTTTATTGGCATTAAAGTTAGGCGTTTTTAATATATATAATGGGTAAGTACCAGCGGCGTAATTAAGCTCGCCGTATTGCTCTATATCTAAGGTGCTTTTAAGGTCATTAATTAGCGTTACGACTTCGTTTTGGTAACTGCGTTTAATGTTTTGGCGTGCTAACCACTGGGCTTTATCGTTGTTATTCCATTTTTTGCCTGGTGTGCCAATAGGGTATGTGCTGTTAGTCATAATAAACCTTTATATCAACTGTTATTTGTTCTCCTATAAATAAGGAGGGCAATTACAATTGGTAAAATTACTTAATAAAGGCGTAGCTTAACGCTGAGTAAATTAGCGTGCAAATTAAAACGTTAAAGTCATATTTTTAATAGCGCGTGATTGCTGGGCTTTAATATAACTTTGGTTTGCGAACTCACCCGAAATACTACCTACTCGTTCACGCCTTACACTAACGGTTAAACTACACGTTTTACTTTGATCTACTTGCGAGCTGCTAAACATATCTAAGCTTTGCAAATCTATTTCAAGGCGCGAAGTACTAAGCGCAAAAAGCATTGATTGTAAAAGTGTTTCATTATTATTGTTAGTGCAGCTACTGCTAAGTTCTACTTGACTAGTACTATTGGGATCAGTGCCATCTAACTGAACTGTAAGGGGACTATTAATACTAAAAGTTTGGTTGTTACTCGGGGTTAAAATAATAAAATTTAAAGGTAGTTCCACACCTGAATTCGCATTTATGCCATCGTCTCGTTTAAATTTTATATCAAACTGTTGGTTATCATCAGTAGCATTTATATACGCTTGGTAATCAACGTCTAAAAAGTCGGTATCTTTTGTAAGTACAATAGCAGTGTTATTAACAACAGCTTGCAATGAGTCGCTATCGCTTAAAATAATGTTTGAGCCATTAGCATCTCCCGCATTTAGCTCTGCGTTAACACGCGTGCGGTTACCGTCAGAAATCAGTTCAAAGCCTGCCCAAATTCCTTTTGTTTTTACTAAATTCGACTCTGTTTCTGTTGTACAGGCGCATAATAATAAAATTAAAGCAGTTGTGGTAATGCACTTTTTAAGCATGTTAGCTCCTTTTAACCACTGAATTAGCTATAAGTAATTGTTTAATTGCGGATATACCTGGTAAATATATTAAGTGTATTTGTGCATTGTTACACAACACACTATCTGTAAATGTTTAAAATTGTTAATGGTTGTGAGTAAAATGATAACATTAAGTTTTAAAAGTCAGCCTGCTAAGAGGTTGCTTGATAAATGACTACTATTTAGCGTTAAATGTAATATAAAAGAGTATGTTACAATCAAGCCAAAGCATATCTTCATATTGAGTATTATGGCGCAGTATATTGCTACTCCAAGTTGGCTAGGCCGTTTTTTTACCCGTATTAAACACGTAACTATTGAACAAGAGCGCCTTGTTGTGCATTTTAGAAGTGTTCCCGCACGGACATTTTTAATTAAAGACTTTGATAATTACTCAATACTTAAAAATCGTTTATTTAGCGCCAAAATTAATTTGTGCGATAGTAGCAATACATCAATTAGCTTTTTAAACAAAGCACAAGCTAAGTCTTTAAATACCGCCCTTAATACGCAATTTTCAGCCATGCTTGAGCAAAAAGTAAATAACGCCAAGGCTTTGCTAAAGCGTTATGCTTTAGATGAGTTTTTACGTGATAGTTCCATGAAAATACTTAATAACGAAGTATTTTTACTTGCTAAACAATACGCTCAAAGTATAAATACATGGCAACAACACTTATCGCCAAGCAGTATTAAATTTTTAAATATACTGAGCTCCACACCCAATACTCACGATGCAATCGCACAGCTGCGCCATAAATATGAAAAAAAACAGCTAACTCTTAAAAATGACTTTTTTAATCAAGTAGAGTCAAATCCATTAACAACAGAGCAGCGCTTAGCGGTTATACGCGATAACGATAAAAACCTAGTATTAGCGGCAGCAGGCACAGGTAAAACATCTGTGATGGTCGCAAAATCGTTAGATCTAATAGCGTGTGATATTGCCAAGCCTGAGCAAATTTTGGTGCTGGCCTATAATAAAACAGCAGCAAATGAGCTTAAAGAGCGCTTTATTAAACGCGCCACGTATGCAAAATTGCATACCAAAGCACCCACTATTTTAACGTTTCATGCGCTTGGGCTTAAATTATTACAAAGTGCTAAAAAGCCAATCGAATTGTCAAAATTTGCAACCGACCCAGTTCAATTAAATAGTTGGTTAACTGGGTGGGTAAGTAAAAAAATACAAACCGAGCCACAGTTTTTAAAAGCATTTGTAGATTTACTCCATGAGCCGATTGATATATTTAGCTTTAAAGATAATGCACAGTACGAGCGGTACGTACGCGATAACGAATACCGTAGCCTTGCGGGTCATAAAGTAAAAAGTTATCAGGAAGTGCTTATTTCAAACTGGCTACATTTGAATTGCGTGGCGCACAGTTATGAGGTGAATTATCACTTTAATCAAGGCGCAGAGCTAAGTGGGCAATACCAACCAGACTTTTATATACCTCAATACGATATTTACTTAGAGCACTTTGGCATTGATAGGCAAGGGAATACCCGTGCCGATATAGATAAAAAACACTATAACGAGCAAATTGCATTTAAGCGTAAGTTACATAAACAAAATGGCACCACTTTACTCGAAACCTTTCATTACAACTGGGTAGAAGGAAAGCTAGAGCAAACTCTCGCTAAACAATTAAAGCAGCATAATGTTGAATTAACACCTTTAAGTAACGACGAAATATTTCATACTTTAAATAACTCAGGACAGTTACAGCAAGGCATTGATAAGTACATAAAATGCTTACAAGCTATTCGAGTGGAGCAACTAAGTAATAAGCAAATAGCGCAGCGCATCAAGCAAAGTGGTATTAAAAACTATCAACAATATGCAAACTTGTTAGTGCAAATTCATGACGCTTATATAAATGAACTAAGCACGCAAAATGCCATTGATTTTGACGACATGATTATTCAAGCAACAAAGGCGATAGTAAGCGGAGATTTTAATATTCCATGGAGCCACATTTTAGTTGATGAGTTTCAAGATATATCAAGTGCGCGTATGGTTTTTTTAAATGCCATATTAAAATATGGCAAAGGAATACGCTTTACTGCGGTAGGTGATGACTGGCAAGCAATTTATCGGTTCTCGGGTGGTAATTTAGCGCTTACTACACGCTTTAATGAATTAGTGGGCAGCCACTCACTTACTATGTTGCAAAAAACATTTAGATATAACAATAGTATTAGTGATGTAGCGGGGCGCTTTGTAATGCAAAACCCTGAGCAATATAAAAAGCAGATCAGCACACATACGCAAGTAACCACACCACAAGTTATTTTGTTAGACGATTTATACCAAGGCACTAAATCGATAGAAATAAAAGTACAGCAGAGCATAAGCACTATTCAAAAAAACGATGCATCAGCGAGCATTGCCATACTTAGTCGATACCGATACATGTTAAATAGCGTGCAGCAGCATTTAAAAGATAAAAAGCATACAAACCCTCTTTATTTTTGGACATTGCATAGCGCTAAGGGGCTTGAAGCCGATTACTGTATTATTATTGGTTTTGAACAAGGTAAATTAGGGTTTCCTAGCGATAATCAAAATAACGTCCTGGTGGAGTCGTTATTACCAGTGCAAGATGAATTCACTCACTCAGAAGAAAGGCGTTTGCTTTATGTAGGTATTACGCGCGCAAAACATAAAGCGTATTTAATTGCAGACCCTTATGCATGCTCAGCGTTTGTAAAAGAACTAGTAAATGACGATTATCCTATTCAAATCGGCTCCACGTTGTTTAACAAGTCGCAACTAAAGCAAAGAGAGTGTAATACGTGCAGCGACGGATTAATTGTGCCAAAAACGGGTCAGTATGGTGATTATTATAGCTGTACTAATACGCAGATTTGCGAAACTAAACTACGAGTGTGTAAAAGCTGTAGTAGCCCATCAGTTGATAAAAGCACGTATTCACAATGTGTGAATACAGAGTGTAAAACGCAGCATCCAATTTGTGAAAAGTGTGGTCGCGAAATGCGTAAACGTAAATCTAAGCACGGTGAATTTTTAGGGTGCAGTGGTTTCGCACTTAAAGAGGATAACTGTAAAAACACTCGAAAAATGAATGTTTAACGGCTAACGAGCAGGTTTACACCTGTCTATTTTATAGAACAATGTAAATAGAAATTATATTCATTTGATTGATTTTAACAAGTTATCAATGTCTAATAGAAGAATGAGCTTTAACTGTTGTTTATTATGCATTTTTTCAATAGGTTCTTTTTATTAAACGATCACTATTCAGCCCCTGATCAGGTTGCTAATTGGCGAGTAAGTGCACTGCGCATTATTCTATCATTAGTAATGGTGTTATGTTTTGCTGTGGTGTGCCACACGTACGCAAGCGCTATTGAGTTTAACTTAATTTATATTGTTGTATTAACAAGCAGTTTTTTTGCGACTGTATGCGGTTTGCTTATAGCAAGTAAGCGTTTTTATCACTTCAGCGCGCATGTACTTTTAATAGCCATTGTAGCTGCTAGCGTGTCAATGAACTTATTTTTAACAGACCTAGAGCTTGCTAAAGTGGGCTCTATGTATATGTATTCCTGCCCAATAATCGCACTTATGCTACTTGGTTATAGAACAGCCCTTGCTTATGGCGTATTAAATATTGTACCGTTTTATATGATCATCAATAACGTTGATGTATCGGGCTTAACTGGCATTGCTCAGCAACTTCCCGATGCCAGCTTATACATTACAGGGCTAATATTCTTATTTTTTAACATTTGTATTCCCCTTGCTGTGGCACGCACAATTGTGGCTGCTAAGCGTTTAAACAAAACAATGATAAGCGCTAATACACACCTTAAAGATAAAAATGAGCTTTATCGAAGCCTGTTCACCGAATCAAATAAAGCCAAAATTATTGTTGACGAAAATCTTGTCATTACTGATTTTAATCAACACGCTATTGATATGTTTGGTATAAAAAAAGAATTAAAAGAAGAATGCGTTAACCTTTCTCATTTATTTCCTACTTTAGTTTTTGACGCCCCTAATGCTCAAAATAAAATTGTGAAGTACAAAAAAAGCTATTTTAAAGCCTGCTACCAACAAATAACAATGAGTACTAACTACCGTGTATACGACTTTTACGATTGCACGCAAGAACAGCTCATTAAACAAAATTTATCGATGATGGAACAAGAAAATAAACGTTTACGCTTTAGAGACTCGCAAACAAAACTACCTAATAGAGAATGGTTTGAGCTGCAATGCGACAGATTAACAAGCAAATACCAAAAAGGTTTTTTTATCGTTGTTACCCAAAGTGCAAATAGTGAATACTTAAATTTAAAGCTCACTAAAGCCGACTCTCAAGCATTACTTATTAACGCGTACAAGCGTTTAAAGGCGATGGCAGATGGGCCGTTGTTGTGTGCCCATATAGGAGTAGGAAAGCTTGCTTTTATAATTGGCGCAAACTCGCAAAACGAGCTTGAAGATAAGCTATTAATGCAAATAAAAAATACATTAGATAAAACTTATAATGTGTTTGGCACTAAGTGTCAGCAATCATTTTTATTTGGTTTTGCAAAGTATCCTGATCACGGAAAAAACAGCACAACAGTACTTAGCAATGCGTGCGAAGCACTTAAAGTTGCAAACTGTAATATGCCTCTAAGTGGTTATAACGAAAAACAATCACAAGCTTTTATCGAAAAATACGAAATTTCGATGTTATTAGATGAAGCGCTTCAGCAGGGCGATTTGTCGGTACACTATCAACCTAAAGTAGATGCAACGGGTAAATGTATAGGGCTTGAAGCTTTAGCGCGTTGGAACAGTCCTATACTAGGTAATGTGTCGCCAGTGGTATTTATTCCTATTGCCGAAGAATACAGAATGGTCAGTAGGTTAACCGATCTGATTATTCAAAAAGTCTGCGCTCAAATTTCCAATTGGACTAAGGCGGGTTTACCGAGTGTGCCGGTGGCAATAAATATATCTCTAATTGATTTTAGCCAAACCGATTTTATGTCAAAACTGGTTAAATACCTTGCCGACTTCAACGTAAAGCCACCTCAAATAGAGTTAGAACTGACTGAAACCTCTCTTGAGGCAAACCAAGCGCATTCGCTAAAGCTTATGCAAACACTGCAATCGTGGGGTTTTACTATTTCGGTTGATGATTTTGGAGTGGGGTATTCTAATATTGCACGCCTTGCCGATTACCCTATTAACAAGCTCAAGTTAGATCGCTCATTAATTAGCCAAGTAACAAGCTCTACGCGTCAAAAAAGTTTAGTTAAAGCGGTGCACGTTATGTGTGAAGAGCTTGATATTAAGTGTGTAGCCGAAGGAGTAGAAACCCAAGAGCAAGTAGCAATAATGGCGCAAATGGGGTGTAAAGAATTTCAGGGCTTTTACTTTGCGAAACCAATGTCAGCCGAAAATTTTGCAGAGCATGTTAGCCGCCATGGCTTAGTGTTTAACCCCAAAGAGGTGACGGCTCAACTTTAAATGTATAGCAGGTATTTTATTACCTAGTTACAGAGCTGTTGGGCGTTTATAGTTATTTCGCACTGATGAATAACTCCTGCTCCCCAATGCTGTATATCTGATTGAGCAGTACAGCCTGCATCTTCAATTAAAGCCGTATTGGCATCACATAAAAGTAGCACTGCGTTATCATCTTGTACGTTTACAATAAGCGTGTATTCCCCAAAAGGTGCAAGTTTGCTTAAATCGTTATTAACAGCGGCTTTTAATAACTCATCAGTTGTTGAATAGGATGTTTCACTAAATTTTAGTGTGCCATCAACGGCTGTAGCAATATCTTTTAATTGTGAGGCTAAGTCGGCCATCACTTCTGGATTGTTTTTTTTAGGAGTGTAGCAACCGCTAAGTAATACTATGAGGCTTATATAAAGTAAGTGTTTCATTTTATTGGCTCCATACCGTCATCGTGTTGTGTTCATCGTAGCCTGTATCTAGGTTCCAATTTTTAATTGCACTGTAATCAGTATCTAAAAATACGGCATTGGCAATAATGGTTATGTAGTGCTGAATGTTACTAACGGCAAAGTCAAAAATATCGTTGTAATGCATAGGCTCGTGCGGCGTTTTTAGATGTTCAATAAAAGTGGGGTCTACTTCGTTTGGGCGAGGATAAAACAAGCCTAAATTAGCAGCAACATGGCGTGCACAGGCAAATAATCGATAGCTTTCTTCAACATTATTTACTACAAGCTGAAAACCGTTATGCCATGAATTAAAGTTAGGAGCGTGTTGTGCTGCGTAGCTTGGGTGAACCGTTAATAAAGCATGTCGCCAAATTTTTGCAATATCGGTATCAAAATTATCGTCTTTGTTAGTACAAGATCCAATATTTTGTTGCACGCGGTCAGCATAACCTAACTCACCTAAGTTTAAACGTTGCCAAATAAACGCGTCTTGATTCATTTCGCAGGTACGGTGCGCCGTTTGGTTTTGCGCGTAAGGGCCTACTTTTAATTCAACAACCGGATGCACTGTTATATCTGCAGCAACATGGGCCATATAACCGCATAACCAGGAAAAACACTTTTCAAATGCTTCACCTTCAAGTGTTTTACAGTATTCAATCATTGCTTTAAGTAAATCGCCTGTGTGCTCATAGTGCATTAGGTCGGCCCACGCATTTTGGCTAGGCTGCGCTACAGCTAAGTAAGGATAATCGGGGGCTACACAGCCTAGTTCAAGGTATGCTTGGCGTTGGCTTAAAATAAGCTTTGCTTTTTTAGGCATATCCATTTTAGCGAGTGACTTGGTTTGCGTTGCAATATTAACAGCAGTGATGTGCGCAAAAGCACCTGGCATTGTCATATCCTTATGATTTATTAATAAGGGTACAGATTAACATTGAGAGGGGGTTAAATAAAGCCAACTAAATGCAAGTATAGCGGGGTAAACACCTATTAAATTATCTGCTCAACTAATTGGCCATTCTCGTATAATTTAGCATGTTGACGCTTATGTTCTTCAAATAGGTAAGCTCTTAGTTGCTCTTGACCGCTATGAATTTGCGTTATTTTAGCGGCTATACCTTGCGTGCTTTGCCTTACGGGTTCTATTTCCATCGAAATACTTTGTTTGTTAGGTAAAAGAAATTCCATGTGCTGCGATTTATTTAAATGGTTACCTTTTCTGAGGGGTTTTAAAAACATCCCCGTGTTTGATATTGATTCAATTTTAAACCCTTGGCTTTTAATATTTAGCTCACTCCAGCGCCAACTGCGCAGCGTGCCTTGTGTGTCTATTACTTCGGGGGCGGTTAAAATCGGTTTGATTATACCGGCGCTATCAATTTTCAAGTCCAACGGAAACCATAACTGATAGTGTGCAACCTCTGCGAGCAGGGTTAAATTAGCGCTACTAAGTAAGTGAGCAATATTGGCTGGTACTGAACTTTGTAACGTTAAAACGTGACTGTTGTGAGCATGTGACTTTGTATTGGGCTTAAATAACTCAGCAAAAAAATTTATCTCTTCATTAGAAAAGTCCATATTTCACCCCAGTTACATAAAATAATTCACCACCGTAATTTAAACAATGAAATTGGTCAATAAATGCTCCGTTTAAATTTGTTTAGATAATATTTACAAAGACAGAGGGGCAAACTAAACAATGTATTTAAATGCAGTGCTTAACCCGAACGTTTTTCAGAGACTTGAATTATTTAACATTTATAAAAATATATTTAGGCGCAAGTGGCTAGCTGTTAAACTACAGCACATTAGTTTTATTATTTATATTAGAGTTTACATTATGATATGTGCATTTTTACGTGATCAACAGCCGAAGTTACTGGGTATGGTAGTGGCATTGTTCGGTGCCGGTTTTTCAATAAATGCAGTGGCTCAAGAGCAAAGCCAAACTTTAATTTTAGTGGGGTCAGAGCTTACTACCTGTACTAGCGCCAAGCTTAATAATTGCCAAAAAGAGGCTGTTATTGATGGTAAGTCACATAATTTATATACACTTAGCAGCTCTCAAATAAAAAACATCGCGCAGCATTGGCCTAATAATAATGTTGAGGCAAAAACGGCTGTATTAAAAACACTTAAAACCATACAAAGTAAATCGTCAAATAGCGTATCAAAAACAGATTTACTCTGGCAGTGGCGCGATATAAATAATCAGCAATTAGAAAGTCTAACTCAGCAAGAGTACAACTTTGTATTTGATATGCTAGAAGTACCGCTACTTAATAAAAACGGTGAGCGTTTAAAAGAGCAAGTAAATACCGATTTTAATAATGAGGTTGCGACTAATAATATTTTACAATTTGTGTCGGGCAGTTTAAAAGTTAATAACGCAAAACCAACCATGCTTGCTATTACGGCTTCGAGCCGCGACCCTTATGAGTCGGCAGATGTAGCGCAAAGTCTTTTGGCACAATCAAATATAAACACTCAATGGTTAGCACTAACGCCAGCGCTTGCTAAAGCGATTACGAGTAACTCGTGCGATGAATTACCAGCGCTTAGAAATACATTAATGAATGTGTATAACCGTGAAGTGATTTATCCCGATCGCACAAAGGCCGAATACGCTTTATGTAAAAATGGCACTAATGCACTTGTATCACTTATTAAAAATAGTACCGGTGTGATGTTTAATAGCGGTAATGCAGCATTAACTCATAAGGTATTATTTGATCAAAACAATAACCCATACCCGTGGACGCAAGCATTGCAAACTCGCCCAGTAATTGTAGGTGAAGGAGCGGGCGCAGCAATCCAAAGTAAAGTGACGGGCATGCTTACAAATACGACAAGCCTTGAGGCACTTCGTAAAAGTGAAAATAACACTAATGCTGGTGGGCTGGGCAGTTTTAACTTTGGTGTACTAGATATTCAATTTAGCGAACAAAACCGTACATTTAGGCTTGCAGCAACGCTAAATAAAAACGAAGTGAAAAATAGTAAAACAGAGATTCAACATGGATTTGGTATTGATGAAAATACAGCCTTAGTTGTTATTAAATCGCCAGAAGGTAGTTTAATAACCGTAATAGGCAAAAGTGGTGTAGTGCATTTGGCTAACCAAGGTAAAGCCCAACCTGAGAGTAAGAGCTATAGCTATTCGTACTGGCCTACAAACAGTGTAATTGAAATTACCAATAACACGTTTACCTTAAGCGCACGCACAATAGATGAAGCGTTACCCGCTATAAAAATACCTCCACTGCCAGTGCAGCGTTTTGGCTCAATTTTAACAAATTCAAAACTGCGTTCACTTACTCAAGCTATGTGTTTAAGCCAAGAGCAAAGTGCGGTAGCCCAACAAGACGAGTTTATAATTAGCCTTACAGCAACGAGTGACACGCAGTATCATCGCATCAATGCAAAAGAGTTTGGTTGTGCGCTAAGCAATTTAGAGTTAGCTATAAAGTCGATTTAGTGACTAACCTGAGCCAAGGGTTTAAGTTTTTGGCTCTTCTATATAAAATAGCCACCATAATGATTTAAAAGCCTTACTAAAAGAGTGTTAAAATGAATAAAGAAAATGATGTAATTTCTAGTCTAGCCGAATTAGAAAGCTTTTTATTAAATGTAGAAAACGGCGGTCTTGGCCTTAAGGGTGTTTCGGGCGTTGGTATGGCAACAAACAATAGTGATGGTAGTCGTTTTGTAGCCGTGTTTGACGACCAACAAAAGCTGCTTTTAGCGCGCAGTATTACAGAAGATGTATTCCAAACAGGGCAAGATATGGTACGTAATGGTGTAGGGCGCAAGCACTAGTACTTTAATAAAAAAGCGCTTAGAGCGCTTTTTTATTTTAATTTCAATAAATTGAAATCAAATGCCTTCATATAGATTCCACAAAGGCCACTTCAAGTTAATAACAATTAAATACAACCCCCATCAAAAACCACAAAACTAGCCAGCTAAACTCAGTTTTATTAAGTGCGCTTAGTTAAATAAGATAGTGCTACGGATAAATTGTAGAATCAAAACAGATGGATTTTGGCTATATTTTGAAGAGAAGTTTAACTTATTGATATAGGTGTAGTTAATTGGTCGGTATGGAGAGATTCGAACTCTCGACCCCTGCCACCCCATGACAGTGCGCTACCAAGCTGCGCTACATACCGACGTTGTTTGCAATAGTACGTGTATTTTTTTAAAAATCAATAAGCGATTGTTTGTTTGGGTGTTTATTGCGCAAGAGGCCTAAAAAGGCGCCCTTGCGGTGTATTAATTAGCTAGTCTTTATTTAGCCACTTTTTGATCGAGTCATACATCTCATCTCGTATTAATGGCTGAGCTTTTTTGTTAGGGTGTAAACTATCGTTTTGCATTAGCTCAGGTTGGCTGGCAATATCGAGCATAAAAAAGTTCATTAAATGCGCATTTGTTTCTTCGCTAACGCGCGAAAAAGTGTCAGTAAACATTTTACTGTAACGCGGGCCGTAATTAGGGGGAATGTAAATCTCCATTAAGGCGGTCATCGCATTAGCTGCTTGGCTTTTTTGAATAAGAGACGTTAAGTTAGTTTGCATTTTTTTAACGGGGAAACCACGTAAACCGTCATTAGCGCCTAGCTCAATAAGTACATGAGTGGGTTCGTATTGCTCAAGCAATGCATCTAAACGGCGTAGGGCTCCACCAGATGTTTCGCCACTAATACTGGCGTTGATAAGTTCAATGTCGGCTTGTTCGTCATCGTATTTATCTTGTAACAATTTTACCCAGCCTTCTTCTTGTTGAAGTCCGTAGGCTGCGCTTAAACTGTCACCGAGTATTAAAATCGTGTTGTCGGCTGCTGCGCTCAGCGGTTTGATAACTAAAAATAAAATGAATACTAAACGAAGGATTGAATGAGTCATATGTCAGCGCTTTCTCAATTAAATATAATTCAGGTTAATGGTTTGTCTAAAATAGTTTCTACCTTTGAAGGTGAGCTGCCCATCCTCAGCGACATCAGCTTTAATGTCAAGCATGGTGAGTCTGTTGCTATTGTTGGCACGTCGGGCTCTGGTAAATCAACGTTACTCAGTTTATTAGCGGGGCTGGATACCGCAAGCAGCGGCGAAATATTTTTAGATGGTGAACCATTACACAATTTAGATGAAGAAGAGCGTGCTGCACTGCGCGCGGCTAAAATTGGATTTGTGTTTCAATCGTTTATGTTAGTACAAAGCTTAACGGCACTAGAAAACGTTATGCTACCAGCAGAGCTCGCTGGTGAAAGTGATGCAAAAGAGCAAGCAATTGCTTTGCTTGAAAAAGTAGGCTTGAGCCATCGAATTGATCATTACCCGTCGCAACTCTCTGGCGGTGAACAGCAGCGTGTTGCTATTGCGCGAGCATTTATTGGTACACCTAAAATACTATTTGCTGATGAGCCTTCGGCTAATTTAGACAGCAAAAACGGTAAAATGATTGAATCCTTATTATTTGATTTAAATACTCAGCACGGTACTACGCTTATTTTGGTAACTCACGATGAAGGGCTTGCACAAAAATGTGAGCACATTATTCAAATAGAAGCGGGTTTACTGGTAAAAAGCCAAGTAGAGGACGTTGCTAATGTGGGTTAAGTTAGCGCTTAAGTTATTTTCGCGAGAATTTCGCCGTGGTGAGCTCACGGTTATAAGCGCAGCTATCGCCCTTGCTGTTTTAACCGTGCTTACACTGTCGATGGTTACTGAGCGAATAGGGCAAAGTATTGCGCAAAAAAGCAGTGCTTTTATTGCAGCAGACCGTGTACTTGCAAGCGACCATGTTCTGGACACCGCTTTTATTACTCAAGCACAGAGCCAAAATTTAAAAACGGCGCAAATGGTGTATTTCGACACTATGTTGTTTGCCGATGATGAAATGCAGTTTAGCTCAGTAAAAGCGGCATCTAATGCGTACCCGCTAAAAGGGCAGTTAAAAGTTAAAGATACCCTAACCGGTGAAACTAAAGTTGCTAATAGCGGGCCAACGCCGGGTAATGTGTGGCTAAGTGAGTCGGTATTTTACAGTTTAAATATTGATATAGGCGCGCAAGTAGAGCTTGGCGCGGCATTATTTAATGTTTCAAAAGTTATTGTAGAAGAGCCAGACGCGCCATTTAATGTATTTTCAAGTAGCCGTCGTGTGCTTATTAATATTGACGATGTTGCAAAAACTGAAGTTGTGCAGCCGGGTAGTCGAGTTTATTACCGCCAACTTTATGCAGGTAGTGAGGCCGACATAAATAGCTTTTACGAGTGGCTTAAACCACAAATGAAAGAAAACCAACAATGGTATGGCGTTAAAGACCGCCAATCACCCATTTCAAACAGCTTAAACCGCGCTGAGAGCTTTTTATTACTTGCTGGTTTACTGGGCATTATTTTAGCCGCAGTGGCTATAGCTGTTTCAGCAAAACGTTATTGTGAACGCCAATACGACCCAGTAGCGATGATGAAAACGCTAGGCGGTAGCCGTTCAATGATCCGCAAAATATACATGCTCCATTTATTGCTTGTATGTGCAATGGCGGTAAGTATTGGGCTGTTAATTGGTTATGGCTTGCAAGAAATAGCAACAAGTTACTTATCAAAAAGTATGGGCACAGAGCTGCCTTTAGGTGGCTTTAAACCTTGGCTGGTAGCTATAAGCACTGGCGTAATTTGTGCCGTTATGTTTTCTATTAAACCGTTATTTGATTTATTTGATATTCCACCGCTTAGAGTACTGCGCCGTAACTTAGGTGACAAGTTGGCTGTAAGTCGTGTGCATTTAGGTATGAGTGCGCTAACTGTGTTTTTATTAATGTGGTTATTTAGTAACAACATAAAAATAACGCTTATTTTGTTTATATCAACACTTGCGCTAATTGGTGTGCTGTTTTTAGTATCTAAATTAATATTTGGTGGTGGTCGAAAGCTAGGATTAAAGCCAGGTAATAGTTGGTCGCTTGCAATTGCATCTATCCAAAAGCGTGCCAATGTGAACGCGGTACAGTTAATTAGTTTTTCGTTAGCAATTAAATTACTGCTGTTTTTAGTGGTACTTAAAAACGACATGATATCTGATTGGCAGTCGCAGCTTCCAAACGACGCGCCTAATGCGTTTTTGGTTAATATTACGCAAAATGAGCTTGAGCCAATTAATGAATATTTAGCTCAAAAAGATATTCAGGTATCAGAGTTTTATCCCACTATTCGTGGGCGCGTAAATGCGGTAAACGGCGAGCTGGTAGCACGTTCTGTATCGCTGCAAGACAACGAGAAAAAAGACGAAGAAGCACGTGCAGGTATTGGTCGTGAGCTAAACCTTACATGGCTTAAAGATGTGCCTGACCAAAATGAAGTAACACAAGGCACGTGGTTTGGTGAAAATGCGATGGCTGAGGCTTCAGTAGAGGAGTCGATGCTTGAGCGTTTAGATGTTGAGATAGGCGATACGCTAACATTTTTAATTGGTTCGCAGTCGTTCGATGCTAAAATCACCAGTGTGCGCAAAGTTAATTGGGCCACGCTTAAACCTAACTTTTTTATTATTTTAAGCCCAGATGTACTTGCAGATTTTCCCGCAACGTATATTTCGTCGGTACGTATAAACCCAGACCAAAAGCGTGATTTTAGCCAGTTATTACGTACTTACCCTACTATTACAGCTATTGATATTGATAACTTTGTTAAGCAAATACAAACTACTATTTCGCAAGTATCGCTCGCCATTGGCTTTGTACTTGCAATTGTAGTGCTGTGTGGCGCGCTTGTACTTATATCGCAAGTGCAAGCTAGTTTAGGTGAGCGTATGCAAGAAATTGTAATACTGCGAACGCTTGGGGCTAAAAGCCGATTAATTAAAAACGCGACCCTGTATGAGTTTTTATTACTAGGCGGTTTAGCTGGTTTAGTGGCTGCATTTTTTAGTGATATAGCGCTTTTGATTGTGCAGCAACAAATGTTTGATTTAGCAGGTAAGTTACACCCACATATATGGATTATAGGTCCGGTAGCTGGCGGCGTATTTGTGGCAGGTTTAGGTTATTTAATGATTGCCCGAACACTTAAACAAAATACCCAAGGATTAGTGCGTGCCCTAGGGTAAGCTTAAACTAACATGCTCTGTAAATGCCCACCTAGTACGTGGGCATTTTTGTTTTTCTTTGTACTGGTAATTTATACAGTGCTCTGGCATTATTAGCTTAATTTAAAAATAATAACAATGGAGCGCTGTTTGGCCATCATTTTAGGGATCGATCCTGGTTCACGTTTGACCGGATATGGTGTTGTTGCCCATCAAGGTTCTAAATTTACATACTTAGGCAGTGGCTGTATTAAGTTAGCCGATCATCCTTTTCCGGTTAGGCTTAAAATGATCTACCAAGGCATTACACAGCTTATTGAGCAGTTTTCGCCAGAAACCTTTGCCATTGAAAAAGTATTTATGGCTCACAACCCCGATTCAGCTTTAAAACTTGGCCAAGCTAGAGGCGCTGCTATTGTAGGTGCTGCAATGGCCGACTTGCCCGTATTTGAATATTCAGCTAGGCAAATTAAGCAAGCAGTAGTAGGTAACGGTGGCGCTGATAAAACTCAAGTGCAACACATGGTAAAAAATATTTTAAAACTACCTGGTACGCCACAAGCCGATGCAGCTGATGCACTCGCTATTGCGATTTGCCACGCTCACTCAGAACAAAATTTAATTAAACTAGCGGGCAGCGCAAGCAAAACCGTTAGAGGACGTTTAAGGAAATAATTATGATAGGCCGCTTAAATGGTATTTTAGTCGAAAAACAGCCACCAGAAATATTACTCGAAGTAAGTGGTGTAGGTTACGAAGTACAAATGCCAATGACCTGTTTTTACGATTTACCAAAAATTGGTGAAAATGCGATTGTTTACACTCACTTTGTAGTGCGTGAAGATGCTCAACTATTATTTGGTTTTAATAATAAAGTTGAACGTGCTTTGTTTAGAGAGCTATTAAAAGCAAATGGCGTAGGGCCAAAACTTGGCTTAGCTATTTTATCGGGCATGTCGGCAAAACAATTTGTAAGTTGTGTAAATAACGAAGACTCAACATCGCTTGTTAAATTACCCGGTGTAGGTAAAAAAACAGCCGAGCGTTTAGTACTCGAAATGAAAGACAGGCTAAAAGATTGGGGTAATGATTTATTTACGCCATTTAGCGACAGCGCAGTAATAGAGCCAATGAGCGATGCGACAATTGCTAATAATGCAGCGGATGATGCCGTATCGGCACTGCTTGCATTAGGTTATAAATTGCCACAAGCTCAAAAAGCAGTAAAATCGATAAGTAAACCCGATATGTCTACTGAGGTTCTTATTAGAGAATCTTTAAAATCTATGTTGTGAGTAACCCATGATTGAAGCGGATCGCTTAATTGATGCGACTGAAAAAACAAATGAAGACTCTATAGATCGTGCAATAAGACCAAAACTTTTAGCCGACTACAGAGGCCAGCCTCATGTTAAGCAGCAAATGGAAATTTTTATTGAAGCTGCCCGAACCCGTGGTGAAGCGCTTGATCATTTATTAATATTTGGCCCACCTGGGCTTGGTAAAACCACGCTTGCAAATATTGTAGCCAATGAATTACACGTAAGTATTAAAACAACATCAGGCCCTGTACTTGAAAAAGCAGGCGATTTAGCTGCTCTACTTACTAATTTAGAAGAGGGCGACGTACTGTTTATTGATGAAATACACAGGCTAAGCCCGCAAGTTGAAGAAATACTGTATCCCGCAATGGAAGACTACCAGCTTGATATAATGATTGGTGAAGGTCCAGCTGCGCGTTCTATTAAATTAGACTTACCTGCATTTACACTTATTGGTGCAACCACACGAGCAGGCTCGCTTACATCGCCACTGCGTGACCGTTTTGGAATTGTGCAGCGATTAGAGTTTTATTCTGTAGAAGATTTATCGCACATAGTAGGGCGTTCAGCACATTATCTTGGTTTAGAAATGTGTGACGATGGCGCTACCGAAATTGCCCAGCGCTCGCGCGGCACACCACGTATTGCAAACCGCTTATTGCGCCGTGTACGCGATTACACTCAAGTAAAATCTGACGGCACAGTAAACGCCGATGTAGCTAAGCAAGCCCTTGATATGATTGACGTAGATAAAAGTGGTTTTGATTATATGGACCGCAAATATTTACTCGCCATAATTGAAAAATTTATGGGCGGCCCAGTAGGGCTCGACAATGTAGCGGCTGCTATTGGTGAAGAGCGCGAAACAATAGAAGATGTAATAGAGCCATTTTTAATCCAGCAAGGATTTATTCAGCGTACTCCACGCGGGCGCATAGTGTCTGACAGTGCATACCATCACTTTGGTTTACTTCCTAAAAAAGACTAGCCTATATACTTTACTTGCTGTGGTTTATAGCGCAGCAGGTAATTGTTTCAGTATCCCTTTGTTTCAAATTATTATACTCAAAACCTCAACACACTGTTGCAAATGTTATTTCAAAATACTAATACGCTTTATAGTTAACTGTTAATTCACAGGGCGTTAAGACTCGCGAGGCTATCCTGCGTACCATTCAAACTAGTAAGCGAATTACTTATTGTAAATTAGGTAGGGCAATTATTAGTTTATAAATAAAATATGTAGCGCACTAAATTGCAGGCAAAAAAAAGCCCGCAAAAAATGCGGGCAAACAACAAGTTGAAGGAAGTAATCCAGGGGAACTACGTTTTACTAAATTTGGTTTTATCCAGAAAGAGTAAAACAATGTAATACGATAAAATATCCTATTACTAAGAACTTGGCTTAATGAAACTATCTCATTCAGTGCGCTAGCTCGGTATGGGAGAATAATACGTAAGTTTACTTTTTTGTTCAAACTAGAAAATTTGTATTTTCAGATTAGAAAAACTAATTTAGTGAATTTTATTGTTGTTTGAATCTTGTGCGTTAATTAATCGTTAAATTTATAAGTTTATGAAATTTATAACTTAAGTAATTTATTTCGTTATAGCTCGGTATTAGTTTTACTATTACGTGCAGGTGAGGCTTATAGGTTTTGAGTGTTTATGCTCTTATTTTGAATAAACGGCGCATTTTATGACGTTTCATGTATATATTTACGCATATTTATAGTTAGCGAGTTTGTTTAAAAGTTTAAATAAAATACTGAGGCAAAGGGAAATGCCAACTAAAGCTGTTTTTTAACGTTTTTTGTTGCCTATTCATAGCAATACCGTTGTCAGCTTGAAATGGACTAGATACACTAGATGCAACTTTTGGCCGTGTAAACGGTCATATTTACACAAATTAACCAATTTGCCGTATTTTGAAATTATTTAGGAGTTTAACGTGGGATCAGGGCTTAATTTTTTAGATCTAATTTTAGAAGCAAGTTTGCTTGTTCAATTAGTAATGTTAGGGCTAGTTGCCATGTCTGTAATGTCGTGGACAATTATATTTCAACGTAAAAAAGCAATATCGGATGCGCTAATAAATGCTAAGAAATTTGAGCAAAAGTTTTGGTCGGGTATTGATTTAAGCAAATTATATAACGAGATATCGTCACGCAGCGGTCAGTCTCAAGGCATTGAAGCTTTGTTTACTTCGGGCTTTAAAGAGTTTGCTCGTCATAAAAAGAATACATTTCAAAGTGCGAGTATTGTTATGGAAGGAACGCACCGCTCTATGCGTGTTGCGCTTTCTCGTGAAATTGAGAAAATGGAATCTAGTCTATCGTTTTTAGCAACAGTAGGTTCTATAAGTCCGTACATCGGTTTGTTCGGTACAGTGTGGGGTATAATGAATGCCTTTATTGCACTAGGTGAAGTTAAGCAAGCTACATTACAAATGGTAGCACCAGGTATTGCAGAGGCACTTATTGCGACTGCTATGGGTTTATTTGCGGCGATCCCTGCTGTTATTGCTTATAACCGTTTTTCAAACAGTGTTGAAAAGCTTGAGTCTCACTATATTAACTTTATGGAAGAGTTTGCTAATATTTTACACCGTCAAGCAGCTACACAAATAGAGGCACAAGCGAATGTATCAGCGTAAAAAGCGCCGTCCGGTCGCAGAGATTAATGTAGTACCTTACATTGATGTAATGTTGGTACTACTTATAATATTTATGGCTACAGCACCGCTTATTACGCATGGTGTAAAAGTTGATTTACCTAAAATGGAAGAGTCTGATTTAGTTGATACTAAAGATACTCCGCCTATTATTGCCTCAATAGATGCACAAGGTAAATATTACGTGAGTGTAGGTACTGATCCTGAAGAGCCTATGGAAGCACTTGATGTGGCTGCGGTTATAAAATTACAGCTAATGAAAAACCCTGACGTGCCGGTAATGATTAAAGGCTCGGGTAAGGTGTCGTATCAAGAAGTATTATTACTAATGGATTTTTTGAAAAATGCAGGCGTACCATCAGTAGGATTAATGACTGAATCCTTTGAGGGGAAGTAGCTGTATGAATAGTTCAGTAGTAAAATCAATAGTACTTCATTTAGGGATTGGTGGATTTTTGTATGCCTCTGCAAATATTCATCCGCCAACACCTAAAGTAATGGAAGTAACGCTTAATTCGGCTATACCTACGCCAGATAAAGCGGTATCAGCCGTTACAGTTGATCAAAAACAAGTTGAGCAAAAAATTGCTGAACTTCAAAAGAAAGAAAAAGATAAAAAAAGTGCTGAAGATAAACGTATCCGTGATTTAGAACGCAGAGCGGCCAATGCACGCAAGCAACGTGAATCAGAAGCACGTAATATTAAAAAGCTAGAGCAAGAGCGTAAAGCTAAAGAGAAAGAAAAAGCGCAATCCGAGGCAGAAGCTAAAAAAGCACGTGCCATTCAGCAAAAAGAGCGTTCTGAAACTAAGCAAGCCGAAAAGCAAAAGCAAGAAGCTGAAAACGCAGCAAAAGCAGCAGCTGACAAACGCAAAGCTGAAGAAGAAGCGCTTAAAAAAGCAGAAGCTGAGCGCAAAAAGCGTGAAGAGGAAGCAAAAGAGCGTGCTGCTGAGGCCGAACGTAAACGCCAGCAAGCAATGCAAGAGCAAATGTTACAAGAGCAACTTGCCAAAGAGCAGGCTGCCCGTAGTAAAATACGTCAGCAACAAGTGGTGAGCGAAGTTGATAAGTACCGTGCATTAATTATGGCGCGTATTCAGCAAAACTTACTGATTGATGAAAAAATGAAAAACCAACAGTGCCGAGTTAATATTCGTTTGGGCTTTAATGGTTTAGTAACGCAAGTTAAATCATTAGGTGGCGACAAGTTAGTATGTGAAGCTGCATTAAGAGCAGTGCGAATGGCTGACACATTACCGGTATCTAAAGATAAAGACGTATTCGAAAAACTTAAGAATATTAATTTAACAATCAAGCCAGAATTTTAAAGGAATGATATGTTCAACAAAATAAAAATAGCCTGTTTAGTTTTACTGTTTGGGTTTACGGGTGTTGCTAATGCAGCGCTTGAAATTGTAATAACAGAAGGTGTAGACGGTGCAAGGCCTATTGCCATTGTACCTTTTAAATACCAAGGTGTTGGTCCAATTCCTGAAAAGCTAAGTGGTGTTATTGCTGCCGATTTAATGCGCAGTGGTAAGTTTAAACCTGTTGATGTGGCGCAAATGCCGCAACAGCCAAGTAAAGATGGCGAAATTGATTATGCGTCTTGGGTTAATAAAGGTGTTGAAGCTGTTCTTGTTGGTGAGGTTGAACAACAAACTGATGGGCGTTATTTAGTTCGTTATGAATTAGTTGATGTGATTCGCGGCCAAATTACCGGTGGCAATACGCAAATGATGAGTAACGGTAAGTTAGTTAAAAGCCAAGATCATATTTTAGAAGCGCGTGAAAGTGTTATTGGCGAGAGTGGTTTTCGTCGTTATTCACACCGCATTAGTGATGTTATTTATGAAAAACTAACGGGTGAAAAGGGCGCGTTTTTAACTAAAATTGCATATGTAATAGTACGTGATAACGAGCCTAAACCTTATCAGCTAGTCGTTGCTGATTACGATGGTTTTAACGAACAGGTATTACTTCGTTCAAAAGAACCATTAATGTCGCCAGCATGGTCACCAAATGGTACTAAACTAGCGTATGTAACGTTTGAAAACCGTCAAAGCCAAATTTACATTCAAGATATATACACAGGTAAGCGTGAAATAATAGCAAGCTACCGTGGTATTAATGGTGCACCGCAGTTTTCGCCAGATGGTAAAAAGCTATTATTAGTGCTTTCTAAAGATAAGACGGGTGCGACAGAAGTTTACATGCTTGACCTTGCTACACGTAAAGAAACACGCTTAACAAATCATCGTAGCATAGATACTGAGCCATCTTGGTACCCTAATGGCCAAGATATTGTGTTTACATCTGAAAGGGGTGGTAATGCTCAGATTTATAAGTTAAATTTAAAAACAGGTAGGTCACAACGACTCACCTTTGATGGTGATATGAACCTTGCTGGTTCTATAACACCAGATGGAAAAGAATTAGTGATGGTTAACCGTACCAACGGGCAGTACCATCTTGCTAAGAAAGAGCTGGCTACAGGTGCGTTTCAAGTATTAACGAGAACACGCCTAGATGAATCACCGAGCATAGCGCCAAATGGTTCGATGATTATATACAGCACGCTCCATAATAATAAACAGGTACTTGCGCTAGTATCGATGGACGGCCGCTTTAAAGCACGGTTACCTGTGCTAGACGGACAAGTAAAGGCACCAGCTTGGTCGCCATACTTACAGTAATATTACTGGTTTACTCAAAATAGGAATCTACTCAATGCAACTTAACAAAATACTTAAAGGCCTGCTAATTGCTGTGCCAGTAATGACATTAGCAGCTTGTAGCTCATCTTCTGATATTGATGAAGGTGCTGCAAACCAATCAAATCAAGGCGTTGTTGAGCAATCAACTAACACTGATACAGTTGAAGTAGCTACAATCTCTCCTGAGCAACAAGCAGAAGAGCAACTTCGTCAAAAGTACGAAGCACTACGTCAAGAGCAAGTAATTTACTTTGACTTTGATAAAGCGACTGTTGAAGGTAAGTACGCTGATTTACTTCGTGCACATGCTGAGTTTTTAGTTCAAAACCCATCAGTTAAAGTACTAATTGAAGGCCACGCAGATGAGCGCGGTACTCCAGAGTACAACATTGCACTAGGTGAGCACCGTGGCCAAGCAGTTGAAAAATACCTATTAAGCTTAGGTGTTTCAGCTAGCCAAATGTCAGTGGTAAGCTACGGTGAAGAGAAGCCAATGGTTAAATCTCGCACTGAATCAGCTTTCGCTAAAAACCGCCGTGCGGTACTAGTTTACTAAGATAAGAGATATTATGAAGCCGAAAATTATTTTGGCAGCCATGATATTGAGCGGGAGCACCCAGTTAATGGCTGCTCCCGCTCCTGTTTCAGAAGCTGCAAGTTCACAATCAAGTATTGAGAAGCGATTAGCGTCGCTTGAGAATATGATGCAGTCGCGTAACTTTTTACAAGTAGAGTTACAGCAACAACTTAACTTGTTACAAGACGAAGTAAGTCAAATTCGCGGTGTAACTGAAGAGCAAAGCTACAAACTTGAAAAAGTACTGCAGCGTCAGCGTGAGTTGTATCAAGAGATTGAAAACCGCGTGAGCCAGGCTTATACACAGCCAACAGCAGCTCCAGTAGTCGATCAGGCGCAGCCAAACGATGCACAGAGCTACAGCAGTGACTTATCTGAAAATGAAGCGTACGAGCGTGCTGTTGCGTTAATAATGAAAGATAAACGTTATGATCAAGCGATTCCTGAATTTCAAACGTTTTTAACTACCTATCCAAACTCTGTATATGCGTCTAACGCGCATTATTGGTTAGGGCAGTTGCTTACTATTAAAAATGATGGCGTAAAAGCGGTGGAGCATTTTAAAGTGGTTGTTAACGAATTTCCAAATTCTAATAAACGCCCAGATGCAATGCTAAAGTTAGGCACACTTTTACAAGATCAAGGTTCAGCGGCGCAAGCACAAAAAATATTGAGCGATCTTATCAATCAATACCCAAGTACTACCGCTGCAAAACTAGCAACTGATCGTTTGGGAAACTAAAGTTCACCAGCGATTAAATTTCTAGTTAAGGCGAGCAAACTACATGGAAACTCTCGAAGAATCTTGGATTTGCATGTAGTTTGAGCACAAACGGTTTAATTTTGTGCATCTAGACATAAAAACTTAAAAAAAGAGACAATTTCGGTTGCACTCATTTTATAAATAAGTATTATAAGCGCCCGCAGCAAACGAATGGTTACCCCACTCGAAATGCGACAAAAAGAGCGGGTTATTAGCTCAGTTGGTAGAGCAGTTGACTTTTAATCAATTGGTCGATGGTTCAAATCCATCATAACCCACCATTCTTTGAATGGTCTTTTATCGGCGGATTTACGTACAATACTAAGTTGTTATAAAACGCAACGTCAGAGCGGGTCATTAGCTCAGTTGGTAGAGCAGTTGACTTTTAATCAATTGGTCGATGGTTCAAATCCATCATGACCCACCATTCTTTATTCCTTGTGAATACGGTTTGGCATCAATCGGCGGATTTACGTAAGTTTTAACTTAGTAATAAGTTAGTATCTGGAATGGGTTATTAGCTCAGTTGGTAGAGCAGTTGACTTTTAATCAATTGGTCGATGGTTCAAATCCATCATAACCCACCATTCTTTATTCCTTGTGAATAGTGACTGGTTCCAATCGGCGGATTTACGCAAAGTAGTAAGTTACATTTAAACGTAACAATAGAGCGGGTCATTAGCTCAGTTGGTAGAGCAGTTGACTTTTAATCAATTGGTCGATGGTTCAAATCCATCATGACCCACCATTCTTTATTCCTTGTGAATACGGTTTGGAATCAATCGGCGGATTTACGTAAGCTTCATTCATAATTGAATAAGTGCATAGAGCGGGTTATTAGCTCAGTTGGTAGAGCAGTTGACTTTTAATCAATTGGTCGATGGTTCAAATCCATCATAACCCACCATTCTATGAAAAGTTATATAAGAGCGGGTCATTAGCTCAGTTGGTAGAGCAGTTGACTTTTAATCAATTGGTCGATGGTTCAAATCCATCATGACCCACCATTCTTTTATTCCTTGTGAATAGAATTTGGCATCAGTCGGCGGATATACGTAAGCTTCATTCTTAATTGAATAAGTGCATAGAGCGGGTTATTAGCTCAGTTGGTAGAGCAGTTGACTTTTAATCAATTGGTCGATGGTTCAAATCCATCATAACCCACCATTCTATGACAGTTTAATCGGCGGATCTACGCAAGCTTTTTACAAAGCAGATTTATATTAGAGCGGGTCATTAGCTCAGTTGGTAGAGCAGTTGACTTTTAATCAATTGGTCGATGGTTCAAATCCATCATGACCCACCACTCTCTAATACTTTCCTTTATATTCTTTTTTAATTTCCCACTTTATTTTTTATAAACAGCCTTACTAGTTCGCTGTTATTTGCTTTCATATTCTCGTATAATTCGCCCTAATTAATGCACTGTAGATAAGTGGTCGAGAACATGAGTCTAGCTCAAACTATTATGCCTGAAGGTTATATTTTTCCCCCTAAGCCAGCACCGTTAACACAAGACGAGCAAGGCGAATATAAAGCGCGTATAAAACAATTACTAAAAGATAAAAATGCAGTACTTGTTGCCCATTATTATACCGATCCTGAAATTCAAGCACTTGCTGAAGAAACCGGTGGCTGCGTTGCCGACTCGCTAGAAATGGCGCGTTTTGGCGCACGTCACGATGCAGATATGATTATTGTTGCGGGCGTAAAATTTATGGGCGAAACAGCCAAAATTTTAACGCCAAATAAAACGGTTGTTATGCCAACGCTTGAAGCAACATGTTCGTTAGATATTGGTTGCCCGATAGACGAGTTCTCTGCGTTTTGCGATCAGCACCCTGATCGTAAAGTAGTTGTATATGCAAACACCTCTACGGCTGTTAAAGCACGTGCAGATTGGATTGTAACTTCATCATGTGCACTTGAAATAGTAGAGCACCTTGATGAGCAAGGCGAAAAAATCATTTGGGGCCCAGATAAGCACCTTGGTAGTTATATTCAAAAAAATACCGGTGCTGATATGCTTATGTGGAATGGCGCATGTATTGTACATGACGAGTTTAAAACAAAAGCACTCAAAGACATGAAAGCGCTACACCCAGATGCAGGCGTTTTAGTTCATCCTGAGTCACCAGCAGAAATAGTTGCTCTTGCCGATTCGGTTGGATCTACGAGCCAATTGATCAAAGCAGCGCAAACAATGGACAACAAAAAGTTTATTGTAGCAACCGATCGCGGCATCTTTTATAAAATGCAGCAACTATGTCCAGATAAAGAGTTTTTTGCGGCTCCTACGGCAGGTGAGGGCGCTTCATGTAAAAGTTGCGCTCATTGCCCTTGGATGGCAATGAATGGCTTAAAAGCGATTGAGGAAGCCCTAATTGACCCTAAAGGCAAAGAAGTATTTGTTGATATGGATTTACGCGAAGGCGCACTTAAATCCTTAAATCGCATGCTTGAGTTTACTGCGAGCATGGCTAAGTAACTTTTAAAGTATAAATTAAAAACGGTTAAGTCTTAGATTTAGCCGTTTTTTTGTGCCTATAGGTAAGTGTTGCTTGATTAGTAAGCATTTAAAGGCCCAAATTTAAAAATGCCTTGCACCTTAAGGGTCTATTTCATACTATAGCGCGCTGTTGCATTACACAATTGCAGCACCGTGGAGGGATGGCTGAGTGGCTGAAGGCGCACGCCTGGAAAGTGTGTTTAGGTTTATCCCTAACGAGGGTTCGAATCCCTCTCCCTCCACCATTATTCAATATCAGGACGTCTCATGACGTCCTTTTTTGTGCCTGTAATAAAATAAAATCAATAACTTAGCGTGTCATCTCGTCCCATCCTGTTTCACCCAAGCTCAAAGCTTTAGTATCTAATATGGTATTCCTTTAATAAACTGCCATAATAAAGAATACTAAATTGGAGTAGGGTTCATTTTTTATGGCAAGATCAGCGAAGCAACTTACCGATACAGCGTTAAAGAAAGCAAAAGCAGAGGATAAAGATATAATTTTATCTGATGGTAATGGCCTACAAGTAAAAGTTAGAAAGAGCGGTTCTAAACTATGGAACTTTAATTACTATCATCCAATTACAAAAAAGCGTATTAACATGGGCTTAGGTAAGTATCCCGATATATCTATTGTTAATGCTAGAAAGCTAGCGCAAGAAGCCAGGGAGTTGGTTGCTCTAGGGACTGACCCTAAAGGACATAGAGACGAAACCTTAGCTTTTAAACGAGCACAAGAAGAGTTAACGCTAAATAAAGTCGCTCTAGAGTGGTTTGAGGTTAAAAAACAAAGTTTAACCAAAGACTATGGTGAAGATATTTGGCGATCGTTAAACAAGCATGTTTTATCGGTTATTGGCAAATACCCCATTGGTAAAATTAATGCACCACAAGTGATTAAGATTTTAAAACCTATAGAAGCAAAAGGAACTTTAGAGACGGTTAAGCGGCTATGCCTGTATTTAAGAAAGATCATGATACACGCAGTTAATAGTGGCTACATTAATGCCAATCCACTTGCAGGGATTAGTGAGGTTTTCAAAAAGCCGCAAAAACAAAACATGCCTTCGTTAAAACCAGAGGAGCTGCCTGAATTAATGCAAACACTTGCTATAGCATCAATTAAGCGCGTAACTCGTTTTTTAATTGAATGGCAGTTACATACACTTACGCGCCCAGGTGAAGCTGCCGGTACTCGATGGGATGAAATCGATTTTGGTAATAAACTTTGGACTATACCCCCTGAACGCATGAAAAAGCGCAGAGAGCATGTTATTCCTTTATCAAAACAGGCTTTAGAGTTATTGGAGGCAATAAAACCAATTTCAGGGCACAGAGAGTTTGTTTTTCCGTCAGACAGAAACCCTAGAAATCATATCAACAATGAAACAGCTAATATGGCTCTAAAACGTATGGGGTTTGAAGGTAGATTAGTAAGCCATGGCTTACGTTCGCTTGGGAGTACAACATTAAATGAGCATGAGTTTAACCCAGATGTGATAGAAGCCGCACTTGCGCATGTAGATAAAAATCAAGTTCGTTCTGCTTATAATAGAGCTGAGTACATAGAAAAACGCAGAGAGCTAATGAATTGGTGGAGCGGCCATATAGGCCGAGCATCTCAGGGTACACTGTCGGTAACAGGGCATAAACACCTTTTAAAAATTGGTTAGAAAAATAAGGATATAAAATGGCTTTAACACAAATGCAAATCATTCAGTCATTGGGTGAGGCAATGAGCTGGTTAGAAAGGGAGTTAAGTTGGGATGTGCCTGCAACAGAGCTAAGACATTTAACCGGAAGAATAGGGGAACTGTACGCCGCACTTATAACTAATGGGCGTATGGCAACAGAGGTTAACCAAGCGGGGTACGATGTAGTATCAAGTAGTGGTGAGCGTATATCGGTAAAAACAACAGCTAAAATGGGCTCAAGCGGCCATATAAGCTTTAACACAAATACGTTAGCGTTGGTTGACCGCATCATTATTTTAAGAATAAATACTGAAGAAATGCAGGTTGAGACTTTATTAGATAGCACTGCTGAACAAGCAAAACTACTCATGAATATTGGACCAACAGGTAAAAGCGCTATAGCTATGAGTAAGTTAATAAACATACCAGTTAAGCCACGTGTATTACTAAACGTAAAAGAAGCAACATGGAATAACTACAAATTAGTAGAGCTTGAAAGCGGAACTATTGAAGTGTTTTTAAATGACGAGCTTGTAACACCAAGCAAGCGTTACTTACGTGATATTGCTAAAGAGTTAGGGGTTTCAATTTTAAATGGCAACGGAAATCCATTTAATACACGGCAATTAGGTTCTGTGTTGATTAAAGAGTTATTAAATTAAAGCTATCGTTGTTTATATACAGTAGTTTAAAGCTAAGTAATTAGGCCTCTAATTCACTGAGCTTAAACAAGTTTCATTAACTATGTAATTTATGTATTATGCAGACTCCTCATACAAAAGGATCGTTGATGAAGAATGTACTACTAATAGTTACTGGTGCAAGCCCACAAGTATTAACCGAAACTCTTTTTGCACTTTATCAGCAGGGTAAGCCTATTCCCGAAGAGGTTTTTGTTATAACAACAAAAAGCACAAAGCCAATGCTTACTAATGGATTATTTGAGCAAGGTCATTTAGCTAAACTAATAGCAGATTATAAACTTCCCAACATTAAACTCCCCGATGAAAATATTTGGCTAATAGAAGATGACAAAGGCCAACCTATTAATGATGCTAAATCTGAAATAGAACAAACCTACATGGCAGACTTTATTACGCGTAAAGTGTTTGAACTTACCAATAAAAACGATATTAGTATTCATGCATCGATTGCGGGTGGACGTAAAACAATGGCGTTTTATTTAGGCTATGCCATGTCATTATTAGGCCGTGAGCAAGATTCGCTCAGTCATGTATTTGTGAATAACGAATTTGAATTTGTTAGAGACTTTTACTACCCAACACCTTACGACCACATTATTGATGGTAAAAATGGCACGCAAGTAAACTGTATTAATGCAAAGGTAACCCTTGCCGAAATACCCTTTGTACGAATGCGCCAATCTATCGACGAAACCCTCATTGCAAATATGCAAAGTGCATCGTTTAGCCAAACAGTAGCGAGCTTAAACTCAGCGCATAAAAAAGATTTAGCCCTTGAAGTAAACGCAAAAGCAAAAACGCTCACCTTTGCAGGTATCGAAATTAAACTTACCGCAAAAGAAACCGCCTTTTATTTATGGTTAAACCAATACAGCCAAAGTGAACATAAAAAGCTAGTTGTGGGTCGTAATTTTGAAGAGTCTTTGCGTTACAGCAAAGAATATCTCATGCTTTTACAGCAAAATAGTAGTGATTTACGTATATTCCGCGATACGTTTGGCATAGAGCCCGAAGATTTTAGAGATGGTTTTCACAGTAATTTAAAGGTAATGGAAAAAACCTTTGTGCAGCAAACTTGCAGCCGCATAAAGAGTAAAATAAATAAGGCGTTACCCAACGAGCTTGCTAAAAAAATAGCGATTGACTCCAATAACCAAAGCTTTGAAACAAGCTACTGGTTAAGTGCAGTAACACATAATATAAAAATAAATATAACGGCTTAATATTCGCAAGCTTGCAAACGCATAAAAATAATAACGCATGGTAAATTAGTTGATAAGGAAGTAATCAGGAATGAAGCAATCAATGAACTTTGAACATATTCAATCTAAGTGGCCAGAGCTACACCAGTTAGCCGCTTTTGCAGAAGACTATGCGATTACCGATCCACAAAGCTCACTAGTTAAGCTGCGTTGCTTTGCCGAAAAAGTAGTAGGCTACTTATATAAAGAACTTCGCTTACCTGTTTTACCAACGTCTAACATTTTCGACAAACTTACCGCCGACGACTTTACCAGCGCAGTCCCGCGTTTAATTACCGATAAGCTCCATGCCATACGTAAAAGCGGCAACCAAGCCGCGCATGAAGGCAAAGTAGATCAACAACAAGCTATTTGGATATTAAAAGAAAGCTACTTTGTAGCCTCTTATTTGTTTATGGCTTATGCCAATGGCACGCAACAAGAATGCCCAGAGTTTAAAGCGCCTGAGCAAACACAGCCAACTAATCAAAGTGATGCCCAGTTTGCCAAAAAGAACAAACAACTCACTCAGCAGCTAGCCGAAAATCAAGCCCGTTTAAAACGCGCACTTGACGAATTAGAAGCCGCAGAGCTTGCACAAAAACTAGCCCAGCAGCAAGCAGCAAAACTAAAACAAACTATTGATGCGGAAAAGCTTAACCAGGTTAAAACCCGAAATGAGCAAATTGTTAACTCAAGTTTTAACTTTAACGAAGATGAAACCCGTAAACGCATTATCGACTTAGACCTGCGTAATGCAGGTTGGAATGTAGCACTTGACGACAAATCAACAGAAGACGTTGGCAAAGAAGTAAAAGTAACAGATCAACCTACAACAACAGGTATAGGCTATGTTGATTACGTATTATGGGATGACGACGGAAAGCCACTTGCTGTAATAGAAGCCAAACGCACCCGCGAAAACATCGAAAAAGGCCGCCAGCAAGCAACGCTTTATGCCAACGCGCTCGAAAAGCAATTTGGGCAACGGCCCGTTATTTTTTACTCGAACGGTTGGGATATAAAAATTCTAGACGACGCGCAAGGTTATAACAGCCGAGGTTTATACGGTTACTACTCAAAAGATTCCCTGCAGTACTTAATAAAGCAACGCACGCTTAAAAAAGAGCTAAACACCACGCCAATAGACACCGCAGTAGCAGGGCGTTTGTATCAAATGGAAACTATAACTCGTGTGTGTGAGCGTTTTAGTGATAAACACCGCAAAGCGCTTATTGTGCAAGCAACCGGCACAGGTAAAACACGCGTATCTATCGCCCTTGCAAAACGGCTGCTCGATGCAGGTTGGGCTAAGCGCGTACTGTTTTTATGTGACCGAAAAGAGCTACGTAAACAAGCGGGTAATGCCTTTACCGAGCATACCAAAGAGCCTGTACACATTGTAGGCAAAAGCGCTAAAAACACCGCAGCCAGCGCGCGTGTATTTATAGCAACCTACCCAGGCATGCTGCGTATAATGAATAAGTACGACGTAGGTCACTTTGACTTAATAGTAGCCGATGAATCGCACCGTTCAATTTATAATATTTATGGTGATATTTTTAAATACTTTGATGCATTAGAAGTGGGCTTAACCGCCACGCCGGTAGAAATGGTATCGCGCTCAACCTGTGATTTGTTTAGCTGTGATTACAAAATGCCAACAGCCAATTACCCACTTGAAGACGCCATAGAGCAAGGCAACTTAGTTCCTTACAAAATTGTAAGTTACACCACGCAGTTTTTACGCGAAGGCATTAAAAAAGACAACCTAACTGATGAGCAAATAGCCCAACTAGAAGAGCAAGGGATTGATCCGAACGAGCTCGACTTTGATGCAAAACAAATAGACGAAGCCATTAAAAATAAAGACACCAACAGGCTAATACTACGTAACCTAATGGAAAAAGGCCTGCGGGACAAAGACGGCCAGCTACCTGGTAAAACAATAGTATTTGCCCGTAACATAGCCCACGCCGAATTAATGGCGCAGCTGTTTAGCGAGCTTTACCCGCAGCATGGTGCTAATTTTTGCCGCGTTATTCACTCAAAGTACGAACGCGCTGAAGAGCTAATAGACGACTTTAAATCAAGCGACGAAAACAGCGTACGCATAGCCGTATCGGTCGATATGCTCGACACCGGCATAGACGTACCAGAATGTGTAAACCTTGTATTTGCCAAACCCATAAAATCAAAAGTAAAATTTTGGCAAATGATTGGCCGTGGCACACGCTTATGCGAAAACCTATATGGCCCAGGTAAGCACAAAACTCACTTTTTAATATTCGACCACTGGGCAAATTTTGAATACTTTGATGAAAACCCAGAAGAAGAAGACGTAAAACAAGCTAAATCGTTACTGCAAAAGCTATTTGAAGCGCGGGTAACCCTTGCACAAACCGCCCTCAAAAAAGCCAATATGGATGTGTTTGACCAAACAATAAAATTAATTCACGACGATATTTGCTTACTGCCAATGGAATCAATATCGGTGCGCGACAACTGGCTAGTGGTCGAAACCTTTAAAGACCTAAAACGCCTTAATCAGTTTATCCCTGATGATGTACAAACGTTGCTAGAAGAAGTAGCGCCGCTTATGCAATGGCGTAACATTATGGGGCAAAGTGAAGCCTATAAATTTGATTCTGAGCTAACCACCATTCAAACGCTGTTACTTACTGATGAAAGCCAAATTGATTTAGCTAAACAAAATGTAATGAACAAAGTTGAATCGCTACAAATGCACTTAAACGAAGTACGTAGCAAAGCACCTGCAATAGCAGAAATACAAACCGAGCAATATTGGCAGTATTTAACCCATGCAGCGCTTGAGCAAAGCCGCATTAATTTACGCAGTATTATACACCTGCGTAATAAAGACATAACACCGCCAAAAAGTGACTTTATACTCGATATAAAAGAAGACGCAAACCAAATACACGAAGCCGACAGGCTTACAAAAATAGTCTCTATTGATTATCAAATATACCGCCAAGAGGTAGAAAAAACACTCACCCCGTTATTTGAAACAGACAGCGTACTTAAAAAAATTCGCAATGGCGAACAAGTAACCGAGGCCGACTTAGCGCAATTAAGCTCGTTAGTGCATACGCAAAACCCAAGTGTTGATTTAAACACATTAAAAGAGTTTTTTCCCGAATCAACCGCGACGCTCGACAAAATATTGCGTACCATAGTCGGCATGAACAAAAACGCCATAGAACAGAGCTTTACTAACTTTGTGCAGCAAATACACACCCATGTAAATGCTAAACAACAGCGCTTTATTGGTATGTTAAAAAACCACCTAATTCGCCACGGTTCTATTGAAATAGCTCAGCTTTACGATGCACCTTTTACACAAATACACGACATGGGGCTCGATGGCGTATTTAGCCAGCAACAAGCCGACGTAATAGAGCAATTTATTAAGCAGTTTGATGTAAAACTAGGCGATAAAGCCCAAAGCGTTGAAAAGCAAATACACCTTTAATTTTATAAGCGCATAATTTACACCGCGCTTAAACAGCACTAACTAGGATACACATTAATGATAACCGGACCTTTAAAAAGTAAAATTGACAAACTATGGGAAGAATTTTGGACAGGCGGCATTACTAACCCGCTTACCGTAGTAGAGCAAATTACTTTTTTAATGTACGCCCGTATGCTCGACATGAACGAGCAAGCCGACGAAAAACGAAGTGCCCGTACTAAGCAGTCATTTAACCGCCGCTTTACCGACACCGAGCAACATATTCGTTGGCAAAACTTGCGCCATTTAGGGGCCGAAGAGTTATACAAACTGGTTAAAGATGAGCTATTCCCGTTTTTTTCAAAAACCTCAGACGACGTATCGCCAGAAGGCGCGGTATTTAATGAGTTTATGAAAGACGCGCAATTAATGATTCAAAAGCAAAGCTTATTGGTAAAAGCGGTTGAAATGGTAAACGACCTACCGCTTGAAAACTCAGACACCAAAGGCGATTTGTACGAATATCTATTAAGTAAACTCACCACCGCAGGCATTAACGGCCAGTTTAGAACGCCGCGCCACATTATACGCGCCATGGTCGAAATGATGGACCCAAGCACCACCAGCCAAATATGCGACCCATCAACCGGCACCGGTGGCTTTTTGTCGGTAAGTTACGAATACCTATTACAAAAATACACATCAGCCGAGGGCATCGAGCGCGAACCCGTGCTTGACGTAAATGGCAATATACAGCTTGATGACAGCGGTAAACCGCTTGAAAACCTACTTTACTCTGGCGATTTGATCACCCCAGAGCAGCGCACCCATATAGATACAAACATGTTCAACGGCTTTGATTTTGACGCCACCATGCTACGCGTAGCCGCTATGAACCTAGTAATGCACGGTATTAAACAGCCGGGTATTCATTATCAAGATACCCTAAGCCAAAACTTTAAAGAGCACTACCCGCAAAAGGCCAAAGAAGGGTACGACATAATTCTCGCCAACCCGCCATTTAAAGGCAGCCTAGACGAAGAAGACGTATGCCCTGAGTTATTACGCAAAGTAAAAACTAAAAAAACTGAGCTGCTATTTGTTGCCCTTATAGAGCGCATGTTAAAAGTGGGCGGGCAGTCGGCGACTATCGTGCCCGACGGCGTATTATTTGGCTCATCAAAAGCGCACGTACAACTGCGCCAAATGCTGGTGGATAACAACCAGCTAGAAGCCGTAATTTCACTGCCAAGTGGCGTGTTTAAACCCTACGCCGGTGTATCAACGGCAATACTTATATTTACCAAAGGCGGCAGCACCGACAACGTCTGGTTTTACGACGTACAAGCCGACGGTTTTAGCTTGGATGACAAGCGCACCCCAATAAAAGCCAACGACTTACCAGAATTAGTCGAACAATTTAAAGCTCGCGATAAATCACAAGCGACAAGTGATGCTAACGATAAAACCCAAAAGGCGTTTTGGGTCAGTAAAGACGACATAACCAGCAATAAATACGACCTTTCAATCAACCGCTACAAAGAGGTAGTTTACGAAGAAGAAAAATACGATCCGCCAAAAGAAATTTTAGGTAAATTAGTGAGCTTAGAAAACGAAATACTGGCTGATTTAAAAGAGTTGGAGGGTATGTTGTGAGTTGGTCTCTAGTTAAGATAGGTGATGTTGCGCCTTCTAAACCGATTAAAAATCCAGACATTATTGATGAAAAGCCTGTTTGGCTACTAAATTTAGATAAAGTCGAGTCGCAATCAGGGGTTGTGACTGAAAAAGTTTATGACTTAGTTAAATCTGCAGGTTCTTCAACACATTGGTTTGATGAACGACATGTGCTTTATTCAAAATTACGTCCTTATCTAAATAAAGTCGTTTTACCAGATGAACAAGGGTTAGCTACTACGGAACTGGTGCCTTTGTGTCCTGATGGGGAAAGGCTTGATAGGAGGTACTTAACCTATTACTTGCGATCAAAGTACTTTGTAAATTGGATTAGTGATCAAGTGGCTGGTGCAAAAATGCCTCGTGTTTCAATGAATATTTTTTGGAATCATAAAATCCCACTGCCACCGCTGGATGAGTAAAAACGCATAGCCGCGATTTTAGATAAAGCCGACGCCATCCGTCGCAAACGCCAACAAGCCATCCTACTCGCCGACGACTTCCTCCGCAGCGTATTCCTAGATATGTTCGGCGATCCTGTTACAAATCCGAAGGGGTGGGAATTGAGATCTCTCGCCTCTTTGTGCCGAAAAATTACAGATGGCACTCATCACTCACCACCTATAGTTGAAAAAGGCTTCCCTTACGTAACAGCAAAACATTTGAAGAAAACAGGGTTAGAGTTTCATGCTAAACCTTGGTACGTGTCGGAAGAAGAACATAAAAAAATATTCTCTAGGTGCAACCCTGAAAAAAATGATGTTCTCTATATTAAAGATGGTGCAACGACGGGCCTTGCAGCAATAAATGAATATGACTTTGAGTTCAGTATGCTTTCCAGTTTGGCTCTCTTAAAGCCAAATTTTGAATTAGTTAACTCAGAGTTTTTATGTATGTTTTTGAATCATCCAAGAACAAAATTAGTTTTAACTGCGAATATGGCAGGCGCAGCTATTACAAGGCTCACATTAGCGAAAATCAAAGATGTAAAAGTTCCTTTACCTGATATAAATACTCAAGAAAAGTTCAAAGAAGTATATATTTCTGTAAGGGCTATTTTGAATAAGGTCAAAGCAAGTGATGGATTGAGTGAGCAAGAATTTAACTCACTAAGCCAAAAAGCCTTTGCAGGCCAGCTATAACGCTATTTATAAAAATAAGAACAAGGATGTTAAATGACCGAACGTAAATTAAATAAAAACAAAAATGAGACCAAGCATTTAAAACAAACCGCTTATTTAGCATGGAAAGGATAAATAAAAAATGCAGGCACAAGTAAAACGCATGAACGAAGTGGGCGATACGGTGTTTTTAACACCTACGCCATTACTCAGCTACGAGGAGTTGGTGTTAAAAAGCTTAGGCTCAAATACCTATCGCGGCTTTCATCGTAAAAATAATAATTGCTTAGGCGCATCACATACCTTTAGAGATGTGTTAACTAAAAAAAAGGATTATTTAATACACGCATTAAATAACCTCACCTCTGAAATACAGTTAAACGAACTTGCCAACGAGTTATGTAGCGAGCTTAAAATTGAATTGAGTAAAAACATTAAACCTTCGCAGTTGCAGTCGTTTAATAAAGTGCGAAAGCCCGTTGATATTGTATTTGAGCACTTTGTAGCTATGGGGGAGGATTTTACCCAAGCAAGAAAAACCGCCACACCATGGCTGTTTTTACCCCTTGATAGCCAAATATTTCAGTCAGAATTTATATTCACCGCCCAGGAAGCGAAGGCTTTAGGTATCAAGCGCCGTTTTACATATAAAGACATTGAGACAGCCCAGCACTACGCAGATATACAAAACCTTTTAAAAGAGAAAATAGCAAAAATAGGTTTAAACCACTGTATTTATTTTGATTTGGTTTGGAATAACCGCTTTGAAAGCAACGGCACCAACTTGTTTTTAACTAACCCAAGCAGAAATCGCTAAAGAGTTAAGTGTTCATATATTAAAATTAAAACTAACAGCTGATAGATATTTGTTTATTAATGACTTTAATTATTAAGTAAAAAATAAACTATTAACCACTTATTAAGTAATTACTACCCGTAAACTAAGGGATTAGGAGTAAGGCATGTTTGAAGGATTGTTATTAAACGCTGATTTATTATGGCCAAATGCATGGTTAGGGCGTTCATTTATAATTATTATGGTACTACTTTTTGTATTTGCTGTTGGTTGGGTACTTTTACTTAAAGCATAATAGTAAAAAAACAATTAAAAAGGTTGAAGAAATTGTAGCAAAACAAACTACAGAGTCTCTTTACGATAATATTGCTGATATTAGAGATAAAGCTAAATCATCAAACGATGATGTAGTTAAAAACCTTTGGCGTGAGTTTGATGAAAGCTTAGTACTCGATCACCGTGAAAAAGGCGTATATAACACCTTAGATGCAGAGCACTTTTTTAACCCAAGAACACTTGCCTCGGGTATTACCTCAAATAGATTACTAGCAGCAGCTCCCTCATTTTTAACTGCAATTGGTGTACTCGGTACTTTTTTAGGCTTAACTATGGGCTTAAAAGGGCTGCACATGGAAAGCAACGAAATAGAGGCGCTTAAGGGTGGTATTGCAAGCATGATTAACGGTGCCGCAATGGCATTTGTTACCTCTGTTTGGGGTGTGGGGCTTAGCTTATTGCTTAATGTGTTTGAGAAAAACACAGAGCGAAGAATAGTTAAAAAAGTAGTTAAAATTCAGCAAAAAATTGACTTTTTATTCCCTCGTTTACCCGCTGAAAAGTCACTTGTTGATATTTCTAAAAACACTAGTGAAAGTAGTGAAGCGCTGCAAGAATTACATGAGCGTATTGGCGACCGCCTACAAGAAACTATTTCAGGCATGAACAAAGACATGCAAGAGGCCTTTACCAATGCACTTAACAATGTAATGGCACCTGCTATGCAGTCGTTAGTGAGTAATGCAAGCCAACAAACCAGCGGCGTGCTGGAGCATTTAATTAGTAACTTTACGGAGAGCATGCAAGCGGCAGGCAGAGGCCAAGGTGAGCTTATACAAAAGTCGACTGAGCAAATGCACGAGGCCGTAAGTAGTCTGAGCGGGCAAATGAGCGCAGTGCTTGAGCAAAGCAGTAAACAAGCTGAGTTAATGGCCCAGCAACAAGCGGGGGCATCATCGCAATTTAACCAGCAACTCGAAGCAATGCTGAGCAAAAGCGAAGAACGCCAACAGCTTATGGAGCAAAAGTTATTTACGGCTATTGAATCGCAACAGCAATCGCAAGCAACACGTGAAGCAAACCATGTAGATAATTTACAGTCGGTATTAGGTGGTTGGTTAACCGAGCAATCGCAAACACTTAATAAGCTTTCTGACTCTATGGCCGAAGTACAAAGCGCTATGGGCGAATCGAACCGTGGATTTGTTAATGAGCTTTCTAGCCAAAACGAAAAAACAACGGCGCAGCAACAGGCGTTTACCAGTGGCCTTGAAACAAGTTTACAAAGCTTTATGCAAAGCTCTGAGCAGCGCCAAAAGACGCTTGAAGAAACGTTTGGTTCATTAATTAACAGCCAACAGCTTGAAGCGGCTAAGCGTGACTCAGAATATCGTGAGCAATTACAATCGCAGTTAGGTCAGTGGCTAGCACAACAAGACCAAATGCTTACCTCGATGACTGATGCTGTAAAACGTACGCAAAAACATATGGATTCGGTTATTGCACAGCATAGAGACGTTATTGGAGAGCTTAAAACGGTTGCGGAGTCATCTGCTACAAGTAGCCAAAACCTAAGTAATAGCGCAAACCAAATTGGGGTGTTATCGGGCAATTTATTAAAAGCAACAGAGCTGTTTGATACGCGCTTAGCTGATATGACCGACACTATTAAAGGTATTTCAGCTCAAAATGATGGATTAGCGAATCACGTAATTGAACAAGCTAAAGTGCTAAGAGGGCTCGAAACCTCACTTGTTGCTACAACAGAGCAATTTGGTAATACAGCTAAATTAGCTCAAAGTGGCTTTAGCGAAATGAAAACACATCAAATTGAGTTTATAAGTGGTGTTGAGGCATCTTTTGAAGGGCTAAGTAATACCTTAGCTAAGCAAGTATCTGATATTGAAAAGCAAACGAATGAGTGGCTACGCAGCTATTCATCAGAAGTAAATACGCAAGTTAAAGAGCGTATGGAGACCTGGAACACCACAACCCTTGAGTTTGGTGACCAGATGCGCCGTACAGTAAGTTCTATTTCTGATTTAGTGGATGAATTGGAGCGTAGCTAATGCGAGTATTTAAAAGCAACCAAGTAAGTGTTGATGAAGAAAACCCTTACTGGATGTCGTTTTCGGATATTTTGTCGGGCTTACTTATTTTATTTGTTTTAGCATCTGTTGTGTTAATGGTTGAGCTTATGGAGGCCAAAGAAGAGCTTGAAAATAAACAACAAGCATTTACCCAAGAGCTAGAAATGCTGCACATGGCTGAGGGTGTTCGCAAAACGATATTACATGAGGCTGCTGAGTTACTGCGTAAGCGAGGCATACAAGTTACGGTTAGCGAAAATGAAACTGTATTAAGTATTCCTAACGATATTTTAGGGTTTGATAGCGCTGCATTTAATATAAGTCCGCAGTTTGAAGGCACTGCACTTGAAATTGGTGAGGTGCTAGCTGAGGTTATAAATAAAGATAACCGTGAGCAATTCCTCGATACTATTTTTATTGAAGGGCACACCGACAGTAAAAACTTTAACGGCATGCTGGGTAAAGGTAATTGGGGGTTATCGACCTTTAGGGCGATTTCGTTATGGGAGCTTTGGGTTAAATTACTGCCAAGCCAACACGATTTAGCAGGTATTACTAACAAAGAAAGTAATCCGCTTTTTTCGGTTAGTGGCTATGCGGCAACAAGGCGCATGGTTGTTGAAGAGCTAACAGAGAGTGATTTTAGATCAAACAGACGCATTGATATAAGTTTTACAATTCGTAGACCCACCAGCGCTGAATACGAAACAGTAAGAAGCCGTTTGGAGATGCCTTAATTATGTTGCTTCTACCTCCTATTCCTCAGCTTTCAGAATTCAGCTGGGAGCGATTTTCTCAGCAGTGGAATAGCCTGACTTTACAAACAAAAAAAATTGCCGACGGTGCAGGGCAAGGCGAAGAGTTTAAAGCCCTTGAGCAACAGGTTAATCGCTACGTTATGTACGATCAAAAAGAAAAGCTTAAACAAATTTTAATTAAGCGAAAAGGCGTGCGTGTTTTAACTCAGTTATGGATTGATAAAGAAGACGTAAGAAAAAACTCATTAAACGAAGAAACAATAGATTATATTCAAGCTAAACATCCCAAACTTGGTATGTCGTCGTTAATGAATTTAATTTCGTTAGTTTATCGTTATTTTGATGCACTGGTTGATGGCAATATTTTTAATCGATTAACGCAGTGGCTTAACCAGCAAATAGAGCAGCGTTTAAAAGATCGCAAAAGCTCAAGTGATACAATTTTATCGGTGCTTGATCAGGCTAAATGGCTGCTTGATTTAACCGCTCCTAAAGCGTTAGTTAACCTTGCCAAACAAAACCACTTAGACTTAACCGAACAATTAAAAAAACTACGCCTAAACGAGCTTCCACAAGGGCGCTTCTTAGATATATGCCACGCGCAATATTACCTGGATACACTGAAAGAAATTCCCGTTGGTGAGCAACATGATGTTCTGCATGAGCTACTAAAACATGATGTTGCCACAATGCCTTTTGAAGAAGGTAAACGAATAGGGCACATAGCGCTTGAAATTATTATTGACCGCTCTGCTGGTGCACCAAGTGAAATATGGCAAAACTTTGTACTGAATTTAGCTGGCGATCCGCGTATTGCTAATACAGCTACAAATTACCGCCAGTGGTGGAAGCCCATTGGTGAGAATAGAGTAAAAGCAGTAACAAGCTGGCTTGCCAAAGAAGACTTGCGGCTATTTTTAGGCGCTATTGAAGAGTACGCAAATTACACCGGCGATGAAGCGTTAAATAGAATGTTCCCCGCACGTAAGCGCTTTTTAGAAGGGCTTTATGAACATGGGTTTGTGCGAAATGCACGGCTAATGCTTGGAAACCAAGCGGAGCATACAGTTAAGCGAGTGCTAGGAAAGAGTCTAACAACCAGTTACATAAACCTTAGAGGAATGACTCAAACTTCCATTATTTATTTAGATTGCGGTGATTTTCATATCATTGAAGGATCGCATAACTTTAAGCTATGGATTTATATGGGCTTACCAAGTGAGAAGCTTAACGATTACTCTTTGAGTGAGTTAAATCATTCTTCTTTAACACACAGCTTTCCACAGGAATTTAAAAAGAACTATCCAAAAGGCGAGTTAATGCCTATTCAACACTCGCCGACTTCTTGGCAAAAAAATGCTATTGATTTTTTAACTCAAAATGGCATTGAACTCGATTTAGAAAAACTATTTTATAAAGACGAATACAGAAGATATATAAGTCGGTATGGATTACCTGTTTTAGGAAGTAAAGAAAAAGTAGAAATAGAAATAGATACAAAAACGGAAGCCACTCAATCGCTGGAGTCTTTAATTTTGCATGTACTAGATATACATCAACCTATAAATAGTAACTCAATTACTAATATCTTAGCGCAGGAGTTTGAGCTTCGCAAAAGTGTTCACCAGGTAAATTTTGCACTTTATACTTTACGTACAAAAGGCAGGGTCACCTTAAACTCTGAAGAGTTATGGAGCCGTTCGCTGTAGCCCACTTCAGAGAAAAGCATGAACTTTAGGAATATTAAAAAGGGATTTAAAAATACATGTCACTTGTTAGTTTGATAAAAGGGCTTTTGCCTAATAATAAAAATAGTCATTTAGCGGACGATAAATACTCCTTAGTATATGACTCGTATGGCGTTAATTTTGCCACTGATGAAGCTACATTTCATTGCCTAAACAAAGGTGAGGGTGGAAGTAGTCAGCTTATTCAGCATGTAGTACTTAAAATGCTTGAAGAAAGACATATTGCTGAAACACTGCCTAATGGCTTTAGGCTTGATAGTGAGCAAGCATGTTTATTAGACCCCGAAGATGCAGACGTTTTAGGGTTACCGCCTTTTTTTAATAACGACTTTGACGTTGATATTCAAGGTAGAACAACTAAAAGTAGCTTTTCGCTGCAGTTGTTTGCAAAATTTGAGCAGCAAAAATATCCAGTAAAAAGAAAAGGACCGATACTTTTTTTTAGTGAGCAAACACAATATTTAATGACGCCAGAGCAGCTTAATGCTGTTTTAGCCGTAGAAAAACATTCGTCGCTTACGCCCGATGACCGCACTGGGCTAAATAATGTGTTGGTTGTCGCTAAGTTACAGCAAGCCGTCAAAGATGGATTGAAGCTAGATTTAAAACATTTTGATAAGTTTGATTTAGTCCAACCAGAACACATCACAGTAACTGCAAACCAAAGGGCTGATGGTAGCTTAGAGCTTAGCCCAAACTTTGGTGATGGATCATCATCTGAAGACTTACAAAATCGCTTAGCTCAGTTACAGGGCGACGGGCAAGTAATGCGAATAAAAGACCGCATTGTTTTACTTACTGACGATAAAAAACAAGCTGTTAAAGAAGTACTGCAAAATAGAACCATTCCTGCACACAAGGTCGCAGAATTTATTAAAACCCCTTCAGCTTTTTTAGATGCATCTATTTTAAACCTCGATCTTGGATTTTCTCTCAGAGTTGCTGGTATTGGCAAAATGGTACACATTCCTTTTGGTCAAGACAGTGACGGAAGTAATGGCTGGTTTTCGACTAACACAGACAGTGAACCACCAGAGCGATTGGTAAAGTTGCTTGAATGCGAGGAAGACGTTGTATCGTTTGAGCAAAGCTACCAGCAAGCTAAAGGGCAAAATGCTGATAGTGTCATTGTTGATGATGAGTCAATTGATATACGCGATGAGCAGCGCGTTAGTGAAACACTCGCAGAGGTAAGAGAAAATTTAGCAAATCCTTCTGATGACTCAGATACACCTGAAGTTGAAGATACTCTGGTTCGTAAAGAGCAAGTCTCCTTGTTACTAAAAGATGCGGAAGAACATAATCAAGACATTGTAAATAAAGTTGCGCAGTTAGACCGATCTATTAGTTTTGACAGAACTAATTTAGCGCGAACACCTTTCCCTCATCAAGAGTCTGGCATTAGCTGGATGATGTCGTTACTTAAGTCAGCGCAATTAGATAACCAGGATGATATGTATAGAGTACAGGGGGCTTTACTAGCCGATGATATGGGGCTTGGTAAAACCTATATGACGTTAGTTATGCTGGCTGAGTACTTGTCAATGCAGAAGCAAAACAATAAATCCGAAAAGCCTATATTAATAGTCGCTCCACTTAGTTTACTCGAAAACTGGGAACAAGAGGTTGAAGCTACTTTTAAAAATTCCCCATTTAGAGATATTAAAGTCCTGCAGTCATCAAGGGATTTGAAAGAGTTTAAAGTTCAAGGGGCTGAACGAGAGTCTATGCAGCTTGCGACGGTAATGAATGATTCGCATGCTGATCATAAATCTATTCGTTACGCTTTGCATGTTGGGGCTGATGCAGCAACAAAGCGTTTAGATATGGATAGACGGGTTGTTATTACGACTTATCAAACGCTACGGGATTACCAATTTTCTTTATGTGTTATTGACTGGGGAATTGTAATCTTTGATGAAGCTCAAAATATTAAAAACCCAAATACTCAAGCAACACGTGCAGCTAAAGCACTAAAAGCTGATTTTAAATTACTAGCTACAGGTACTCCTGTTGAAAATAGTTTAAGCGAGTTTTGGTGTTTAATGGATACAGCGCAACCAGGGCTATTAGGCGATTGGGGCTATTTTAGAGAGCGCTGGATTAAGCCAATAAGTAGTGCTAATGAGGAGGAAAAAGCAGAGGTGCGTTTAGAAGTTGGTAACGATTTACGTAATGCTGCTGGGCAGTTTATGTTACGCCGAACTAAGGAAGACGAGCTAACCGGAATGCCTACTAAAACAATAAAAACAGGTATTCATAAAGACTTGGCTGACAATATGGCATTTGCTCCAGAGTTAGCTCGTAATATGACCGGAGGTCAGTTGCTTGGCTACAACCAAATTGTTGAAGATTATAGAAAGGAGAAAGCAAAAGAGCAGGGCGGCGGCCATGCTTTAACAGTTTTACAGCAATTAAGGGCTGTTAGTTTGCATCCAAGGCTTGATGAGGTTTTTAAACAGCCACCTAATAATGCCAAAGAGGCACAGCGTAATTTACAAGAGTCTGAAAAGTTACGCATGTTGTTAGATATATTGTCAGATATAAAAAACAAACAAGATAAGGTAATTATTTTTGCGACGACTAAAAAGCTCCAGGCTGTTCTTAAAATATGCTTAGATAAAATTTATGAGCTAAACATTCATGTTATTAACGGTGATAGTAAAGCGATTGCTACAAAAAAAGATCAGCTGTCTCGTAAAGGGATGATCACTGACTTTGAAGCAGAAGAAGGCTTTAACGTTATAATTATGTCGCCTGTAGCGGCAGGCGTTGGCTTAACTGTTGTTGGTGCAAACCATGTAGTTCATTTAGAACGCCACTGGAACCCTGCAAAAGAAGCGCAAGCTACAGACCGTGTTTATCGTATTGGTCAAAAAAAGCCTGTGTTTATTCACTTACCTTGCCTTTTACACCCAGAATATGATTCTTTTGATGTGAACCTAGACAAACTACTCGCAAAGAAGACCATGCTAAGGGATGCGGTCGTAACGCCTGAAGTTGTGAGTGAGCATGAGCTAATGTCGTCAATGGGGCTGTGAGGTTAAATCCATGAAACTTCAACTTAGTGCTTCAAACGCACTCAATAAATACCTAAAAGCCGATTTACCTCGTTTGTCTCATGAGCCTGGTAAACAAGCGGGGGTTAATACACTCATAAGCGATAATAATAGCTTTAACTGGCAATTGCAGATAATTGATAACAGCTATAAATCTCGTGAAAAAACAATCATAGTTTGTGAGGCTAATAGCCGCTTTACGTTTTTTATACCGGTTAGTTTAAAGCTATCGCAAGCGGAGTTAACTCAGCGCTTAGCATATGAATGGCAATTTATATTAGCTCAAACGCTTGAGGTGTATCAGCTAATACCACGCAGCGACATTGCGGTGCTGTTAAGTGAGCTATCTAAAATAGAATTTACACCGCACTGGGTCAAAAACACCGATTTGAGCATAAGCGGGCATATTGGCGATGCCGCACTTTGGGTTACCCAAGCGCTAAAAGAAGTAGAGTTGTATGATTTACCTAAAGACCTTGCCATTGAGTTAGCTATTTATTTAAACACCCAACCTAAACGTATTACTAATAAAACAACTGGCCGAAAAGAGAAATTTATACCCATAGAGCGTTTATTACATTATTGCCAAACGTTGATCACCTCAGAGCAGCGAGGTAATAAAGCATCAACGGACATAGCTGGTAATAACAATATAATTAATTTTAGAGATTACCTGCACAGGTAAATATTAATGACAAGGAAGGTTAAATGAGTAGTACTATCTCTCCTGAAATTCAATCTATTGCAACATTATTTGCGAGTGATTTAGTTATTCCAGATTATCAGCGGCCATACCGTTGGAATGAACATAATGTGGCTCAATTAATAGTAGATATAAAAAGTAATTATTTAATTAGCGGTGCAGAGTATCGATTGGGTACAGTTGTTCTACATACTGCAACTAGTGACAATAAACTTGAAATAGTTGATGGTCAGCAACGCACAATTACTTTGTGTATTCTGCTTACAGCTATAGCTACTAAATTAAATATAACGGATAAACCTGCACTTTTAACCACTATTGTCATTACTCATCCCGAGTCGCAACAACAAGTTCGGCACAACAGTGCATTTATTAACATGCAGCTTGAGCAAATGGATGAGCAAGAGTTAATTAATTTATATACCTTTATTTTATCGAACTGCTCGCTTGTTGTTATTAAACTGAGCGATATAAGTGAGGCGTTTCAATTTTTTGATAGCCAGAATGCACGAGGTAAAGCCCTTGAACCTCATGATCTTTTAAAAGCATATCACTTACGTGAAATGGGTCACGAAACTCAGCAAACAAAATTAAACACTATTAAGCATTGGGAACAAGAAGCCACAAGCTCGGGTAATTTAAAACCAATATTTGCTAATTACTTATACAGAATTAGACGATGGCTTAAAGGTGAACATGGGAGATATTTTACCAATAAACATATTGATGTTTTTAAAGGAGTAAACCTGAGTAATAAAGAGGTACCGCATTACATTGAGACTGCTTTAAGAGCCCATATTTACACCACTCAATACAATCACTCAGTGGATCGAATAGTTGATAAAAACGAATTAAAGTACCCACATCAGATAGGTCAAATTATACTTAACGGCTCACGTTTTTTTGAATTTGTAGCTCATTATATTGAACAGCAAAAATACTTAGAAAAGCATACTGAGTTAGCACCTTATTTAAAAAGTTACAATGGCTCGCATAGGGCTGGTGATAATTATGCGCGTAATTTATTTTTAGCTGTTGTAATGCTTTACCATGATAAATTTAAAGAGCACCATTTTAAGCAAGCTATCCGTTTATGCTTTTGTTGGGCTTATAAGCTAAGAGTGGAAAACTCGCGGGTATTAATGGCTAGTATTGATAATTATGCAAAAAATAGCAGTAGTTTATTAAATGTCATTGCGCATGCGTTAGATGCCAATGAAGTATTGCGCTATGTGATAATTAAAAATGAAGAGGCTGTTAGCAGTAATAAAACCAAAGGGTTAGAAGCATTACACGGACTATATTTAGGTAAGGATACAAATAATGAGCAATAATGACGTCCAAGCGCTGACTATCGAAGAGTTATTTTTTGGTAATGCTATTTATACCATTCCTAGCTATCAACGAAATTATGCTTGGGGGCAAGCACAAGTTGAACAACTTATTAATGACATTGATGATCAACGAAAAGAAGACGAAAACAAAAATTATTATGTTGGCTCATTAGTGGTAGATAGACGACAAACGAATACAGAAATAACTGAATATGAAACCATTGATGGTCAACAACGACATACTACTTTGTGTATTATTTTGGCTGCGCTGAAACATTTAAATGTTGAAGTAACTATTAAAACGCTTAATTTAAGCTTTGAATGCCGAGAAAGTTCAAAACGTACTCTCCTCTCTTTATTTGTTCATGGTGAACCGAAAGGTAAAGCGTTACAAAACCTTGAACCAAGTATGGTGAATGCATTTAATGTGGCTTTAAAAACTTTTAAATCAAAATTCAATGCAAATGAGTTAATTGAATTTAAAAAGTTTTTATTTGAAAAAGTAATTATTGTCCGAACATGTGTGCCTAAAGATACCGATCTTAATCATTACTTTGAAATAATGAATAATCGCGGTGAACAGCTCGAAAAGCACGAAGTTGTTAAAGCCCGCTTAATGAATCATTTACCTGAAAATGAGCAACCCGTGTTTGCTCAAATTTGGGATGCGTGCTCAGATATGGGGCACTATATTCCGTTTAGGTTTGATAGCAAGGTAAGAACAAAAATATTTGGTGATGATTTAAAGCAGTTATTAACTTTGAGTTATGGGGAGAGTGGCTTATTTAATGCTGTGCTTGATAAAGTTAACAGTGAGCAGGCCTTATCAAAGAATTCAGATACTTTGCAAGCTTCGATTTATCAGAAGTCTCAGAGTAAGGGAAATTTATTTAACTTATATTCAGAAGCTAAGTTTTATGAGAGAAAAAAAGATGATGAGCAAACGCAATTGGATGATCGCTTTCGATCGATAATAAACTTTCCTAACTTTTTGCTCCATGCTCTTACACTTTTTGTGGATGCTGATGAGTTGATTGAACAAAAGGTGTCGCTTGATGATAAAAAGCTTATTAAAGAGTTCGATACATACATTCTAGAGGGCCTAGCCGAAGATAAATGTGCTCAAAAGGTCAGGCGGTTTGCCGGTGTATTATTAAAAACACGGTATTTGTTTGATTGTTACATTATCAAGCGTGATTTAAGTAGCCCAGAAAAAAACTGGGGAGTGCGTACTTTAGTAAGAAAAACCTCAGAAAAAGCCAAGCATAATGTTTCAACTGTTAATACTTTTTTAGAGAATAGCGAAAAGCTGGTTATGCTACAAAGTATGTTTAATGTGTCTTACCCGGGTAACAGTTATAAGCATTGGCTTGCAAATACGCTAAGGTATTTATTTAATCAAGAACAAACAATTGACGTTAAGAATTTTATTGTTCAATTAGAAACAAGTGCTTTTAATCAATTATGTTCTATTGCAAATATAGATACTAAAAGTAGCATCCAATCTCAAAAAGAGCTTCTAAAACAAACTATTAATTGTGGCACTTCGGTACAAAATTATATTTTTAATTACCTCGACTACAAAATATGGCTTGAACTTAACAGGGGAGACTTTGATAAGGTTAAATTTAGTTTATTAGGTACGGATGATGAGATTCTTTTAGATACGCCCGTTGTTAATTCTATTAAAAAAGTAGCCACCGAGTTTAAATTTACCAACCGTAGCTCGGTTGAACATCACTATCCACAAACCTCTAAAACAGAGGCTATGGATAACAAGCTCATTGATACGTTTGCAAATTTATGTTTAGTAAGTAGCTCTACTAATTCAAGCCTAGGCAACGATTACCCTGAAGGTAAAAAGAAAACTGTGCTAGCTAAACAAGGCGATAAAGCTGAAAGTTTAAAGCAGCGACTGATGTTTAGTTACAAAGACTGGTATTTATCAAATGAAACAGATTTAACTGAACAAGCAAGCGGTATTAAGCCGCATGGCGATGCAATGTTAGAATTACTGCTATTGCCTGTAATTACTTAGGGGGAAGCTAATAGATTTGATGCTACTTTTAAACTCTTATCAAATAGCCATGTAGTATCTGCAACTACTGTAAATAATTTACATGGCAGCTCCTTTACTATTTATAAAACATCACAGTAGCCAAAATATGAGTGGGCCGATACAAGCATTATTATTCAGAGGTTGTGTAAATAACCAAGCTGGAAAAATAGTTAAGCAATCTATATTAGTACTTTAGCTGCCAAATTATATGCTCATAAAAGCTGTTATTTAATGTGTTTTAGCAGAATAAGTTTAGTTTATGAAATTTCAACTTTGTGCCTCAAATGCTCTCAATAAATACCTAAAAGCTGATTTACCTCGCTTACCTTATGAGCCAGGAAAACAAGCAGGGGTAAATACCCTTATAAGCGATAATAATTGTTTTAACTGGCAATTGCAGATAGTTGATAACAGCTATAAATCTCGTAAAAAAACAATCATTGTTTGTGAAGCGAATAGCCGTTTTACGTTTTTTATACCCGTTAATTTAAAACTATCGCAACAGGAGTTAACTCAGCGTGTGCAGTACGAATGGCAATTTATATTGGCTGAAACGCGTGAAGTGTATCAGCTAATAACATGCAGCGATATTGCGGTGCTTTTAAGTGAGCTATCTAAAATAGAGTTTACTCCGCACTGGGTTAAAAATACCGATTTAAGTATATGCGGGCATATTAGCGACGCTGTGATTTGGGTTACCCAAACACTTAAAGAAGAAGGGATCTATGATTTACCAAAAGCTCTTGCCATTGAGTTAGCTATTTACTTAAACACCCAACCTAAACGTATTACTAATAAAGCAACTGGCCGCAAAGAGAAGTTTTTACCTATAGAGCGTTTATTAACTTATTGCCAATCACTTATCACTGATCGACAAAGTGATCATGGGCAATAAAAGGAAATAATTGATACCAGTAATATCATTAATTTTGGTGATTACCATAAAAAATAAGAGCTGGTTAATACTTTAAACTCATCAATAAAAGAGGTTTTATTTTGAAAGATTACCAACCATTTTCAGCTAAGATAAAGAGTGAAATCATAGACGAAATCAAAAATAATTTTGGTCATATTTACTCCGATGAGTTGATCTCTACTTTTATAAAAATAATGGAAGAGTCTACATTTGTTGAGCTCGATTTTGCTGACTTATTAGCTTTTTTGAATGAGTGTAGAAATGGCTTTAAAGTTTTTACAACTCAACAAGCATTAACTGAATTTGTGAAATCGAGTGAACGAAAACCAACATCATTATTTGGACATAAAAAGCTAGCTACTGAAGTAAATGTTTTCGATAGCTACTCTCAATACATATCAGAGCTCGATAAACTTGTTGTAGGTAACAGGTGCTTATACGTTTCATCGGGTGTTTGCGCCGATTTAAGCGAGCAGCAACAAAACTATGAATTTTATATGGTTAATTGTAAAAGCTAAGTCAAATTGTCATCAAAAAATAGTCTATATATCTAAAGTTTTATGAATAGAATTAGGGCGAAAGATGTTATTCAAAATAATTTCAAAAGATAATAAGCAAGTGTTAGAAGCTGTGAACTCGCAAAGTATGGGGGAGCTTCAACTTGAGCAACTTATAATGGAAAATCAAAAAGGTGAAAATAATAACGTCACAACTCAATTACTGAATGAAGGTATTTTTGAGGAAGAACTTATTTTATTAAAAAACCAAGTTAAGATTGCTAATGGTAAAAGGCTTGATGTTTTAGCACTTGATAAAAATGGGAATGGCGTAGTTATTGAATTGAAAAAAGACCTTGGTTGTTAGGGGGTGGATACGCAAGCCTTGCAATATTTAGCTGATATTTCTAGGTTTAATGGCGATAACTTTATAAAAAATAAAAAGTTAATAAATGATTCATATATAGAGGCCGTAGAGTCGTTTATAGATTCAGTAGAAATTGATAGAGCCAAAATAAACAGTAAAAATCGTATCATTTTAATAGCCAATAAATTTGACCGAACATTTTTTTATGGGGGAGTGGCTATCAGATAAAGGTGTAGGGTTTAAATGCATACAGTATAGTCTATCTAATCTTGAAGACGGTACGCAGTATATAGATTTTTCGGTTGTATTTGATAGAAGCCCAGAATCAACATTCCCTTTAAGCTTTAGCGCTATGCAACGTGAGCCTAAGTATTTTTGGTATAATATTGGCACTACAGAACCCAAAAACTGGGCTTGCTTGAAAGAAAATTCCATCGTTTCGGCTGGGTTTGATGGCGATAAGGACGACAAGGGAGATAGGTTGCTTAATAGCTTTATACCTGGGGATGTATTAATAGCTTATGCTAATGGTTATGGTGCTATTGGCGTTGCAGAAATTCCAAAAACCTCCTCATCAACTTATAAGTTGTTAAAGAAGCCAATTGCGAATGATCCTGTATCTGAGTATCACCTTCACAGGTTAAATGTTGAATGGAAGTACAAAACTGACGACAATTTTAGTGGCTCAATTACTCCCGCAGATGCAAGAAACCAATTTAATATTCACCATCCGTATACAACTAGTTGTTCAATTGAGAGCGGTAAGGCAAAACGATTAATTAGAGCGCTCAAGGGTAATCTCTATTCATAGATCAAACTAAAAAGTGTAACAGCAGAAATCACAAGCTTGTAAAAACTTATTTCTCACAAGGATTGTTATATTACTCGAATCTAATTTGAGTGCTCATGGTCGTACCATCAGCGCTCAGTTATTAACAAGGCGTAGCTAAAACACCTTGAAATGAAATGCTTTAAGTGGTCTATTAGTTTAGGTAAAGGAACTTAAGTGACTAACTTTTAAAGGTTAATCATTAATGAAAAGGATATTTATGACTAAATTAGGTTTGGTTTTTTCTGGCGGTGGTGGTAAAGGCGCATACGAAATAGGCGTTTGGAAGGCACTAAATGAGTTTGGTATAGCTAAAAACGTTGAAGCAGTTGCGGGTACTTCTGTTGGTGGTTTAAATGCAGCTTTATTTACAGCCGGTGATTACAGCTCTGCTGAGCAGTTATGGCTTGATATTGCACCTAGCAAGGTATTAACACTTAAAGCAGAAGATATTGCTATTGCTGTTTCTAAGTTTGCCGTCGGGGCTTATTTACCGGGTGTTGCACCAAAAGCATTGATGACGCTTAGCTTTTTACTAGGTGGTACAGGGGCGTTTTCACAAGATGGACTTGCTGAACTTATTTACCAAAGCAATGTTTGCAATTCTATTGACAATAATAATTTACCACTGCATTTATGTGCATTAACGGCTAAAAATGGCGAACTAGTTTATCCCCAATTGAATGCATTAAGCGCTGAAGAAAAACAAAAGTGGCTACTGGCAACCTCTGCGATACCCGCTGTTTTTAAAGCCGTTGAAATAGATGGCACAAACTATGTTGATGGCGGCGTACTTCCTTCATATAGCGACAATACACCCTACAAGCCACTGATAGAGCAGCATAATTGCACTCATATTATTAATATTTATTTAGATCGCCAAGCTGATACTGTTACTGCAATTAAACAATACCCTCGGGTTAATTTTTGGAACATAGTTCCGTCACAAGCTTTCGCAGGCTTAATAGAACCACTTAATTTTACAAAAGAAAATGCGGCTAACCTTATTGAATTAGGCTATAGCGACACGGCTAAAATTCTTAAGCAATTTAAGCCTTTTATGGATGATGAAGCCCGCTTTATGCAGGCCGCTTTTGAGTTTGCAGCCTCAAACACACAATTCAACGATCAGATATCGGTAAACCAACAGTTGCGTGACGATGGAGCCTTAGATTCTAAGCAGCTTATATCTCCTCATTCATTAGATGATGTATTAAGCGAACTTGCCCACACGTTAAATGAGCAAGAGCTAGAGATAGCTAGTCAAAATGTAGATAGCTTGATAGATAAATTTGCTGATAACTCAAATGAATTACTTGAGCAAGCCTTTAATACAATTACAACACTAGCCTCTACCGAAGGGCGTATAAACACTCAGTTAGAGCAAGGCCATGTAGGTAGATTGCTTGGCTCGGTAACAGGGAGCAATGCTAAGTTACAAGCGGGTATTAATTATGATTTTAATCGTGCTATTTATTCAAGCCAGTTACTAATTCAAAAGCTCAACCATAAACAAGCGCTAACAATGGAAGCTATGGTGTCGCTTGCTAATAAAACAAACTACCTGATGACCCATGTTAATGTGTTATATGGTAGCGTTAAAAAACTTGAACAAAATGTTTTTCAAGCGGTTGCCTTAATGAAGCAAGGAATAGAAGCATTAGCACATCAATGCAACGTTAGATGCAACCAACTTGAAAATAGAATTGAGAACCTAGAACGTAGTCAATTAGTAAACAATTGGTACAACAGTACAAAATCAAAATGCATAAGTTTAAATACACTGCAGCCAAGTGAGTTATTAATTAGTGTAACTTTGGGCTTTTATAATGATTTAGGGCGTGAATGGTCTAATAGTGAACTTAGTTGTTACACAAATTTATTGCATGATATAGGCTTGCATCAAACATTATTAACGCCGTGTAGTTTATTTAGCCCAAGCTCAGCTGAGCTATTTTCAAATAATATACAAGCAAGTGCTATTTTACCTGTGGCCCCTAAACACCAGCAGTTTCACCCATTATTAAAAGGACTGCAAATAGCAAGTGATGCACAAAACGATGCAACCGCTAAAGAAATAAATCAAACTATTGAGCAACAACTCGGTTTATCACTCAATAATGAATTAAGTGGCTATGAGCTAGGGTTGGAGTTATTACATAGCCTAAAATGTAACGATAAAAGATTGCCAGCTTACTCAAATACGGGAAATGTAAGCTTACTGACAGCGAATGAGCATACTACTATGCAAACTCAATTGTTGGGTCAAATTACGACTTACAACGCTGTTAATAATGATATTTTAAACAATAAAAATATCAGAGATGATTTAGCTTTTTTACAAAAGCAAATTGAACAATTTAAAGTTATCGTCCCTGTGATTGGCCAATTTTCGGCAGGTAAAAGTTCACTACTTAATAATTACTTAGGGCAAGACTATCTTAAATGTGACATTAACCCTGAAACAGCGGTTGCTACAGAGCTAAGTTATAGCGAAGACGAACATATAATAATTAATTATATTGATAGTAAGCAAAGTGAGCGTAAAGCATTAAGCGAGTTACACAACTTAAAAGTTGACGCGAATATATACTACATTCAGGTTTTTATTAATATCCAAAAACTTAAAAATCGCCCTAACTTAGTGCTGGTGGACATGCCCGGTTTTGCATCAAGTAATGCCGGTCATTCAAAGGCAATCGCTTGCTATTTAGAGCGAGGTGATTACTTTATAAATTTAATACCCTCAGAAAAAGCCTTTGATGCAACGGCTATTAATCAGCTACAAGAAATCAATTTTAATTATGAAAAAGACATTGCCCATATTGTGTCTAAATCAGAGCGACTACCAAGTAGTAAATTGTTAGCGGTTAAGAGTCAGTTGCAAGCCTATTTGGCCGAAGCTTTAGAGAGTGATATAACGATTGGTAATATCGAAAATATAGGGAATAACAAAAATATAATTGATTTTGAGAATGTAGTCGACAACGCATTAAATCAGTTTGATTCATTACTTTGTAAGCGTTATTCACAGCAATTAGCTAAGTTAGCAGAGCATATAACTAGCTCTATAAATGGCCTAAAAAAGTCTAGTCAGTCAAGTGAAGCCCAATTACAAGAACAAATAAATAAATCCCAAAATGTATTTAGCTCTGTAGAAAAAAAACTTCATGCGTCACTTGAAGATCTTGAATATAACCTATGCAGCGTAGGAAAAGAGCAGTTAATTCAGCGCTCTCAACATGTTTTAAGCTCATCGGTATCGGTTTTAGTCAGTTCGGCAAAATCTAATCAAGTATCACAAAAAATAAATGACTTACTAAGGCCCATTTTACAGCAAGGTGTTGATAGCCTGGTACAGCAAGAGTTGCAAAAGCTAGATAAAAAACTCGATATTATTAGCGAGCAACAACATAGCGATGTACAAATTACACTTAATATACCAGCAGAGCAAAAAGAAACCTTTTCAGCAACGTATGCAGCGGTAGCGGCCGGAGTAGCTACCGTAATTTTAGGCCCATTGGGTGGTATTGTCTCTGGTATTATTGGGGGCTTATTGGGTCGAAAAGATAACGCAGAAGAGCGCGAGCAACTAATAGAATCACAAGTGCGTGAGCAAGTTATTCCTCAAGCCGTTAATATGGCAGTAGAGTATTGCACACAACAGCTAAATACAGCGGTAATGAAAATTAAACAAGCCATTTTAGGCTCGTATGAGCAAGAGCAAAATGACTTCAACCAGAGTATTGAGCACCTTAAACAACAATTGCAACAAAGCGAAGACGCGTTTAACGAGCTGCAGTTAAAGTACGATAACGCTTTAGTTCAAATTCAAATTCAACAAACAAAACAACCCGCGCAAGTAATAAACGACGCTATAAAGGAAGCTAGCTAGTGAGTAATGATTTTGATTTTGACAGTTTAATGAACGGCCACATTGACAAAAGTAATGATGAAAATAGTAGTGTAAGTAATAGTGTAAGTTGCAATACAAATGAGCAATCAGCTCAAACACAAATCTCATCTAAAAATATAAAACCAGAGGGGGTTAATCAATATTTATACGAAAGCGAAAAGGGGTTAAGTTTATGCGCTCAATTAATTGCTAATGGTAATAGCAATACATCCGTTGCGCGTTTATTAGCCGAGATCAAACACACTATTGAACATGACTTTTTACAGCTTGCTAAACAAGACGATAACACCACAGGGGCTCATACTTATGCTCAATTGTTATTGCTCGAAAAGCAGCTAAATGAAATTGCTGCTTTTCCGCATCTTGAAAAATACTATACAGTTGCAGTTGGTGGCTCATTTAGCGCAGGTAAGTCTCGCTTTTTAAACTCTGTATTAGGGTGCCCCTCGTTGCTGCCAACAGACACAACACCCACTACATCTATACCTACTTATTTGTCGTTAGGTGAGCAAAATGCAATAAGTGCACTTAATTTTTATCGTAAAAAAACAGCAATAGATGAAGAAGCATTAAAAGCTATATGCCATGCATTTAATGAGCGTTTTGGCGTAACCTTTAGCCATTTACTACAGCTAATATCTGTTGAGCGAGAAGACTTTAAATACCCTAACCTCGTGTTTTTAGATACCCCAGGTTACAGCAAAGCCGACGATATAATTAACACACAGAACAATACCGACGAAAACATTGCTCGTGAGCATTTACGCAGTGCAGACTATTTAATTTGGTTGGTCGATCAGCAAAATGGCACTGTACCACAGCAAGATATTGAATTTTTAAAAAGCTTAGAGCTAACTCAGCCTGTATTAGTGGTGATTAGTAAAGCGGATAAAAAGCCAGAATCGCAAATACAACAAATCATTAATACAGCAAAACAGGACTTACAACGAGCCGAAATTAATTTTTTAGAGGTAGTTGGGTACTCAGCGCAGTTAAATAAAGAGTTCTCCAGTTCGCAAACCGTATTAACTGATTTATTACAAACAGTGAGTAAAGGTAAAAATGGGTCGATCGTTTTATGGCAAGCAGAGCAAATATTTAAGAGCTATATAAATTTTTATGAGTCTACTCGTCAAATTCATAGCTTAACAAGTGGCACGATTAAAGAACTGATTTTTGCTGAAACTATATCCGACAAAAACAAACAACATTTAAACGATATAAGCAATAAAACAAAAGCGCAGTTGAATGCATTAGCAACACAAAAGCAAGTTGCACTTAAAATACAGCAACAATTACAACAGCAAATAACGCAGTTATGTGAGTTGCTCAATGTAAAAACAACCATGCAGCCAAGCTCTGTAGCATTAAGTTCAACTAACACCGCTTGCTCGATTGGTGGCGATTATACACCTCAACAGTCATTAGTATTTGAAGCGCTCGTGCAAGGCTGTATCAAACAGTTATCGGCTATTGCTGACATAACCGCTTTGCAAGGGCGAGTAATTAAGTTAAGTGCAGTAGGCGCGCACATTAAAATAGACGAGAAAGTACCAACCGATTTCGACATCATTATTACTAAACAAAAAATAAAAGCCCAATTGGGTGATGCCTTAATTAGTGATTATTTTAGCGAAGGCCAACATGTGAAAGTTCACTTAGTAAACGATAAAAAAGCGAGCATTACAGTCGATATAACTTCGCCATAGTTTTGAATAATTAGAATATATAAGAACTCATATTTAAGCGTAATAAATAGTTAACAGCAAAAGCGTGTTAATCAAACTAAATTAGCAACACACAATTACTTAATAAAAAAGGAAGTAAGATGGATTTTGATATTTTAGACGTTATAAACGATGCAACAAAAGAAGCTGATGCATTTGAAGGCCACCCGGCTGCCGACTTTACCATGGAAGAACAGCTATTATATTTAAATGGCTTAGCACTGGTTATGAATGCAGACGGCCATATTGATGACACCGAAAAAGAATATATTCGCATACTTATAAAATCAATGAGCCTTGATGAGTCAATACTTGACGACATGGTAACGTTTGCAAAGGCCCCAGACAAAGACACAGTTCAAGCGTTTTTCCGCACTTTTCGCCGTCGCCCTGTTGCGCAATTGTTTTTGTTTGACGCCCTAATGATGACCCGCCGCGATGGCAAAGTAGAAGACAAAGAAAAGGCCGTTGTAGATAAAATAGCCGACCAGCTAGAAATACTAAAAGGCACGCAACAAGATATATTCGATTTATTTTGCCATATTAAAAACCGCAACTGGCAAGAAAGCTCGTTATATTTCAGCTCCCATTTATTAAACCCAGATCATTTTAAACACCTACTTGCCTATCATGAAATAGAGTTCGATGCGTTAATGGCAGAAACCGCTGAGATCAGGAGTAATAGGTTAATTGAGGTGCTCAAACAAAAAGTAGATGTCGATGCACTTGAATGGGTACCACTCACTTATACCAATACAAACTGTATGCCAGATGCAACAGATATGACAACGACATTTATTACAAACATCGTTACCCTTGACCTGATTTTGCCATTTTTGCAATCAAAGCTTGATAGAAAAGAGCTACGTATAAATGCCGATGAGGTTTTATTAATTAAAGATGGCATTGAGAAAATATATGGATCACTAACTGATTTAACACTTACTTATGATAAAGAAATAGACGCTTTGTTTATCACTCCAAATTTGCCAGAAGACTCTGCCTTCAAAGTAAGCGCTGAGCTGTTGAGCGATTTTGGTTTTATGATATCTGAACATATAATTCAAGAAAAAGATATTGAGCGTGATAGCCCACAGGTTATTAATATTATTTTAGACATTTTGTACTCAGCTAAAATAGTCGAAGGGAAAAACACTAATATTTACCATGAGTCAATCTGCTTCCCGATACTGAATAGTTATCCTGTAAAAAATGAAGTTGTATTAGGCTATGACAACAAATTTTACACTAATATTGAATCAATCAGTGAAGTTAAAAAAGGTCAAAGAAATTATGTTTCTAATTTATCCGTATGGGAAGTACTAGCATCTGGTCAATTCAGGTTAATGAGATAAAGGAGCGAGTTGATGAATGATTTAGATATGCTTGCAACTTTTATGGAAGCGACAAAAGAGCCGAGTGCTTTTGAAAACCACCCAATAGCGCAACAAGGGATTGAAGGGCAGTTATTGTATTTGCAAGGTTTAGCATTAGTAATGAATGCAGATAATGACATTCATGAAACAGAGGTTGAGTATTTACAAATTTTAATAAACTCATTTTCACTCGATAGCTCTGTTTTAGATGACGTGGTTGATTTTGCTAAAGCGCCGGATAAAGCAACAATTCAAGCTTTTGTTGAATACTATCGGCGTAAACCATTAGCACAATTATTTTTATTTGATGCGCTCATGATGACCCGACGTGATAATCAGGTACACGAAAAAGAAATGCTGTTAGTAAATGCAATGGCAACCCAGCTCGAAATACTTAAAGGCACTCAACAAGATATATTTGATTTATTTTGCCATATTAAAAACCGGAACTGGCAAGAAAGTGCATTATATTTTAGCTCCCATTTATTAAATCCTGATCACTTTAAACATTTGCTCGGCTATCATGAAGTTGTATATGAAGTGTTAATGGCAGAAACCGCTAAAATACGATCTAAGCGATTGACTAAGCTTATCGTCAATAAAGTTACTCGTGCATGCCAGTTAAAGTGGGAACCTTTAAACTATTGTAATGCGGAGTCTTTACCGAAAGAGAAAGAGATTACAATTGATTATGCCCCTAATATTTTTGCACATGATTTGTTAGTACCGTTTCTTCAATCGAAAATGGATAGGGGCGAGCTTCGAGTTAGCTCTGATGAGGTTTTTATCACTTATAACTCATCTGAAAAATTGTACGGTTTACTTTCTGATTTACATTTGGAGTTTGAGCCAGAAGACAATATTTTTACAGTATCAAAAAGTTATATTTCTGACTCTGAATTAATGGTGCCAAACGAGATTAAATTAGATTATTTCAAAACAATCTTCTCACCATTATTGAACGGGGAACCAAAAGATATAAATGTAATTTTATATCAGTTATTTAAAGCTAAGATAGCGATTGGTAAGCAGCTACACCCTAAGGGCAAGCCAAATAATGCTGAACAAATTAATTCTGTATGCTTTCCTTTAAAAGGCAAAAAAGTTTTGAAAGATGAAATAGTACTTGGCTTTAACAATAAGTTTTATAGGAATAAAGGTGGCGTTAAAGCCATTCTGATTTCAAACAGAAAATATTTAGACAATTTAACACTTTGGTCAGTATTGGCTTCTGGTCAATATCGGCTTGTTAAATAATAGCAAGCTTTATATAGAAACATAAATTAAAGTTTGGTCTACTTAATAAAAGGAATTAAAAATGATTGAAGAACAGTCATCAAGCTTATTAAAAATAAGTGAAGTTTATGAGTTGTTAGGCAGCTCACTGGATGCAAATTTACTGGCTGAGTTAAAAGCATTAGCTAGTAACTTTAAAAACGATGCACTACATACACAAAACGTAAATAGGTTGCTGCGTATTGGTATAATCGGGCAAATAAAACGGGGTAAGTCTTCGTTTTTAAATAGTTTGTTATTTAATGGCCAAGACGTTCTCCCAAAGGCTGCAACACCGATGACGGCTGCGCTAACTAAAATTTGCTATGCACAGCAGCCAAAAGCACTGGTTGAGTTTTATAGCAAAAATGAGTGGGATAAAGTTAAAAACTTAGCCGATACAGCATTCACTAAACAAGCAAGTTACGAAAACGCATTGCTTGAATATCAAGCCAATAAGGCAATATCGCAAAAGCAGGGCGTTTTTATTGCACCGCCAGTTAAGCCTGTTTTATCTGATGAAGAAAAAGCCAGTATCGAACTTTTAAATATGGTTAAAAGTTCAGGGCTAAACGTTGCGCAGTATTTAGATACAACCATATCGCTTGATGAAGTAAATAATAATGATGAATTAGTTGATAAACTAAACAGCTATGTGGGAGCCAGCGGCGAATTTACACCTATAGTAAAAAGCACTCAGCTGCATTTAAATATTGAGTCTTTACGCGATATTGAAGTGGTTGATACACCGGGAATGAACGACCCAATAATCTCCCGTGGTAGGCGTACACAAGAGTTTATAGGTCAATGTGACGTTGTATTTGTACTCAGCAATAGCGGCCAATTTTTAGACCAATCAGATATGAGTTTGCTGGCGCAAAATATTCCCAATAAAGGTATTGAAGATATTGTACTAATAGGCTCACTATTCGATGGGGCCTTATTGGATGAGTACCATAAGTACCCGTCTATTCAACAGGCGTTACCGGCCATTACTACAAAACTTAATAATCAGGCCAAGAGTAATGTAGATAAGGTATGTAATGAATTTTCAGCCCATCAAAGTACTGAAGATGATAATCAAAGTCATTTAATGAGCACTTTACAAAATTCTTTGCCACCTATATTTATTTCATCTCGCTGTTACGATTTAGCCATAAAACCAGAGCAATCATTGAATGAAGAAGAGTTGCATACGTTGAACCTTCTTAATGGCATGTTTGATGACTTTACGTTTAATGCCAATACGTTTGCAGCAGTGGCCAACTTCACAAAAGTAACAAGTAAGCTAGATACTGTTAAAGCAAAAAAAGAGCAAATATTGGCAGATCGTTTTAATAATCTTTTAATAGGCTCAAAACGTGAGGTAAAACAAAAATTAGTTCAAATTGCAGATGATGTAACTTATAAGCGTAAAAACTTACTTGAAGGCGACGTTGAAAGCTTAGCGAAAAAACAGCAAGCAGTTGTTCAACGCATAGAGGCTGGCACAGTTAAAGTAAATAGTGTTTTTGAAAAATACAGTATTCAAGCTGAAAAAACATTAACACGGTTATTAACTGATATTAGCCAAAATGCAATTCACGTAAAACAAGTACAGTCTCAATCTGGCTCGCGAGAAGAAAGTTATACAACATCAAGAGAAGTGAGTGATTCATCGTGGTACAACCCTTTTTCATATGGCTCAACTCGTACTGTAACATCTACAAATTACCGTACAGTTAATTACACCTATGCAAGTGTTCATGAGTCAGTGAGTAAACTTGAGTCATTTGTAGTTGAGACCAGCAAAGCTATTTATGAAGTAAGTGAAAATGCAATTCAGTTAGCATTGTTTAAACAGGATATAAAAGCATCAATTAGAGATATGTTTGACTTTACCGATGATGACTTTGACCCCGAAATGGTTTTAATGCCGTTAAATAATGCTGTTGAACGAATTACGATCCCAGCTGTGAGTTTAGATCTTGATACGCATATTAATACTATTCGTCAACAATTTAGTGCTGAGCAAGTTGAAGGAGATGATATAGCTCAGTTACGTACTGAACAGGCCCGCGTCGTCGCTTTATTGTTGCAAGATATAATTGTTGAGCTAAAACAATGTATAAATCAGATCGTAGAGAAGTTAGCTAAAGAGCAAAGCAATTTTGTTCCGAGCTTAACAAAAGACCTGGTAGCAAGTGTAGAGCAGCTAAAACAGGACTTAACCCATAAAGAAGAGGTATTAAAAGGCTACGATGACGTATTACAAAAAGTGAATGCTGATTTGGCTACTTTAAGCACTAATTTATAAGTTTACTGCGGTTAAGGCATTATCGTGTTTTAAAAAATAGATAATGCCTAAAGCACCTTTACCCATCAATAAGAGGATAGTACGCATCTCCCCCAAAGCTCGTTTGAGTTATCCATCATAAGATCAATAATAAATGGCACAAGTTGTGAAAAAAATTGTACGGCATCTTTTAGTTGCTCTCTATTTGCGCTGCTGTTCCATGTTGCACCACCATGCATTATTTGATTACGTAATGTATATAAACGCTGTAATACGATGGAGGTGAGCTTGGTGGTTTCATTGTGGGCTAAAGCAGCATTTGCACTTTTTTGGCTTCACTCAATTTATGTTTAAATTCTTGCTCAGTGATTTGTCCGTTATGAAATTGCCAAAAAGGCTGGAATACAAATTTATTGTTTAACAGTACGCGGATGCTGTTAGGAAATTCATTCCACAACAAGTTATAGATATATTTGTTTTTCTTTTAATTGTCTATGAAGCATGTTTTCAGCCTTGTAAATGTTTTTTAATAAGGCTAACTTATTGCTTAATGGCGATAAAATCTACATTTGGTAGTTAAGCTGCATCTCTTTTCCCAATCTTTTCACTTATCCATTCTTCAACTTCACTTTCTACCCAGGCTACAGAGTTGTCACCTAGCTCTACCTTCATTGGAAATCCACCAGCACTCATAAAGCGATATACAGTTGAACGGCTTAAGCCTGTGATATGTAAAACTTCTTTTAATTTGATTAAACGCATGGGATTTCTCCGGTTAGATTATTAGTACATATCCTTTCCGGGGGTAGTAATTTTTTACTGAGGCGAAACAAAAACGTTAAACATATACATAACTATTTTGCATAAACCATTAAGAGGGCATAACAATGCAAAATAACAAGTCACTATACGAATTTGATCACCCAGTAAGTGATGAACAAATACTTGAAGCAGCAGCTTACATAATAGCTCAAAAGCAATTTAGGCATGGGGCTTTAACATGCCCTAAAGACAGTGAAGAATATTTAAGGCATAAGCTGGCTTTGATTGAACATGAAGTGTTTGCAGTGCTGTTTTTGGATAGCCAAAACCGCATACTTGAATACAAAGAGTTATTTAGGGGTACTATTAACGCAGCAAGCGTATACCCACGAGAGGTAGTTAAAGAAGTATTAGCGCTTAATGCAGCATCCGTAATACTGGCGCACAATCATCCTTCAGGCGTCAGTACGCCGTCACAGGCCGACAAGTTAATTACTACCAAATTACAGCAAGCACTCAACCTTATTGATGTTTCGATAGTCGATCACATCATCATTGGTGAAACCAGTTATTCTTTTGCTGAACATGGCCTAATTTAAAGGGAGTAGGGTATGGCTATTAAAATAGAACAAGTACCAGGTTTGAATGTACCTGAGTCATTTATTGATGTGATTGTAAATGCCATCACTAAACAAGATGAGTCGATAGGGAATGCTAGTGAGTTAACTATTAATTTTCGTGATAAAGATTACAGCGCTAAAGCCGGTGGCTTTCATCCAGTCGAGGTAAGGCTAGAAAAACGGGGGATTGGTTGGGTGCTTGTATATATTACTGATTTTTCATACCAGGGCCGAGTGGACTCTGAATTAGTAAAGGAAATTGATGTGTGTTTTGTGATTAAACGGGTATATCACATGCTGGTGGGCTGGTTGAGTGAACGAGAGGGGAAGGACCTTTTAACCTTGTTTGTGGCTAACTTTGTTGAGTATTACAACACGGGTTGCTACCAGGTCACTATTACAACAGAGTAAGGAGTTGGCGATGGCTGAAGTACAAGCGATTAAGGACCTTGATACAGTTAAGTTAATTAGTTACTTGCTCGAAAAGCGGTGTTCTAAACAGATGAGCCATATTTGGAATATAGGTTTGAACCTAGCATTGCGTATATCTGATTTGTTGTCTGTTAAATTTACGGATATACAAAACGACAGGTTAATTATATTTGAGAGTAAAACAGGAAAGCTAGCAGAGATTAAGCTTAATCAGAAAGCATTAGCGTTTATCCATGAAGTACGCGTAACTCACCCCAACCATGTTTACCTATTTCAATCGTATCGTAATCAACAATCTAAAAGTTCAATAACACGGCCCTTGTCACGCAGGGCTGTTACAAGAGCATTTGCGCTGGTGGGTGAAGAGCTTAATTTAAAGCTAGGCACGCACTCAATGCGTAAAACACGAGGTTACCACCTCTATCACAAAACCCAAGACATCGCCCGTGTAATGAAAATGCTTCGCCATAGCTCTGAAGCAACGACACTGCGTTATATTGGAATAACTCAGGAGGAAATCGATAAAGACTTTGAAGAGTTAGAGCTATAAATTTATTACATATAATAGGAGTAAGTTTGTTATGTCGTTAGAAAAAGCCGTTACATGCGGTGTAGTAGGAAATGAAGTATCTAAACAGATAACCGGTAGTAGTGAGCCGTCACTCGGACGAACGGCTATTGCTGTAAGCTCTGGTGCTGTAGCAGGAGCTGCTGTATCTGGTGCGATAGTAGTTGGGTTAGGTGTGGCATCTGCACCTGTTACGGTGCCATTAGCTCTTGCTAGTGGCTTGTTGGCTGGAGTAGCGAGTTTATTTGATTAGAAGTAAACAAAGAACGCATTTATGCAGTGCGTTCTTTTTTTGCTTTTGTAGCGTAAATAGCGCTTCTCGTAATGCTATTTTGGGAACTTGCCATCCCTTATATACTAAGGGTTTGAGCTTATTTAGCTAGTTGAAGGTCTCAAAAGCGCGTTAGAACAATTTATGAGAAGCACAGGTCTTAGTTAAAGTATCACCTCTGACTATAACCAAAACAACGCTGCCCTAAGCCGTAATGCTTAGTTCTAAGCTTGGCGAAGTAACTTACTCGACAATAGAGAGCATGGAAGTTTTGAGCGAAATTAGGGTTATTAGCGTCAAGGTAATAGTGTGCATTATCTGGCAAATGAACAAATTCCATCGTTTCATTCAGCGTTAAGGACAACGCACTTGCCCAGGCCTTAGCTATTCGGGTAAACAAGTTATCGCTTTCTATATTTATTTTACCCGTACAGTGGTACCGGTCCTTATTGAAAAACAGTACAAGATGATAATGCTGATGGTGAGCTTCGTCCTTCTCTCTAGTCCAAATATATCTAATATTACATGGATGTGGAGTTTTACCATCACGAACTTTACGTTTTGTATCTGCTTTAATCTGCGCCTCAAGAGAAGCAATAAATCGTGTAATAATTTTATTGCTATCTAAATCAACTGTATTTGAATAAGCAGGTAGCCTTAAATCAATTCTGACTGCAAACGTTCTTTTATGTTCACTACATGCAGCATGCATTACTTTCTCAATAGCATTTAAGTAGGGAATAACTAGTCGCTGATCTACTCTAGCGAGTGTTTGATATTGCTTGTATGCAGGGTTTGTTGTTACTGGGTATTGGGTTGGGTTAGTCATTATCTTTTTCCTGTTATGTATTGGTTCATATCAGGTGTATGAGTCGTAGTTTTTTAATTGGTATTTGTTGTGATAATGACTTCGTTACTAGTAACTCTTATAAATATTACCAAACCGAGGATTGGGCTTGAAAAAAGTAAGCACGTATCAATGGAACATTTTTTTTAGCGCTATACATGCGAGCGTTATTCTCAATTAATTCTGCTCTGAAGTTAAAGTGTCTTTGTAAAATGCTTCAAATACTTTTGGATCAATATGAAATATATTGTAATTCCCATTTTTCAGTTGGCTTTTTGAGTCCATAAACGTCACTGTTCCATCATTACTATTAACTTTTTCACAGAGGTCTAGATTGGTAAATAAGATTAAGTTGTGAATTGATGTGACATCATAAAACTTTACCTTCGAATGAGTGCCTTCTATGAAGGCATTTATATAGTTACCTTTTTTCTTGAGTGAGTGTATAGAGCTAAGGTATTTCTCTATGTCCTCACCAACTTTCGGAGTGTCTTTTAGCGAATGAATTATAGAATATAAAATGTAATGAATATGTATATTAGCTAGATTTTTTATCAGGTACGAAGTTCCATGGCCTAAATTAGCGGCGCTTATTTTATAATCTGCAGGGCTGAAAATATGGCTAAAAGCATCTTTTTGGCTAACAGGTTTAATGTTAGTTCCACCATTTAGTAAATATGATAACCCCATAGAAACTAACTTAAGAAGGACTCCATCGAAGTAGCTAAAAACTTCTTTAGGCTGCTGACACAAAAAATTAAAGTCATGTTCAAGTGAATCTACTTCAAATCTTAATAATCTTAAAAAAATATTTTCACGTATTTTTTCAGAGAAGAAAAAATCTATCAGTGCCCCAGAGAAGTTATATATTTTTTTACGATTGGCATATGATTCTAAATTAGTCAATGAGGGAAATGTGAACAGGTATATGAATTTGTTATGATTATCTCCCATTATTTTAAAGCAAGACGAACGCTTAAAGTTGTTACCTCCAGTTTCAACAACGTTCCTTTTATTCTTGTCTTCAACTTTTTTTAAAGTACACCCTTTTATGGCTTTTTGAATGAATTTAAGGTCAATTAATTGAGAGATAGCAGTTTTAACCTCAGCATCTTTTAACCCACATGCTTTAGCAATGTTAGATAGTGTAAAATTAACAACATATCCAAACTCATCTTGGTTTAATACAAAGAAACACCATACTATTTTTACAGGCACTCTTAACTCTTCGTCCTTTAACTTTTTGTCCTTTATTCTTACAAGCTCTTTGCTGGGTAATGATTTAGTCATTTCTGTGTGTTCATCGTAGATAAAAATGTATGACTCAGCAGGTCGTCCTTTTTTAGAAAGTTCAGTTTTGTGCTTTAAAATTGCATTAATTTCTTGTAGCTCTTCTATTACTTTTTTAAATTTATTGTGTGGGCATCCTAATTCTATCAGATCAGATTTAGATAGTTCGTCTCCAATAGTTTTCTTCGCAATTAAACGAATTAAAACCCATTTTGAATATGCTGATAGACCTGTGGTTAAGTTGAAAAACTCACTCATTAGATTGTTTCCATGCCGTGTGTTGTTACCCTATAGTAGAGTAACAACAATTTAATTAACACAATAACAGGGTGTTATTTTGTAATTTTAAAAAGATGCGATATTTAATCTCAATTAGACTCTTATGTAGACTTTTTATTTATTTTAAAAATCTAATTTAGCCTCCAGTTGAGTGGATAGTTGAGGGTCTAATTTAGATGTTGATTAGTATCTAAAAGATATCTGGTGAGGTAGATTCTGACCGCAAAGCGGTTGCTTACAAATTGGTATTGGATTATTGTTTTCGATAACATCCGCAAACGGTAAAACACAGGGAAGAACTAATGACAGATCGGATTGCTAGCAAGAAAATTTTGACGTGGGTCAATGAAGATAATGAAGATTTGCGTAACTGGCTAGCATGCCGCTATGACAGTTACAGTAGTTATTTTAAATCTCCAGATGCCACATTAGATAGCTTTATTAGAGATGAAATAAAACGTATAAGTGATAATAAAGATAGTCAAAAAGTTAGTCTTGATAAGCTCTATAAAGCATGGAAAAGCTATGAAAGAGGCTTAAAGAATATCTCTAATAAAGTCTGTAAACTTCAGCTCGAGGTGTCTAAATCAGCGCGTGATAAACTAAAGACGTTAAGTGCAGCGGATGAAATATCTCAATCTAAATATATTGAAAAGCTAATTAATTACGCTAGAAAAAACCCTAAGCTGATTTCTGAAGATACAAAAGTACAAGAATCTTACAAACACAAACAGAGAGCTTTTGATGATAGCCTTGACTTAAAAGCTATAAGAGAAAACTTATCAACTATTGATGGTAAGATTACTAGATTATTAGATGCTTGGGAGGAGTAGGGCAAGCTGAGCTTTCTTTAGGCCGCCTTGGTTATTTTTAAAAATAAATAACTTTTAGTATACCTATTGGTATTCCTTGCGTTTATTTTTTGCGGTGTTTTTATTGTTAATCAGTGTGTTATTAGGTTTTTAAGAATCCCTCTCCCGCCCAGTTATTAATATCGAAAGGTAACAATAACTGGGTTTTTTAATGCCCTCAGAATGACTAATTATTTACTAAGCAAAGTGTCGATAACATGCCGACAAGTTCATGTTTTTCGATTGGTTTTGAAACGTAACCATCAAATAGCTGCCTGTATATTTCTTTTTGTTCTGTAAAAACATTAGCAGTTAATGCAATAACAATTTGTTCGCTATTAAGCGCCTTAATTTTTTTACGTGCCTGAAGACCATCCATTTTTGGCATTTGAATGTCCATAAAAATAATGTCTGGTTTGTGTAACTCGTATAATGAAATCGCTTCTAAACCATTGTTGGCAATAATAATGGTGGCTTTAGTTGGTTCAAGCATCGCAGCTGCAACAAGCTGATTTATTTTATTATCTTCAGCTAATAAAATAATTTTTCCAGATAGGTCAGGAAGCTCAATATTTTTGGTTGTTAATGTGCTGTCATCCACCTGCGCTTGTTTTAATGGTAAGTACACATAAAACTGACTCCCTGAACCTAACTGGCTTGTTACTTTAATTTCGCCATTCATAAGGCCTATTAATGATTTAGTGATGGGTAAGCCAAGGCCCGTACCACCATATTCACGCGTGGTTGATTGCTCAGCTTGTTCAAAGCGCTCAAACAATCGATCAATTGCTTGCTCAGAGATTCCAATTCCGGTGTCTGATATACAACAACATATTTTTTTCCGTCGGTTAGCCTAAACGTTACTGTAACGCCACCTTGAGATGTAAACTTAATCGCGTTAGATATTAAGTTTAAAAATACCTGTCTGAGTCTAACTGGGTCGCCCACCCAATGCTTGTGCTCAATATCAATCACAAATTTAAGGTAAATGTTTTTATCTGTTGCTTGCACACCTAAGTCTGACTCTAAGTGATGAATAAGTTCAAAAAAGTCAAAAGGCTTATTCTCTAATGAGAGCTTGCCGGCCTCTATTTTAGAAAAATCAAGAATATCGTTAATAATGGTGGTGAGTGCTCGAGTTGAATATAGTGATTTTTTTAAATACTCTTTTGATTTTTCATTAAGCGGTTGTTCTTGTAATAGTTGTAATGTGCCAAGTATACCGTTCATTGGGGTTCGTATTTCGTGGCTCATATTTGCTAAAAATTCAGACTTTGCTTGCGATGCTTGCTCAGCAAGTTCTTTTGAGTGACCAAGGGCTTGCTCGTGGTCAATTTGTTCTGTTAAATCGTAAGCAATACCTAAGTAGCCAACGGTGTCTCCTTCGTTATTTAACAGCGAAGTGACGCTTAAATTAACTTGTATTTGCTCGCCTGTAGAAGAAATGTATGTCCATTGATTAATATCTGGCTCTGTTGCTGTTGCTTTTAAGATAAATACTTCAAAACCAGGGGTGACAGGTTTATTTAATTCAGCACTAAGTAGTTTAGCCTTTTTTATAATTTCTTCTTTTAAATGAAATATGCCAGGGTTTTTAATGCCAATAACATCTTGCGCTTTGTAGCCTAATAACTTTTCAGAGGCGGGATTAAATAGAGTGATTAAGCCGTTTGTGTCGGTCGCAATAATTGAATAACTAGCACTGTTTAAAATACTTTGTTGGAGCATGCTCATATCGGCTATTTCTTGCGTACGTTGTTTAACTTCGCTTTCTAGTTTTAAATTTGCTTGCTGCAATGCGAGTTTATTTTTTTTAGCCTGAAGTGTTTTTCTCTTAATTCTTTGGTTTCTTCTAAAAATAAACAATTGCATTAAAAAAACTACAAACATACAGCCAATAGTGGCGAAAGAGCCATTAACAATGGCTTGATACCGACTAGGGAGATGAAGGTTATAAATAAAGGCGTCTGAGGCATCAATGGTAATTTTCCACGTTCTACCCATTAATTTTATAATTTTAGTTAATTGATAATCGTTAGTTTTGCTTTTTATGCCATAACTAAAAAAATCAGTCTCAGTATTGTTATTGATATCACTTATCGTTAGTTGATTTTCATCAAGGTGTGAAAGTGAGTCTAAAATTTTATCAATTAACAACGGCGAATATGCCCAACCTAAAAGCTCATTAAGGCGCTGTTTTTTATTATCAGAAATAGTAATGGTTTTATATATTGGCACTAATATTAAAAAGCCTTGTTGTGAGAGTTTATTCGCTTGTACTAAAGTCAGTGGCGCCGTTAATTGGGTTGTATTATTTATGGCAGCATTTAGTGCTGCCTGTTTGCGCATGCTCTCAGATCCAATATCTAATCCAATTGCTTGTAAGTTTTTTTGCTCAGGAAAAATATATTGAATTATAAAATGCTCATCACTAGTCGCTACGAGTGTATTCAAATTAAATGTCTGATCGGGTCTATCGTTTTTTGCATCATTCAAAAATTTATTTAATTGCTCAACGCCAACTTTTTTTATATAGCCAATACCATTAGCTCCAGGGAATTCTTTAGCGTAGTTACGGCTCCCAGAGTAGTTAGTTATGGCTTGATAGTTTAAGTTATTTGCACCTATCCCATGTACAAAGCCCTTTAAACCAAATAGCCCATATTGATACAAATCGAGCCTACTGTTAATACCTGTAGAAAGCGATGATAGGCGGTTATCAAGCGCATTGTTTATTTTATTTTTTATGGCTTCTTGGTGTTTAATATGAGCAAAGTAGGTAAGTATAATGCCCACAACTAATAAAATGACGTGAGGAAGCAGTGAGATTAATAACCCTTTATTAACCGGTCGTGCTTGAATCATTAATTAATCCTTTTTCATGAGTCGCAGTAAGTGTGTTTCTATTTTAATAACGTGATAAATATAGCACCTATTATTCAAGACACAACTTTGTTATTAATTGGAATGTATATATTTTATAGAGGTTTAGAGTAGGGGGAGTCTAAAAAGTTGATTTTAAGCCTCAAGATAAAACTAAAGTGCATATAAATATAATAATTTATAAATTCTGCATCACTTTATAGATACCAACAAAAGTAGTAGCAAAAGGTGCTGGTTTTTGTGCTTATTGATTTTTAGAAGAAATCAGCAGCTCATAACTTTACTTAGGTAAGTTTAAATCAAGTAAAATTAAATTAATATTATGATTTTTTTAAATAAAATTAGCGACTTAGATACGAGTGAGTAAGAGGTAATCTTTACCAGTTTTTACAATTCATCCGTAATAAAACAAACTCTTACTATTTTATAATATAAAAATTAAAACATTATAAATTTATATTGTTCTATATTTATTAGCATGAAAGAAAGGTAATTACTTGAAATGTAATTACCTTATGACATGTTTGCCGTGTAGGTCAAAAAGCATACACATCCCTATGTGCTGCACAGTAAAAACTTAAAAAACAAGGTAACGGAGATAACTATGGCTCACCGAGTATCTAAATTACTTGCGGCAACAGGCGCAGTATTAACATGCATTTCTATTCCTTCGTATGCTGCTGTTAATGGGCTGACAGAACAAGATGAATTTAATATAAAACTTAGATCAATTTATTTCGACCGTGACTACGATAACGACGCAAGTGACGATTCAACTTTTGCTCAAGGTATAGAGCTCAATTACACATCAGGTTATATAAATGATTTATTGAATGTGGGTGTATCGACTTACACCGTAATGAATATTAACTCTACAGGTTCAGCCGCAGGTAATATTTTACCAGCAGGTAATGAGAGTGGTGGAGTAGACGATAGCTTTTCTAAATTTGGTCAATATTTTTTAGATTTTAAATTGGGCAAAAACGGTCACGTTAAAGTAGGTGGGCAAAAAACCAAAAGCATGCTTTTAAAAAGCTCAGGCAGCCGTGCTATTCCTAATACTTTTCGAGGTGTTTTTGGCGATTACAGAATTGGCAACACTAAATTATATGGTTACGTATACGACAAATGGAGCCGTCGACATGATGAAAGATGGGAAGACTTTTCTACCGACCAATCGGCAGCTGGCGCCATTAGCGTAATTTGGGGCGTAGGTGCTACGCATAAAAAAGACAACATAACATTAGAGGCTGAATATTTAAATTCGCACAATTATCTAAGTAAAATGGGATTAAAAATCAGTTACGACATTAAACTTGAGCAAAGTAAGTTAACCCTTTCAACTGGCATATTTACCTCACAAGATGATGGTGATTTATTTGTAACAGGCGCAGAGGGCGGCGATTTAGATGATGAAGATGCAACTGGCGCTTTAACAGGTTTAACTAAAAGTGAAAACGATGGATTTGCCTATTACTTAGATGCTGATTGGAAAAAAGATATTTGGAGTGTAGGTGCGGCATTTACTAAGGTAAGTGATGCTTGGATTGAAGATAACTTTAGTGGCGATCATGGTACAAACCCATTTCCAACTCGCTCATTGATTGGTGCCGATTTAACAAATCAAAACGAGGCAACGTGGCAGGCACGTTTTGGCATTGATTTAAAAGCAGTATCGCCAGGTTTAACAACAAAGTTTTACTACACAAGCGGTAGCGATGCTGAAAACTCTGCGCTGGGTAAGTTAGCTGGCACAGCTGATGAAAAATATTGGGCTGTAGATACGCGCTATAAAGTTGAGAAAATAAAAGGCTTAAGTTTGCGCTGGTTATTTGTAGATTATACAACCGAAAAATCAGGCAGCGTTGATGGTGTTAAAGGCGACAGAGCCGACCACCGAGTTTATGTAGATTACACTATTAAATTTTAACATAACGTTTAATAAGCCAATGCAAATTTATACATTGGTTTTATTTCCTTTATTAATTACCACTATGATAAAACTAACAAATAGATAATAAAAATAAAGCTAATATATGTTTTCTCTTCAACAGTGGCAATCGCAGGGCCAATTCACTCATATTTCTGTCCATCAAATATTTACAAAAATAGCTGGTGATATAACTAAGCCTGCGCTGCTTTTAATACATGGCTTTCCAAGTGCTAGCTGGGATTGGGAAGGTATGTGGCAAACACTTAGTGAACATTATTTTGTAATTACGCTCGATATGCTAGGTTTTGGTTTGTCAGATAAACCAATAAACGCTACTTATAAAATTACCGAACAAGCCGACTTATATACCCAATTTTTAAAAACGTTAAATATTAATGACGTACATATTTTAGCTCATGACTATGGCGATACAGTGGCTCAAGAGTTATTAGCAAGGCAAGTGGTTAGCCAAAGTGACTTTAAAATAAACAGCGTGTGTTTTTTAAATGGTGGGTTATTTCCTGAGGTGCATAAACCATTATTTATACAAAAGCTTTTACTTTCAAAGCTAGGTTGGATAGTGCCAAAATTAATGAATAAACAAAAATTTGCCAATAATTTAGTTACTATTTTTAGTAAAAGTACACCGCCCTCAAAACAAGTGGTAGACACACTTTGGGAGTTGCTAATTTATAAAGATGGTTTAGCCGTTATGCCTAAACTCATTAGCTATATAAAGCAGAGGCAGCAAAACCGAGAACGCTGGGTTGGTGCTATTGTAAATAGCCATATACCACTTACGTTTATAGCAGGCGCAGTAGATCCGATTTCTGGTAAGCACATGATTGAGCATTACAAACAGTTAATACCAAACGCGAGTGTTAAAGAGTTCTCAGAGCTTGGCCATTATCCACAAGTAGAAGATGCAAATGCTATAACGCAGGCGTATTTGAGTTTTAGAAACGGGTAATAAAAACGCGGCTACTAAATTAAGTGCCGCGCTTATAAATTAAAGAACTCTGAGTATTTAGGCTTTACACCTTAGTATTTTTTCTTTGGTGCTTTTAATTGTTTTTCAAACTCATCAGAAAACAATATTGTGCCATCATCTTCTTCAGTAGGAAATGCGGCAATGAGTAAGTCATCTTCTTCAAGACCTGGTGTCCAGCGACTAAACCAGTCTGCAAGAGGAATTGCTTTAGCGCTACAACCCGCCCATTCGCCAGTAGCCCATGCCTCTGCAAATTCACGAGTTGGCCAAACAGGCACACAATCGTCGTCTTCATTGGCAAGCATAACGCAGCCATCATCGTCGTTTAAAATCCATACTTGTTTAAATTCTTGCACGGTTTCGAACATGTAAGCTAAGCGTTTTTTTGCCCCAAGGCCTAAAATTACTGCTTGTTGTTCGGTTGCATTTTCGCTCGTCATGATTGGCTCACTCTCGTTGCTGTCGATATTTAATATATAGCGTACAAGTATATCGAGTTATATGACAGAGTGTTGAAAAGTTATTATTTAATTTCATTAATGCAGATCTAATTTACATATTGAGCAGTATAATTCCTCACTAATTTGAGCGATCATTCAAAATAAGCTTGAATGTTTGTAAAAAGGCCACATTGTAGTAAGCATATACTTAATGAAGGATTGAAAAATGACTACTGATTTACTTGCTCCGTTTAAACTAAATAACACAATTGAGCTTCAAAACCGTGTACTTATGGCGCCACTAACTCGTTGCATGGCTGACGATAACTTAGTGCCAACACAAGATATGGTTGAATATTATGCTCGCCGTGCCGAAACTGGCTTAATTATTAGTGAAGCAACTATTATTCGCCCAGACGCGCAAGGTTACCCAAATACTCCGGGTTTATTTACCAGTGAGCAAATTCAAGGTTGGAAAAAAGTAACAGATGCAGTACACGCTAACGGCGGCAAAATGTTTGCACAGCTTTGGCATGTTGGTCGTGTTGCACATCCTCACTTTTTTGATGGCGATGTACTGGCACCATCTGCAATTGGTGTTGAAGGTTCTGTACCGCGCATGCGTGAGCTTACCTACATCACTCCAAAAGCAGCCACTACAGATGACATTAAATCTTTAGTAGCCGATTACGCAAAAGCGGCAGAAAACGCAATTGAAGCAGGTTTTGATGGTGTAGAAATTCACGGCGCTAACGGTTATTTAATTGACCAGTTTTTACATCATGCTGCAAATACACGCAGCGACGAATACGGTCAATCGCCTGAAAATATGTCGCGCTTTGCATTAGAAGTAACAGATGCGGTTATTGCAGCTGTTGGCAACGAGCGTACTGCACTTAGATTAACACCGGGTGCTTACTTTAATATGAGTGAAGATAACCGTGATAAAGCGGTATTTGACTACTTACTACCAGAACTAGAAAAAAGAGATTTAGCGTACTTACACGGCGGTATTTTTGACGACAGTACAGCGTTTGAGTCACTTGAGGGTAAAACTACATCTGAATTTTTACGTGCAGGCTACAAAGGTACATTAGTAGGTGTAGGCAGTTATAGTTTTGAGACAGCAAAAGAGGCCATTAACGACGCTAAGTTTGATTTAATAGCGATTGGTCGTCCACTTATTGCGAATCCTGATTACGTTAACAAAATTGCAAACGGTGAAGAACTAGTTCCGTACAGTGATGAAATGCTTGCCGAACTAAAATAAAGTACTATTTGTAAAAAGTTTAGAAAATAATTAAGACACTCAAGATAAAACCTTTGAGTGTCTTTTTTTGTACATATCCCCGCCATAAATCTCCCATATTTGTTTAACTTTTATGTAAATAAAGTTCATCCTCGTTGTCATATTTAAAATTCATACTGTGTCCGTTTTCATATTTCATAATTAAAATCAAACGGGACAACAATGTACGCTTTAAAAAACAAATCACTTTTGAGCATTGCTATTGCCATGGCTGTATCAACATCCGCTTACGCAAACGATAACGATAACGAAATTGAAGAAATTACAGTAACGGCAAAACCAACAAGTTACGCAAACAATGTTATTGAGCCTGCAATGCTTGAGCAACAAAGTTCTGTATCGAGCATATTATCGGTTATTGATAACTTACCGGGTATTAGTATTAACGAAGGTGATGCATTTGGTGGCGATGATTGGTCAACGACTATTACAATGCGTGGTTTTAGTATTGACTCAAACCAACAACAATTAGGTATGACTGTTGATGGTATTCCCAATGGTGGTTCTAATTATGGTGGCGGTGCTAAAGCTAATCGTTACTTGGAGAGCGAAAATTTAGCAACGGTAGAGGTTGGTCAAGGGACGTCTGACATTAAATCGGCTTCACTTGAAGCGCTTGGCGGTACATTTAATTTTGTAAGTAAAGCACCAAGTTTAGATAAAAGCACCACTTTTGCTTATACCTCAGGCAGTCACGATGCCACACGCTATTACGTTAAGCACGAAACAGGTACGATTTTTGATAATACACAAGCGTATGTAAGTTACTCGCAAACCGATACAAGCCGTTGGATTGGCTCAGGTAGTAATGGCGGGAAAGATAACCAACACGCTGAGCTTAAATTTGTAACTACGCTTACGGATTTAACCATTACTGGTCGTTTATCTTATGATGATGTAAGCGAGACAAACTACAATAGTGTAAGTATTGAGCAGTTTGAGCAAACACCAGATTGGGATCAGCTGACATGGAATTGGACTGGTGCCCCACATTTTGACCAAATGTTCGCAGAAGGCTGGGGTACGCTTCGCGAAAACACTTTAGCGTATTTAAAATTGGAATATGCACTTTCTCCAACATCACTTATTACCGTTAGCCCGTATTATCATAAAAATTCAGGGCGTGGGGATTGGATCCCACCGTATTTAACGACCCCTGTTGATGAAAATGGTAATCCAACAACTGAGGGCGGAACAAATGCTGGCTCTTACGGATTTGCTGATAGTGAAGGGAATCCGCTTGCACCAAACGAAGAATGTACGGCAAGTTTAAGCTGGCCATGGGAATCGGGTCCTGGTTTAAATCCTGCGTGTTACGACGATACAGCAACACCTGTTATGTCGTATCGCCATACGCATTACAAAAAAGACCGCCTTGGTTTAACGGCAAACTACCAAGCCACTTTTGGTATGCATGATATAGAAGCAGGTTTATGGTATGAACAAAGTGACCGTGAAGAATCTCGTGATTGGCACAAGGTAATTGATGCGCGTATTTATCATCACTTTGATAGCACTCCATACTGGACACAATACAAAAACACTTTTGAAACTGACACTCTAAAATGGTATGCGCAAGATTCAATGGCGCTTGGTGATTTTACACTTAACTTAGGTGTTAAAAAGTACCTTGTTGATATTGAAAAGTATGATCATTATCAAAATGCAACCACAGCAAAAATAAATAGTGATTCAGACATATTGTTCAGTGGCGGTATTTTGTATCAGTTAAATGACTCTACAGAGTTATTTACCAGTTACAGCGAAAATTTTGCGGCTATTAAAGACGGTGTACTAGAACGTGATAGCTCGGATTTATCAGCCATCGAGCCTGAAACCGCTGAGAATATTGACCTTGGTGTGCGCTATCAAAATAATGCGTTAAAACTAACAGCAACAGCGTATTCAATAGAGTTTGATAACCGTATTACCTTTATTGCACCTGGTAGCGATACAGGCGGTATTGATTACACAATAGGCACTAATGGCTCTTACTTAAATGTAGGTGGTATTGAGTCTAAAGGTTTAGAGCTTTCTGCAAGTTATATGCTTAATTCAGAGTGGAATATATATAGCTCGTATACAAATAACGACTCGGAGTACAAGGGCGACGCGCCAGGCTTTGAAGCAGGTGACAAAGTAATTGACTCAGTCGATGACTTATTCGTGCTATCGACAGACTACTACAGTGGGGATTTTCGTTTTGGGTTGTCGGCTAAATACACCGGCGAACGTGGTGAGGTTGACGGCTACACTGTGCTGGATTTAAATGCAGGTTACTCAGCAGAAGTAAATGCAGGCCCATTTAAAGCACTAGATATTGCATTTGTAGTTTATAACGTGACAGATAAAAGCTATTTAGCTGGCGGTACAGGCAATGGTACTACTTACTTTATAGGTGCTCCGCGTACAGCGGCAGTGACTTTAAGTGCTACTTTTTAATACTCAAAGTACGCAACTTATTATTCAATTATGTTAGTAAATCTCTTAACCAGAGTTCAGGTTAAATAGTAAATATTTTAAAGCCCATCACTGATGGGCTTTTTTTAAAAGGTACACACATATTATGAACTCAGTAATAAAAGTAGTGGTATTTAGCTTAACTGTATTATTAAGCAATGCGGTTAATGCAGCGCAAAATGTAGTGCTGGTAACGCTTGATGGAGTACGCTGGCAAGAAGTATTTTATGGGGCTGATAATAGCTTAATTAATAATACTGATTTTGTTAAAAAGCCAGAGCAATTAAATACGCAATTTTGGGCAAAAACAGCAAATGAGCGCCAGCAATTACTAATGCCTTTTTTAACGCAAGTAGTGGCTAAAAAAGGGATTATAATTGGCGATAGAGCTAACGGCTCTACTATGTCGGTAAGTAACCCGTGGTATTTTTCATACCCTGGTTATAACGAAATACTCACCGGTGAAGTTGACGAAAATATAAATAGTAATAACAAAGTGCTCAACCCAAATAAAACTATTTTAGAGCGTTTAGATAAGTTACCTGAGTTTAAAGATAGCACAGCCTTATTTGGTAGTTGGGATGTATTCCCATACATTGTAAATACTAAGCGCAGTAACGTGTATGTAAATGCAGGTTTTATGTCAATTGAAGAGAATTTATTCACAGATGCGCCACTGTTAAATGCGCTACAAAACGAAATCCCCAGTCCTTGGTATAACGTACGACTAGACAGTTTTACATATCGCTTTGCTAAAGCGTATATGTTGGCTAAAAAGCCTAAGTTGTTAGTGATAAGTTTAGGCGAAACCGATGACTTTGCGCATGATGGTCATTACGATCAATACCTTAAATCGGCAAGGCAAAGTGACGCGTTTATAAAAGACTTATGGGCAACCATTCAAACTACAGCGGGTTATAAAAATAACACCACACTAATTATTACTACTGATCACGGCCGTGGCAATAATGCCAACGATTGGCAACATCACAGCTCTAAACGTGCACTTGCTGAGCTAGAGTTAGGTGAAAATACCTACCCAGAAGGAATTGTCGGCTCTGAACATATTTGGCTTGCAGCCATTGGCCCCGCAATAAAAGGTAGTGGCTTAATTAAAACTAAAAATGAGCTTAAACAAGCGCAAATAGCGGCGACCGTTTTAAAGGCGCTTGGGCAAAACCCAAATGAAATAAATTCAAATATGGCGCCTGCTATTAGCGAGATTTTAAAATGAAGAACCTATTAAAACCATTAACCCTATTTGCCTTGGTGTTGAGTTTGGTTATTAGTACAGGTGTTACTGCCGCGCCATCTAAAATCCTATTTGGTTCGTGTGGGCATCAAGATAAAAACATACCCATATTTAATACAATTAACAAAGAGCAGGGGGATTTGTTTATATTTTTGGGTGACAATATTTATGGCGATACCAACGATATGGATGTACTTGCCGAAAAATACCAACGTTTAGGGGCAAAGCCTGGTTTTAAAACGTTGAAAGCGCAAACGCCTATCATTGCTATGTGGGATGACCACGATTATGGCCAAAACGATGCAGGCAAAGAGTATCCGCATAAAGAGCAATCACGCCAAATTATGCTTAATTTTTGGGATGAACCTGTAAACTCAGTGCGTCGCACTCGCCCTGATGGAATTTATACCTCGTACATGTATGGTGAAAATGAGCAAACCATACAAGTAATAATGCCTGATTTACGTTGGAACCGTGATGCGTTAAACCATGTAGGTGAGCTTGAATACTACACTAAACGTAAGTTAAATAACCAAGGCCCGTATAGTCCTAGTGAAGTGAAGGGCGCATCAATGCTAGGTGAAGCCCAGTGGCAATGGCTTGAACAAGAGCTTAAAAGGCCTGCTGCAATTAAATTGATTGCCTCAAGCTTACAGCTTTTACCCGATTTTACAGGTTGGGAGTCATGGGCAAACTTTCCTGAAGATAGAAACCGTTTATTTGCATTGATTAAAAAGCATAAAGTAAATGGGGTCGTGATCATCAGCGGCGATACGCACTGGGGTGAAATATCAAAGTATCAGCAAAACCTTGATTACCCATTAATTGAGATGACCAGCTCAGGCTTAACTGAAAAATGGAAAGACGTAAGCCCTAACAAGCACCGAGTAGGGAATTATACTCATAACGTAAATTACGGTGATTTAAGCATAGACTGGCAGCAAACTGATCCCACTATTTCACTTAAATTAAAAGGCATTGATGGCCAAGTAATAATGCAAAGTGACTTTAGTTTATCAAGTATTAGCCCTTATAAATAACATTACTCTATAAACAAAAACGCACAGTGATCAAAATTAATGCTGTGCGTTTAAATTACTTGCTAACTCTCTGATTTATTAATATCAATTACCTGTTTGCGCTACCCCTAATATTGAAAATATCTTACACTGGTTTTATCTCAAGCAAGGTCAGTGTTATATGCTAAATATTATTCAATCAAACCGGATGGAAGCCCTGCAAGCGCAGTTCCACCAGCTGTTAAAAATAAACCCATTGCAAAGCCCGTTCGACAAAGAAGTGGTGCTAGTGCAATCGCCGGGTATGTCGCAGTGGTTAAAAATAGGTTTGAGCGAAAACTTAGGGGTTGCAGCGCAGGTAGATTTTCCGCTGCCGTCGAGCTTTATTTGGCAGTTGTATCAGCAATTACTGCCAAATGTCCCTAAAGAGTCGGCATTTAATAAGCCCAACCTTGCTTGGAAACTGTTTGCAATTTTACCAACCTGCATTGATGAACCGCTTTATTTGCCGCTAAAAACCTATTTAGAGGGCGATATTGACGGGCAAAAAACCTTTGCGCTATGCGAAAAAATAGCCGATGTGTACGACCAATATTTAATGTACCGACCGCACTGGATAGCCACATGGGATAGCGGCAAAGATGAGCTTGATGACGTAGATGTAGCCATTGCCCCATGGCAACCTGATTTATGGCGACGCATTGTAAAGCTAAGCCAAGAACTTGGGCAAAGCCAATTTCATCGCGCTAACATGCAAGGGCAATTACTTGCAGCACTTGAGACTATGGATAATAGCATACTGCCACAACGCATTAGTTTATTTGGTATATCGGCGATTGCCAGCTCCCAGCTTGAGGTGTTTGAAGCACTGAGTAAAAAAACAGAGGTTATATTATTCTTTTTTAACCCAAGTGAGCACTACTGGGGCGATATCATAGATGAAAAAACAGCAGCTAAAATAAGCGCTAAATACGCCAAAATGCCGCTGGTGGAAGCGCAACAAAAAAAACAAACCAATCCAGATGAAGAATACTACTTTATTGGTAATCCGTTGTTATCGTCGTGGGGTAAATTAGGCCGCGACTATTTTGAACAACTTGTACAGTTAGATGCCCGTTGGATTGATGGTTTTATTGATGTGTTTGACGACACCTTACTAGGGCAAGTACAAAGCGAGATTTATCAGCTTGCGTTTAAAGGCGAATCGCTGACCGATAACAAAGAGTGGTTTATAAACGACGAAGGTAAGTTACCAATCAGCGCAACCGACACCAGTATTACGCTCAGCGATTGCCATACACCGCTCAGAGAAGTTGAGCGCTTGCACGACTACTTACTTAACTTATTTAATCAAAACCCAACGCTTACCCCCAAAGACATAATCGTCATGATGCCCGATGTAGGCACTTACAGCCCCTACATTGAAGCCGTATTTGGCGGGGCACAAGGCAGCCGCTTTATTCCTTATGCATTAGCCGATTTAGCCATAGAGCAAGAAAAGCCCGTGCTTAGCTCATTTGCGAGTTTAGCTAACTTACCGTTTTCGCGCTTTGGTGTGTCGGATATTCTCGATTTATTACAAGTGACGCAAATAGCCGAAAAATTTGGGCTTGAAGCACACGAATACGAGCAAATTCAATACTGGCTTGAACGTGTAGGCGTTAAATGGGGTATAAATGCAGCGCATAAAAGCAGCTTTGATTTACCCGCTATCGATTTAAATACCTGGCAACATGGGCTCAACCGTTTACTGCTTGGTATTGCCATGCGCGACGAACAATGCCCGTTTAACGGTATTTACAGCGCTGATGAAGTAGAAGGCATGGCGCTTGATACACTTAACAAGCTCGTGCACTTTATTGATGTACTGCAAAGCTTTAAAGAGCAGCTAACGCCTGATGACACGCTCACCAATAAAGCGCATATTTTAAGCGAGCTATTAAACGCCATATACGAAAGTGAAAGCGACGACAGCTGGGATTTATTAGTACTTCAAAACGTGCTCGAAGAGTTACAAAAACACCACGACAACGGCGATTACAGTAAAGCGGTTTCGCAGCGTATTGTTAGTTACTTAGTTAAACAAGGCATTCAAGAAAAAGGCGTAGGGCAGCGGTTTTTGGTTGGGCAAGTAAACTTTTGTACGCTTATGCCCATGCGCGCCGTACCATTTAAAGTGGTATGTATGCTGGGCTTAAACGATGCCGACTACCCGCGTAACGTACAACCCATTGGTTTTGACTTAGTGCCTTATTCTAAAAAGCAAAAAGGTGACCGATCACGTAAATTAGATGACCGCTACTTATTTTTAGAAGCGCTACTGAGTGCCCGCGACAACTTATACATGAGTTACATTGGTCGCTCGTGTTTTGATAACCAACCGCGCATGCCATCAACGCTTGTAAGCGAGCTGTTAGAATATATTGGGCGTAGTTTTGTATTAAGCGAAAAGAGTAAAAAAACGCTGCCCGCATGTCTAATTAATCAGCAGCATTTACAGCCCTTTAATAGCCATTACTATTTAGCCGATGAGCAAGCTAATACTGTGCTGAGCAACCACAGTTACAATCCAATTTGGCTGCCAAGTGAGTCAATTAAACCAGAGCCAGTTATTGCGCTTGATGTGACTGTGCCAGATCAGCTAGATCTCGATGTGTTTATTAGAAGTGTGTGCAGCGCACAAGAGAGCTTTTATCAACAAACATTGGGCTTACGCCTACCACAATTTAACGAAGTAGCAAAAGACGAAGAACCCTTTAGCCTAGATGCGCTGCGCCGTTATTTTTACCTTGATGAAATACTTAAAGCCAATATAAACGAGCAACCCCTAAGTACCGAGCAAATACTGCAGCGGGGTGAGTTACCTCAAGCCAATGTAGGCAGCCTCATATTTGAGAGTATGGAGCACCGAGTTGACGCGCTTGCAGGGCAAGTAAAAGAGCACATTAAAGGCGGAAAAAGTGAGCCGATAGAAGTTTTGCTTACCATTGAAGGCACCAAAGTAGAGGGCTGGCTCAATCATGTTTATTTGCAAAAACAAGTGTTTTACCGCAGTGCGAGTATTAAAGCGAAAGATTTAATTAAAGGCTTTATTTATCACCTCGCAGCGCAAAGTATGGATCAACAAGTAGAAACATTGTTACTTGGACTCGATAAGCAAATTACCTTTGCGCCAATTAATAAAGCTGATGCCGATGCATTGTTACTTGATTGGTTTGAATTATACAAAGCGCTGCGCGCGGAGCCTGTGCCGTTCTTTCCGGTAAGTGGTTATGAATACGTTAAAAGCGGCGGCGATATAACAAAAGCAATGAGCAAATTTAGCCCGCAATACATAGGGCGAGGCGAGGGCGAAAACCCGTATATTCGCTTAACGGTGCAATCGCTAAATGACTGCCAAGAAGAATTTATAAAATGGAGTGATAAATTGCTCACGCCTTTATTTGAACACGCAAAGGAGAGTGACCATGCAAGCGCTTAATCCTCTTACTATGCCGCTCATTGGTCAAAGTTTAATAGAAGCCAGTGCGGGTACTGGTAAAACTTATACAATTACGGGGCTGTATTTACGTTACTTACTAGGCATGCAAATAGAAGGTGAGTTAAATACGCCGCTGAGTGTTGAGCAAATTTTGGTTGTAACCTTTACCGACGCTGCCACTCAAGAAATTAAAGACCGCGTACGCAGCCGAATTATTGCTGCACGCGACGCACTGCTTGGGCAAAACCCAAACGACGAACTCATTGAAGGCGTAATTGCCAAAATTGACGATAAACACCGCGCGTTTGATTTACTCGATGCGGCTGCTAAATCAATGGACGAAGCCGCTATTTTTACTATTCATGGCTTTTGTCAGCGGATGCTAAAACAACATGCGTTTGAGTCGGGTGTGGCGTTTAATCTCGAATTTATTTTAGATGAGCGCGACATACTGCTCGAAACCATTAAAGATTTTTGGCGTGCGTTTGTATACCCACTTAATAAAGAACGCACCGATGCTATTTTAGATGTATTTGCCGCACCAGAGTCTTTATTCGCTCAAGTGGCGAGCATTTTAAACAAAGCTAATGCGCACATTACGCCACAAATAAATTTAGATGATGTATGGAAAGCCCGTGAAGAGTACATAACCCGTGTGCCTGCATTTAAAAAAGCGGTGTTAGAGCAAGAGTTTATCGGTGCTATTAAAAGCTCGGGTTTAAGCGGGTCTAAAACGCCAGCACGAAAAGGCAGCCTTGGTGCGCTTGAAGCATTTTGTTTAGGCGGCGATTTGTTTTTTGAATTTGGCACTAGCAAGTATTCGTTTGAAGTGTGGAGTACAGAAAACTTAAGCGATGTGAGCAATTATAAAAAAAATCAGCCATTATTTGTGCATCCATTACTGAGTCAGTTTGACGAGCTTGCCGCCCTTAACAACACCATAAACCAAGGGCTCAAAATAGCGGTTGTACAACATGCAGCACGCTGGGTAAAAGCCGCAATAGTTAAGCGTAAACAAGAGCAAAGCGTTATCACCCCAGATGACTTATTGACTAATTTACACAGTGCGCTTAATAACGAGCAAGGCGACGTACTAGCGCAAAAAATTGCGCAGTTGTTCCCGGTTGCCATGATTGATGAATTCCAAGATACCGATCCGATTCAGTACGGTATTTTTAGTAAAATTTATGGGCAACAAAATACCACGCTTGCCATGATAGGCGACCCTAAACAAGCTATTTATGGCTTTAGGGGCGCAGATATTTTTACCTATATTGGCGCAAAAGAAGCTGTACAGACTGAACAGCAATTTACGCTGGGTACTAACTTTCGCTCAAGCACCGATATAGTCAATAGCGTTAATAGTTTATTTGGCAAACACGCTAACAGCTTTATTTATAACGACGCCATCCCCTTTAACGCAGTAGCTGCTAAAGGTAAAAAAGCGGAAGACTCTTTTTTAATTGATGGCAAACCCGCGACCGCATTCGAATTTAATGTATTTGTGGATGAAGCCGCAGACGAAAAAAACAAACCAACCAATAAAGGTATAGGGCAAGCGCATTTAGCCACTCACTTTGCTAATAAAATAGTCACCCTGCTTGAAAAAGCAAAACAAGGGGATGCGTGTATTGGCAGTACCCCTGTAAGCGCTGCCGATATTTGTATATTAGTGCGCGACCGTGTTGAAGCGCAAATAATGAAAAAAGCGCTAGATGATGCCAAAATTTCCAGCGTGTATTTATCGCGCGAGAGCGTTTTTAGCCAAGAGCTTAGCCATCACCTACTTAACTTTTTAACAGCGCTGCATGGACAATATGACGAGTCATTGCTGCGCGGTGTTTTAGCTGGTCCGCTATTTTGTTTAAGTTATAACGAAATACATGCACTCGCTGATGATGAAAATAAATGGCAAGACTACTTAAACTTTTTTGCACAACTTAGCCACATTTGGAACAAGCAAGGCGCTATGGCAATGCTTGAGCGCTTAATGAGCCATAACCAACTTAGCGCTAAATGGCAAGGGTTAGGATATAACGTTGAGCGTTGGCTGACGGACTTTAGGCACTTGGGCGAAATACTCCAGCAAAAACAAATAGAGCTTGAAGGCACGCTGCGTTTACTGCGATGGTTTGCACAAAAGGTAAGCCAACAAGACGGTGAAACAGTACAGGTACGCCTAGAAAGTGACGCCAACTTAGTTAAAATTGTCACTATGCATGCCTCAAAGGGGCTTGAATACCCTTTGGTATTTATGCCGTTTGCCAGTGGCTATCGCGAAACAAAAGAAGCGCTTTATCATAATAATTGCAAGCTAGTTTACGATTTAAGTAAAGACGAAGATGCCCTTCAAAAAGCAGAACAAGAACGCCTAGCTGAAGATTTACGCCTGCTTTATGTAGCACTTACTCGCGCCGTACATTTTTGTGCGCTTGGTGTTTATAACATTGGGCAAGGACAAAGTAGCCGCTTGGCTATGCAAAGTAGTGCACTTGGGCATGTTTTATTTGCAGGGCTTGAACTTGCCAGTAGCCAAACATGGCGCACGCATTTAAGTGAGTTTTGCGACGCTAACAGCGCGATGAGCTATCAGCAATTTACCTCACAAACATTATTAGAGCAGGGAACACTTTGTTTTAATAACAGTGAAAGTGCGCAGCAAACGTTAAGTGTTAATAAAGTAACGGCAAATATTGAGCGTAACTGGCGAGCAACTAGCTTTAGTGCATTGAGCTTTAAAAAGCACAGCGACCAATTAGCCCCAGGGCGAAGTGATGAAGATCACGAAAAAGACGAGTTTGCAGTGCAAGAGGACGAAATACCATCACCTTATAGTTTTCCTAAAGGGGCAAAGCCTGGTAGCTGTTTACACGAAATATTTGAACAAATAGATTTTACTAGCCCAATAGTTCACCCAACTAATACTGAGCAAAACTTATCTGAGGTAGTTAAGGGCAGCCTTGAAAAGTACCACATAGGTGAGCAATGGCGAGAAGTGGCTGAAAAATGGGTGCTTGATGTTCTTGCGTGTCCCCTAGATAACAGCCTTCTTTCATTGGGTGTGCTTACACCTAATGATTGCCTAGTCGAAATGGAGTTTAATTTACCCCTTGAGAGCTTAAGTGCACCTAAGCTAAACGAAATGCTAATTAAACATTTTGGTTTTACGCAAAGTAAGCTTGAATTTTCGCAAGTAAAGGGCTTGTTAAAAGGCTTTGTCGATTTAATATTTTGCTACCAAGGCAAATATTATATTTTAGATTATAAGTCTAATTATTTAGGTAGCACGCCAGCTGATTACGAGAGCGATATGCTTGAGCAAGCGATGAGCAGTCATCAGTATCATTTACAGTATTTAATCTACACGGTAGCGCTGCATCGTTTATTAAAACAACGTATAGCTGATTACTCAATAGAAACTCATTTAGGCGGCGTGTATTACACGTTTTTACGTGGGATGCCGGCAGGGCAAGGCGTGTACTTTAAAAAGCTAACTGAAGAACAAGTGATTATTTTAGATGGCTTATTTAGCCAAGGAGCCATGCTATGAGCGATTTAAATGAGCAACCTGGCTTGTTTGACGATATAGACGAGACACTTAATAATGAAGCCGTAGAGCCTCTTACTTCAAAAAATGTAGCACAAGATGTCCCATTAGAGGACATTGTGTTAAATAATACTATTATCGAAGTCCCGTTACTTGAATATTTATTAGCGCAAAATAGGCTACGTGTGGTTGATGTTAAACTCGCTGAATTACTGTGTGCTAATGACATTGAGCAAACACATAATGAGCTGTTTTATATTATTTTATTACTGTGCTTATCGCAGCAAAGTCAGCATAGCTGCCTAACTTTAAATGAGGTTGACTGGAGCAATCCTTTTAACTTGCGCAAAAGCGACTTTAATAAACTAGATGGCAATGTACCCAGTACGCTAAGCCCGTTTAGTGATGACTTTAATGTACATACAGCGCTCAGTTATTTACAAAACCATGAAAGCGTGGGCGAAAATAAACCACTGCAACTGTTTAAAGAGCGACTTTATTTTGCGCGCCTTGCCGGTTATGAGCAAACACTCGCAGATAGACTATTAAGCATGAGCGAGCGAAAGCTCAATATTAATAATAAAATATTGGCAGAACTTTTAAATACCTATTTTCCTGCTGATTCTGCAATTGAAACTGATTGGCAAAAAGTGGCGTGTGCGATTGCTGCCACCAAAGGCTTTAGCGTGATCACGGGTGGTCCAGGTACCGGTAAAACTACCACAGTGACTAAGTTGTTGGCTATTTTGCAGTCACTTTATAAAACCGCGCCGCTTAGCATTAAGCTGGTGGCCCCTACAGGTAAAGCCGCTGCACGTTTAAGTGAGTCTATTTTAGGCGCTAAAAATAAGCTCACAACGATTCCTGATGATATAAAAACGCTGATACCGCAAAACGCTCAAACTATTCATCGCTTATTAGGCGTAAAACCGTTTACTAATAAATTCAGACATAACAAAAGCAATCCACTGCATTTAGATGTGCTGATTATTGACGAAGCCAGTATGGTCGATTTATCGCTGATGGCTAAATTAATAGAAGCACTGCCTGCGCATGCGAGATTAATACTCCTAGGTGACAAAGACCAGCTTGCCTCGGTAGATACTGGCAGCGTAATGAGCGATTTATGCCAAGGTTTAACACTTGGGCAAACGCCACGCTACTCGCAAGCACGTTGTGATGAGCTAAATAGCTTATGTTTTAATAATGAGCCTAAGCTCGTAGCGCAAAGCGTGAGTGAATTTAAACTCGCAGATTGCGTTGCCTTTTTACAGCACAGTTATCGATTTGATGCACAAAGCGGCATTGGTCAACTCGCACTTGCGGTAAACACAAATAACACCGGTATTTTAAATTACGTTGAGCAAGAAAGTACCGAAGGGCGTTTTAACGATGTAATTTTAGATTACGACTTTGTAGCGAAACCAATTGAAAAGCTTGTTAAAAGTGCAGCAAGTCATTATGCAAAATACCTTAACTTAATTGCCCAAGGTGCAGATGTTGCACAGGTGCATGCTGCTTTTGCTAGTTATCAGCTTTTAGCTGCGGTACGAGAGGGCGATTACGGTGTGCATAGCTTAAATCAGCGAATAGAGCGCGTATTGCAACAGCAAGGTTTAATAACAGTTAGCCCTAATACTCATCATTATACAGGCATGCCCATTATGGTGAGCCAAAACGATTACCAGCTTAAGTTATTTAACGGCGATATTGGTATTTTAATGCCCGATGAAAGCAATCAGCTCAAAGCCATATTTATTGACGAGCAAGGTAATCAACGAGCATTTTCGCCAGCACGACTCCCTGCACACGATAAAGTATACGTAATGACTATTCATAAATCACAAGGTTCAGAGTTTAGTTACACCGCTATGGTACTGCCACCGCTAAAACAAGCGCGCATGGGTATTAACAGGCAATTAGTGTATACGGGAATAACCCGCGCTAAAAATAAGTTTGAGCTGGTGGCTGACAAAAAAGTACTGCAACTTGCAATGAATAAAAGCGTATCAAGAGCATCAGGTTTATATGAAAGGTTACAATTTTAAGCTTAGTTTGAATTTTGATTAATAATTTAGCTTCAAACTGCTTGTTATTTATCGCCTTATTATAAATGTCTTCTATACTAAAATTAATTTTATATTGAATGTATTTGGGCGTGTTGATCTTTGGTGGGTGAATTTGCGGCAGTGTGTTTGGTTTTTAGGCAAGGCAGAGCCTAAGTAGTGTGGTATTTCCCATAAATAGGCGATAACGTAGTATAAATACCAAACATACGCTGCCCTTTGGGTTCTTTCTAGGGACGATTAACTCTTTGTTGCCTACATGGATGTAGGTAAGGGGCGTGAGCAGGACGCGGAAGCTTTGCTCGGTTTTTACTTATTCTTACATGGATGTAAGCCATTAGAATAACGCAGGAGCAGTTATCGAGCCCACTAGGTTACAAACCTCGCGCCGTGATTTAATCGCCCCTAGATTGAACAAATTTCAATCCACAAAGGTCAACACGCCCAATTAAGGATATTAATGTTTTTTTCTAAAAATAAGCAAAATGAAATAGCCTCTTTAAAAGCAGAACTCTATCCGTTACAACAAGTGTGGGAAGGGCTTTACCGAGAGATGTTAGTTGTTAATATTCTTTATGATGGGCGTATTTCGCACGCCAATGATAGGTTTTTAGAAAACTTAGGCTACAACGAAGACGATCTTACTAATAACTCTTTTGATGATTTTATTACTGAGTCATCTCGTCAATCTTCAGAATTTAAAAGCCTACAGCAAGCTATAAAAAAAGAAGGACATTGGGGCGGTGCATTACAAATTGCGCGCGGTGATGGTAAAGCTGAATGGTTACGTTTAATAGTACATCCTGTAAAAGGGGAGCAAGATCAGTTGCTCTATTTTTCCATATTCGGGAGTGTGCTTACAAAAACAATTACGGCTTCCCGCGAGCAAAGCGACACTATTAAAGCAATATATCGCTCTATGGCAGTAATTGAATTTGATTTAGAAGGCCATGTTTTAAAAGCAAATGAGCAGTTTTTATCAGCAATGGGTTATCAAGAAAGTGAATTAATAGGAAAACACCATCGCACATTTTGTGAAGCTTCAGAGTATAATTCCCAAGAGTATCAACAGTTTTGGGCTAAATTAAGAGAAGGACAGTTTATAGCGGAGCGCTTTAAGCGTGTTGATAAATATGGCAATGTTGTATGGTTAGAAGCGTCATATAACCCAATCTCAAATGACGCAAATGAGCTTTATAAAGTGATGAAGTTTGCAACAGTTATTACAGAGCAAGTAAATCAAGAAATTGCGATATCTCAGGCTGCCGAAATTGCTTATAGCACCTCAACCCAAACGGATAAAAAAGCAGAGCAAGGCGCGAGCGTTATACAAGATACGGTTGCAGTAATGACCGAGCTGGCTATTAACATGGAGCAAGCGGCAAGTGAAATTTCAGCGCTTGATCAGCAGTCGCAACAAATATCGAGTATTGTACAAAGTATTAGTAGTATTGCAGAGCAAACCAATTTGTTAGCATTAAATGCCGCAATTGAAGCGGCTAGAGCTGGCGAGCAAGGTCGAGGCTTTGCTGTGGTTGCAGACGAGGTTCGACTGCTTGCATCTCGTACATCAAAAGCAACAGAAGAAATAGTAGAAGTAGTACAGCGTAACCAATCACAAACCCAAAATACGGTGGCTGTAATAGAAAAAGGTAAAGAAAAAGCAGAGCAAGGTTTAGCACTATCTAAAGAGTCGGGTGATGTGATGCAGGAAATTCAGCAAGGCGCACAAGAAGTTGTAAATGCGATTGGGCAATTTACCAGTGAACTCAAAGCTAACGGCTAGATTAGTTACGTCCTTATTCTAAAGCGGGCACCTTTACCGGTACCCGCTCAACCTAACCCCCCTCAATATTACTCTCGAAACATCCCTGATAATTTTAAATTTAACAACTATTCTTTATTAACCCATTAAATAACAAGTAATAAGTTTCTTCATCCCTATAAATGATAATAAATTGTTGCATTTTTGTTCTTTGTTCCTAATACTGATGAACGCCAAGGCTGACAAGCCCTAGTATGAATACCTTAAATGATAATAAAATATTACGTACATAACATTAAGGAATTGTATGAACAACACTAAGCGCACACACACATTAATTAAACCAAGTCACCTAATTGGTGCTGGGCTTGCTATGCTAATGAGCTTTTCTGCTGCGAGTAAAGACTACAAAATTATATTAATTCACGGGTTACAAACTTCGCAAATAACCAATAAGTCGGGTAGTGATGTAATTAATGACGGTGAAACATATTGGCAATCGTACTGGAATAATCGTGCAGATGAGCGAATTGATTGGCCTGCTTATGAGCGAATTGAAGGTAAAATTGCTACCGATTGGGTGTGGCCAAAGTTAAAGCAAATTTCACGCTCTAATTTATGCAGTGATGGCTGTGTATTTGTAACACATTCAACAGGCGACTTAGTTGCACGCCATATTATTGATAACCAAGAAAACTGGTTAGAAAACGCAGGCTTACAGCCGCTTAATATTGTTGCGACGTTTGATTTAGCAGGCGCGGGTGGTGGAAGTGAGCTTGCAGATGTAGCCGTTAGTGCTTTAACTGGCGCATCATGGAACTTTGCGGTCGATGCAGCACTCAAATGGTGGCTAGGGAGCGATGTAACCGAAGCTGTTGGTGTATTACACGATTTAAAAGTGAATAATGCCCGTAAAATATCGCCATTTCCTGATGCACGTACACCTAGATTACGCTTTGTGGCAGATGGTAATGCGTATTTAGGTTTAACAGGTGGATTTTTAAAAGGTAATGATGATTCGGTTGTAGCATCGCACTCTTCATGTGGTGCAAGTTCGGCTGGCTCGTTTGGAAGTTGTAGCAGCAGTATTGATACAGATGGCCATTTAAAATCGCAAGGTGATGCTGTTAGTAGCTTTATGCCAAATCATTATCCAATGATGATGAGTGACAGTTATAGCCATAACGAAATACATAACGCGCAGCGTAAAGGTAATGTCACAATAGCCATGAATAACGTAAATGTTGAAGGTAATAACGTAGGGTTTAATACGTTTGATAAAACTACAGGTAGTTGGTTTTGGAAAAAACAATATCGTTATATTAGGGATTCAAATAATTTAAGTGCATCAGCACTTATTTATAATGTGATTCCATAACATAGAAGGCGTGTAGTGATACCAATCTGCATAAATCTTTGATCAATTTAACGAATTAAATTCCACTATAACGTCGTTAAAAATTTTTTATTTACGACTGCATGGATGCAGGAGGTAGAGCAATGCAGGGAGCAATTGCCGAGAACAACTAGATACAAAAATTTTTGCCTAGTTCTAGCGTAATTTTCTTAACGTTAAATAGACCCATATATAAGCAGATTGGTATTAAAAACTATACGCCTTATAAAAGATTGAAATATAAAAATGAAAAAATTTTATGTCGTTGCTTTAATTATTAGCACTATTTTATTCTCGCTATGGTTTACTGGTAAAAATGATGCTCATAAAGTTGCTGAGCCAATAAAACCACAGATTAAACACAGCGCGAACGCACCTGACTTATCGCCTGTAAAAGTGATCCCTATAGATGTGCCTAAAGCTAAAAAACCACAATCAAAAAAGCAAATTGCGTTTAATGAAGACCTAACAAAAGCAGCGCAGCAAGTAGTGATGCAATACGAAAGTGCACTTAAGTTTCCTCCTTATTCCCAACCTTTGAGTCCTTTAGATGAAGATCGATTAAAGCCAAATCAGTTTTATCCTGTGTCGAGCCCCATAGGTGAAAGCGGCGATGCTTTAACGGTAAGCCTCAAACAATATCGTTTTGTATATCCAGAAGAAATAACAATAAAGGTAAGCGCTCAAGGGCTTGGTAAAGTGGTCATTGAACTTGCAAATACTGATACAAAGGAAGTACTAAATACCCATACGGGCAATGCGCGTGAAGGTGAGGCAATTATTACATTTAAAGAAGATGAAGATTACCCTCGTAGTTTGCAAGTGTATGTGCAGGGCGATGTTGACGGCAAAAAAGTACCCGTAGTTGCGCAAATTCAATATATGCCGCCAAGTGCTACTTTGACAGGTTTTGAAATTGCTTATGCTCAAAATGAAAACATGATTATGCCAGCTAATTTAACGGTGATAAAAAGTGGTTTGTATCGTGTTAGGGCGAATTTATATAGTGGTGATACACCACTTGCTCATTTGGTATCTAAGGAACGCTTAACACAAGGGAGCCAAACCGTAGACTTAAAAGCTCATTGGTCAGTATTACCTAAGGGCGTTACCGATATGCGCTTAAGTGACTTTGTAATAGAAAGAATGTCGCCAAGCCCAGGTGAGCGTAACAGCTTTGGGAATAGTGAAATAAGCCATTTTGATATAAACGATTTCTCGTACGACAGTTTACAGCAGTTGCCGTATCAGACTAATGCACAAGAAAAGTTAAGTTTAGAGTTTTTACAAGGCCTAGCTGAGAGTTAAAAAGACAACGTAAGGCTGAATTGGTAAATTTAAGGGGGTTGTACATAAATACAACCCCCTTAAATTTGTTAGCCTAGATATGTTAGCTTAGATTTATAGTAACTACACTTGGCGCTTCTTGTTCATCAAGCTCATTAGTAACAGGCACTTTAGGAATGTCTGGCTTATCAAGAGCTATATCGCCACCATCAATGACTTCACCGGTTTGTAAGTTTTTAAAATCAAACAAATCAGCATCAGCTAAGTGTGAAGGCACGACGTTTTGCATTGCTGTAAAAATACTCTCAATACGGCCTGGGTGCTCAGCATCCCATTTAGCGAGCATTGCTTTTGTATGTTTACGCTGTAGGTTTTCTTGCGAACCACATAGGTTACACGGAATAATTGGATAACCTTGTGCAAATGCGTATTGGCTTATATCGCTTTCTTTGCAGTATGCAAGTGGGCGAATAACCATATGCTCGCCGTTATCACTCATTAATTTAGCCGGCATACTTTTTAGTTTTCCACCGTAAAACATATTTAAAAACAACGTTTCAATCATGTCGTCACGATGGTGGCCAAGGGCTATTTTAGTTGCGCCTAACTCATTTGCTGTACGGTATAAAATACCACGACGCAGTCGTGAGCAAAGTGAACAGGTTGTTTTACCTTCAGGAATAATGTCAGTAACAATGCTGTAGGTATCTTCTTCTACAATTTTGTATTCTACATTTAATTTATCAAGATACTGAGGTAAAACATGCTCAGGAAAACCTGGTTGTTTTTGATCTAGGTTTACAACAACGAGATCAAACTTTATAGGTGCTACACGTTTTAAATGTTGGAGCATTTCAAGCATTGTGTAGCTGTCTTTGCCACCTGATAAACACACCATTATACGGTCACCTTCTTCAATCATATTGAAGTCCATAACGGCTTGACCAGTTTGGCGACGTAAACGCTTTTGTAGCTTATTTAAGTTAAATTGAGCTTTAGCTTGATCTGAGTGTGACAATTACGCCCCCTAGTAAAACAATACAGCAAAGTTATTTGCTAAAAATAAAGGGGCGTATTATACCCAAACCACCTGAATATGCGAGTTTAGGATGTAATTAAACACGGTATTTTTAGCAAGTAACAAACTGGATGTTACTTGCTAAATTTTTAATTAATCTAGTTTCTTTGCCATCGGGCTTACGTAACCATCGGGCTTGAGTGCTAGTACATCGCAGTCAAGGCTATCAATTACATGCTCTGCTGTATTACCTACTAAAGCGGCACTTAAGCCTGTACGACCAACGGTACCTATAACTACTAATTCACTATTTAACCGCTTAGCTACATCAGGGATTACATCCTCTGGTAGGCCTTCTTCAATAAAACATTGCTCTTGGCTTAAATTAAACTCAGCAGCAAGTGCATTGGTTGATTCAATGTGGTGTTTTTTAACTGATTCGTTATAAAGTCCAGGGTTAAACTCAGGAATTTCGATTGCTATATTTATGGGCGTTGCAGGATAAGCATTAACTAAATTAAGTTTTGCGTTGGCAAGTTCACATAAAAATTGTGCGTCTTTAATTACCCGTTTATTAAGTGCTACATGTTCTTCGTTTTCACTAACCGAATTCACAGCAGCTAAAATATTACCGTTTTCTGGCCATGCCATTTCTTTAACAAACAACACCGGGGCAGGGCATTTTCGTACTAAATGCCAGTCGGTAGGGGTGAAAATAACGGATTTAAGTGCACCATGTTGATGTGTGCCTTTAATTACTAAATCGTACTTTTGATCAATTACAGTATCGATTATGGCTTCATAAGGACGGTTATGCCAAACCACTTGGGTGTCAATATCTATATCTTTGTAAGGTGAAACCAAATCTTTAAGCCATAGCTGGCGATCTTTTAGTACGGCATCACGCATTGCTTCGCGTTCATCGCCAGATAGCATCGTTGTCATTTCATAAGAGAAGTCGTAAACCGTCATAAAGGCGGTAATACTTGCGCCAGATTTTTTGGCTAAGTCTATTGAACGTGATAAACCGTGTTGATCGTCTTTGGTAGGGTCAATAACCGCAATAATGCGTTTAATAGTGTTCATATGCTACTCCATTTGCCTAACGGGTGTACAATTAGTGTAACGCAAATATAAAACAGTTAAAGGGGTAGCATATAAATTGTTGTTCTAAATCAAACTATTTAATTTAGCGAGGCTTAACGATTGCTGCCGTTTTAGCTAAGGCATCATTATCTAAAATTGTAATAAATTTACCTTCTACTTTAATTAAGTCGGCTTTTTGAAAACGGCTTAATAAACGGCTAATGGTCTCTACGGTAAGGCCTAAGTAGTTACCTATTTCACCGCGAGTCATGGTAAATCTAAATTCTTTGCGTGAAAAACCACGTTCACCAAAACGCTCTGACAGGTTATAAATAAAACTAGCTAAGCGTTCTTCTGCTGATTTTTTATTGAGTAATAACAGCATTTCTTGATCGTATGTAATTTCGCTGCTCATCAAGCGCATTATTTGTTGACGAAGTTTTGGTAATTTACCAGCAAGTTCGTCAAGGGTATCGAATGGTATTTCGCACACCATTGACGTTTCAAGTGCTTGTGAAAAACTCTGGTGCGCCATTTTACTTATCGCGTCAAAGCCTACTAAGTCACCCGCTAAATGAAACCCGGTTATTTGCTCATCACCTTGCTCTGATAATGTGTACGATTTAAATGACCCAGAGCGTACAGCATAAATAGCCTGTAAAGGTGCGCCTGATTCAAATAGATAATCGCCTTTATGGAGTGGTTTTTTTCGCTCAATAATTTCGTCTAGCTTATCCATTTCTTGGCCATTGAGAGAAAATGGCAAGCACAATTGACTAATACTGCAGTTATTACAGCTAATAGCACAATTACCTTTAGCGCGACTTTGAGAGAAATCCATAATTTAATCCGTTTAAATTTTTATACACACGACTGCAAAATAACCATAAAAGGTTAATACTGCGAATAGGTTATTGTATCAGCTTGTCAGTTGCAATTATCAATAAGTAGATACCATACCAGATTATAACACTGCCCAATACAATTCGGGTCCAAGGGTGGTTAATAATACTATTTAGTTTTTGTGCGGTAACGCCTAACGTGATCATTGCGGGGAAAGTACCCAAAGCAAAACATAGCATCACTAAAGCACCGTCTAGGGCACTTGGGCTAGTCATCGCCCATGTAAGTGCTGAGTAAACAAGTCCACATGGAAGCCATCCCCACAAAGCACCGTAACCTAGGGCTTTAAATGGTGAGTTAATAGGCATTAAGTATTTATTTAGCTTAACAATGTGTTGCCACACTAAGGTTTTACCAATTTTTTCTAACCATTGCAACGTAGGACCCAAGCGCATTATATACACGCCGACTAGGAGCATAAAAATAGCTGCAATGAATGAAAGTGCTAAAGAAAAAGATGTGTTTTGCCTAGCAAATTGGCTGCTAATACCAGCAACAAGTGCACCTGCTGCCATGTAGCTCAGTGCACGCCCGGTATTATAGGCAAATGAATAGGTAAATGTTTTGCGTTTATCACTTGCCAGTTGTAATGAGCTTGCAATACCGCCGCACATGGCAATGCAATGACCGCTACCTATTAGCCCCATTAAAAATGCGCTGGTGTAAAGAGGGTCAATCATTACTTTTGTTATGTTGCTCTTTGTCGTCTTCAAACAAAATACTATGACCTTGCTTATTTAAATCAGAAAACTGCTCACTTTTTACGGCCCAAAAGAAAACGCCTGTAGCAATAATGACAAACAAAATGGCAATGGGGATCAAAATGTAAATTATGCTCATAACTTTAATAGCCTTAGTGAATTACTAATCACAATAATTGAGCTGGCAGACATGCCAATAACAGCCATCCACGGAGCGACTAAGCCGAGTGCTGCCAATGGTAATATGGACGCATTATACAATAAAGACAGCGCAAGGTTTTGCTTAATAATTCGTCTGGTTTGTTTTGCCACATTGAGTAAATGATCAATTGAAGCTAAATCGCTATTAAGGAGCACTACATCGGCGCTATTTTTTGATATGTCAGCACCGGTTTCCATTGCAATGGATAAATGCGCACTGGCAAATACAGGGCTGTCGTTTACGCCATCGCCGACCATTGCTACAACTTCGTTTTGTGACGCCCATTTTTCAACGGCTGTTTGTTTATCTTGTGGCGAACACCCAGATTGCACACTTTCAAGGTTGAGTTGCTTAGCTACTTTTTGCCCAGCATCTGATGCGTCACCGGTTAACATATGACACGTTAAATTTTGCGATTGAAGTGAGTCTATAAGCTTTTTAGCATCGTTTTTTACTTTATCAATAAAGTAAAAACGTGCAACAACCTGCTTATTTATATACAAGCTTGCTTGTGCATTTGATTTTTTGCTATCAAACCAACCACTTTTACCAATTGCATAATGATTAGTTGCATCTTGTGCGCTAATTCCCAGACCTGGATGCACTTCAACGTTATTAAGATTGTGGTGAGCAGGAGTAATTTCATCAAATGCGCTGGCGATAGGGTGCTCAGAATAACGCTCTAACATAGCTGCCATATCTAGCACTTGCGCTTTTGTGTATTGCTTATCGAGTATATCTACTTCATCTAGGCTAAATTTACCTTGAGTAAGTGTGCCTGTTTTATCAAAGGCAAATAACGTAATTTGTGAGAGTGTTTCGAGCACATGCGCTTGTTTTATTAATACGCCTTTACGGGTCAAGGTTGCAACCGCGCATGTAAGTGCGGTTGGTATGGCTAAACTCAGGGCACATGGGCAGGTAGCAACTAAAACCGAAATGGTGATCCAAAATGCGTGTTCAGGGTCAATTTGGTACCAGCCAATAGCTGTAAGTGAAGCAAATACAAGCAAACAAGCTATGAACCACTGTGCGACTTTATCTGTAATTTCAACCAGTTTAGGGCGCTTGGTTAATGCGTTATGTTGCAGGCGTATTATTTGATTTAAAAGTGTATTTTGGCCAATTTTATTAATTTTTATTTCAATAACGCCGTCATGGTTAACGCAACCGGCGTAGACATTGTGGCCGATAAATTTTGTAACGGGTTGGTGTTCGCCCGTCATCATTGATTCATCAACCGTAGTTTTACCCTTTATAAGTTTGCCGTCGGCAGGGATTGTTTCACCCGCTTTAATGAGTACTACGTCATTAAGTTTTAGTTTTTTGGCTGCAATTATAAGTTCTTCACCACTGTCGTTAATGGTGCGGGCTGTTAATGGCAATAATTTTTGTAAGTTGGCAGTAAATTCGCTCGCTTTTAAACGCGCTCTAAATTCAAGGTACTTACCTAATAAAAGTAAAAAGGTAAACATGCACACAGACTCAAAATATACTTCGCCGACTTGCATAAATGTGGCGTAACAACTTGCGCCAAACGCACCAAAAATAGCCAGCGATACGGGTAAATCCATATTGAGCTGTTTTGCTTTTAAGCCATTTATGGCGTTGGTTAAAAAGGGCAGTGCGCTGTACAAAATAACCGGAGAGGCGAGTACTAAGCTAATCCATCTAAAATACTGCTCAAAATTGCTGTCCATCCCTGAAAACATGCCAAAGTACATGGCAAACGCAAACATCATAACTTGCATGGTCATTAAGCCTGCAACACCTAAGCGGCGAATATAGGCTTTGGCAGTTTGTTGCTTTTGTTGAGCTTCAATATCTGATTGAAATGGGTAGGCTTTATAACCAATTTTGGCTAAGGAAGTAATAATTTCACTCAATGGGGTGTTGGTTTTATCCCATTGGATCATCGCGCGGTTGGTGGATGTATTTACATCAACCCGTTTTACAGTCTTTAAGTTTAAGAGTTGTTTTTCGATAAGCCATGCACACGCTGCGCAGGTTATACCTTCAACACTCAACAATACCTCTGAGATATTGTCGTTAGTAGCTATAAATTCGTCTTGAATATCTTCGTTGTCATAACTTTTTATAAATGCGAGTTGCTCAGGTACCAGTTGCTCAACCTTGCCTGCGCGAACAGTTCGGTATTTATAATAATCAGTCATACCTTGATCAACAATATTTTGCGCAACTGCTTGGCAGCCAATGCAACACATTGGCTGGGCTATATCGTCAATTATAACGTTTGCGCTAAATCCGTTTGGCACACTTTCAAGGCAATGAAAGCAAGAGTGAGACATAGTGATGATTACTTATAGTTAGGAGTAACTAAAACGGTTTCAGCCGTCGGTAGAACAATGTTTTCTTTTAGTTTCCAGCTGCCATCAATTGGCTCAATAAATACAGAATATGCACCTGGCGTATACTTATCAAGTAATGCAGTAAATTCTTGATTGGCATTAGGTGTAAGTGTGGCCTCAAAGTCATGCGCTTTAATAGTACGGTGGTAAAACGAAAGTTTTAAAACATGTACGTTGCTACTGTCACCTTTTGTAAACTTAAAGCTTACACGCTCGTTGGTAACATTTAATTCGCCATGTAAGTAAAGTGCTTTTGCTTTTTCAAACTTAGTCAGTTCTAAGTTTATTGCTTTGCCTTTTTTGTAGTAGTCGTCAACAACCATATCTGGGCCGTTACCTATTGCCGTAATAAATAAGCTAATACAGCCAATAATGGCAACTAACGGAAAAAAGATTAAAAACCAAGGCCAAAAATTTTTATACCACGGAGTAGGTTGCATAGTGTCTCTAAAATTAGTTTAGGAAGCGTTATTTTATAGGAATTATACGTAAAAGACTAAAAAAAAGCCTCCGACTGGAGGCTTTTTTGATCTGGATTAATCTATTGAATTAAATAAATTAGTTTATAAACATTTTATTAACCGCGTGCTTATTTATCTTGCGATAAACTGTAAACGTAGGCTGTTAATAAGTGAATCTTATCTTCACCTAAAATGTCTTTCCAAGCAGGCATTACACCAGCACGGCCGTGGTTAAGTGTTTCTTCAACAGCACGTTGAGAACCACCGTATAACCAAATGTTATCAGTCAGGTTAGGCGCGCCAAATGGTAGGTTATGTGCAACCGACCCTTTACCGTCAGCACCGTGACATGCTGCACACATTGCAAACTTAGCTTTACCTGCGGCAGCATCTTTTTGGTTAACAGTACGACCAGAAAGGCTCAGCACATGTGCAGTCATTTCTTTAACGCCTTGCTCACCAAGAGCATCGCCCCAAGCTGGCATTGCAGCTATACGACCATTAAGCAGTGTTTCTCTAATTTTGTCTGGTGTACCGCCATATAACCAATCTTTATCAGTTAGGTTAGGGAAGCCTGTTCCACCACGTGCATCAGAGCCGTGACATTGCGCACAGTTTTGTGAGAATAAACGCTGACCAATTTCGATGGCTAATTGACCATCTGTTTGTTCATGTTTGTCACCATTTTCAAGAGCAACTTGCTGCGCTGCGTCACCTTCAAACTTAGAATTAACTAAATCTAAAACCGGCACTTGTGCAAGTCGATTAAAAATAGGACCAAAGCGTTCTTCTGCAGCTTCATACTCTTTATCAAGTTTAACAAAACGACCTTCTGCTTTGGCCTCTGCAACTGCTTTTTTAGATTCAGCTAAAGACGTAATACCTTGGTTAGAGCTAGTCCATTTACCAAAACCTTCCCAGTTACCTAAACCTGGGAAAGCTGCAAGGTAATATACTGACCAAATAAAAGTTGCGAAAAACATGTAGGTCCACCATTTTGGTAGTGGATTATTTAGCTCTTCAATGCCGTCAAATTCATGTCCACAGCTTTCACCTTCTTTTACGCCAGCATAGTTTTTTAAGTTCCAAACTAATAGGCCAAAGATGATGCATAAGCATGCAAGGGTTAATACAATAACCCAAATACTCCAAAAGCTAGTCATTTTTCAGACTCCTTTTCCTCGTTAGAGAGTGTGTTGTTATGTTTTTTTTCATCTTCGAAAATGGCATTAGCAGCGCTATCAAAACGATTTTTGCTACGCTTGCTGTATGCCCATACAACAATCACAATAAACAATACTAAAATTACCAGAGTCAAAATGCCTCTGTATGTTCCGTAATCCATAATAATTTACTTCAAGTGGGTACCAAGTTGCTGTAAATACGCGATTAGAGCTTGGATTTCTGTTGCGCCTTCGCCGTTATTCATAGCGTTAACTTTTTCAACATCAGCTTTAAGTTCTTCGTCGCTGCCATAACCTAGGCCCGGGTGTTTAGGGTTTTCTGGGTTAATAGCAAAAGTATCACGGAAAATTTGTAGTTTTTTCAGAGTCAGGCTTGTGTCTACCTTATCCTCTGCTAACCAAGGAAAACCTGGCATATTCGACTCAGGAACCACAGCACGTGGGTCAACTAAGTGAGCATAATGCCAATCGTCCGAGTAACGTTTACCAACGCGAGCAAGGTCAGGGCCAGTACGTTTAGAACCCCATTGGAAAGGGTGATCCCATACTGACTCGCCTGCTACAGAGTAGTGACCGTAACGCTCAACTTCATCACGAAAAGGGCGGATCATTTGTGAGTGACAGTTATAACAACCTTCACGTACATATATGTCACGGCCTTCCATTTCTAAAGCATTAAGAGGGCGTAGGCCTTCTACTGGTTTAGTTGTGTCGTCTTGGAACATTAGCGGAGTAATTTCAACTAATGCACCAAAGCTGATAGCAAAAACAGTCAGAATAGCCATAAGGCCAACGTTCTTTTCTACTATTTCATGTTTGTTTTGTGAATTTTTATTGCTCATCATCTCACTCCGTTATGCTAATTGTGCTTGCGCGTCTAACTTCAGAGATTCTTTCTCAGCTGAAATTGTACGGAAAACGTTATAAGCCATAACTAACATGCCTGTTACGATGAATACACCGCCTACAAAACGCATAATGTAGAAAGGATGCGACGCTTCTAAAGACTGCACAAAGCTGTACATTAATGTACCGTCGGCATTTACCGCACGCCACATTAGACCTTGCATTACACCAGAGATCCACATTGCAACAATGTATAAAACAACACCTACAGTATGTAACCAGAAGTGGGTGTTAACTAATTTAACGCTATACATACGACCTTGCGCAAATAACGCAGGAATTAAGTGGTAAATAGCACCAATTGAAATCATAGCAACCCAACCTAGTGCACCTGAGTGTACGTGGCCGATCGTCCAATCTGTGTAGTGAGATAACGCATTTACAGATTTAATTGCCATCATAGGGCCTTCGAACGTAGACATACCGTAGAAAGACAATGAAACAACTAAGAAGCGTAGTACTGGATCAGTACGCAGTTTATGCCATGCGCCTGATAGGGTCATAATACCGTTAATCATACCACCCCAAGACGGTACGAATAGGATAATAGACATAACCATACCTAAACTTTGCGTCCAATCAGGAAGTGCAGTGTAGTGAAGGTGGTGAGGACCTGCCCAGATGTATAATGAAATTAATGCCCAAAAGTGAACTACCGATAAACGGTATGAGTAAACTGGGCGACCTGCTTGTTTTGGTACAAAGTAATACATCATACCCAAGAAACCAGCAGTTAATAGGAAACCTACAGCGTTATGACCGTACCACCACTGAACCATAGCATCTACCGCACCTGCGTAGATTGAGTATGATTTAGTTAACGACACAGGCACTGCCATGCTGTTTACAATGTGTAGTACTGCAACAGTAATAATAAAGCCAGCATAGAACCAGTTAGCAACATAAATGTGCGACACTTTACGCTTGATTAAAGTACCAAAGAATACAATAGCGTAAACAATCCAAACCACAGCGATTAAAATATCGATTGGCCATTCAAGTTCTGCGTATTCTTTTGAGCTAGTAATACCAAGTGGTAATGTAATTACTGCTAATACAATAACTAGCTGCCAGCCCCAAAATGAAAAGGCGGCGAGTTTGTCTGAGAAAAGACGCGTTTGGCAAGTACGTTGTACGACGTAATAAGACGTCGCAAACAGTGCACTAGTACCAAATGCGAAAATTACTGCGTTCGTGTGTAACGGACGTAGTCGAGAGTAAGTTAACCATGGTGTATCAAAGTTAAGTGCTGGCCAAGCTAATTGGGCAGCAATCAGAACCCCAATACTCATGCCAACGATGCCCCAAATCACTGTCATAATAGCGAATTGGCGTACAACCTTATAGTTATACTCAGTTTGTGATGCTACTGTTTGGCTCATTTTCTGGCTTCCGCTGCAATAAATGCGTTTAGAAATGAATTACCCACTATTAAAAGTGGGGCCTACTATTTTTCTCAAGCGTGTTACCTAAAACTTTCAATACATGAAAACTTCAGAAAAAAAACTTGAGAAACCCTTATTTTTTGCGGGTGAAATGATAAATTTTTTGGCCTAAAAAAGATAGGTCAATTACATAAAATTATGACATCAATCAAACTTTGTGAGCTTGTTGTTTATTTTTTGATACAGTTTGTGCCTAATTTGGCCTAATAGTAACACTCGCACTTGTTATTTACAGTCACGATTATTAGTATTTGCTTTTCTTTAGTGCGAAATTGTTATGCTTATATATAGGTTAAGTTTATTCACTGTGGTGTTTTTTTTATTAACAGCGTGTGATTTTTCTAAAAATACAGATGAAAAATTTCTTAAAAATGCCCAGTGCGAAGCCAATTTGCCTTGTACTTTTTCAAATGATGTTAAAGTATGGTTAAGCGAGAAAACCCTTTCCCCCGAAACCCCATTTACTATCTTTAGTGACTTACCTGCAAACGTTACAATTGAAGATGCCAAGCTTAAAGGCATCACTATGTACATGGGTTACATTCCCCAAAAATTTAAAAAACATAATGATCTTTGGCAAAGTAATACTATGGTTGGTATTTGTTCAGAGCAAAATATGCTTTGGAATTTAGAACTAACCGTTAAAGATAATGCCACCTCTGTAATACAAACACTCAATTACTCTTTTTACGTTACGTATTAAAGTTGCGACTACAAACTCTTGTATACAGCTTACATTTTTGATGTGAGTTCGTTTTCTTATACATACGATTATTTGAGAGACAAGATCAATAAAATTGCCTTTTTAGGTTTTAATACTGACAAAACTTCAATAGTGAATAAGTGCTCTCAAAAAGTTCAACTTTAATTACGACTGAATAAAAAAATCTAATCAAAAAACCTTCCAAAGAGACTAAATAAGACTATTTAAGCATCAAGTATGCATAAATATGGTTATTAATTAACATTTAGTTTTGCGGTTTTAATAATGTGCTGTGATTAAGTTGTTAATTTGTCTGTTTTTGGTACGTAGCTCAGTTAATTACATTTGATTACAAAGTGAATCACTTTGGTTTCAGGTGTGTTTCTAATGTTTCCTTGTCTTTTCAAGGTATTGTTTTCAAAGTGTATTTATTAATTAACACTGAAACATAATGTAACCTATGTACCTACTATGGTTATTCAATTTTATTTCTTGATATAAATTGAGCTGCCATTAAGTTTTCGTTCAGTTAAAAGCGCCTAAGTTGCCCACCTGACTCACTATTCTAATAAAAAGTGAGCATTACCAATAAAGGTAAATTTCCAACAAGTAGGGTTCTTTCATGAAAAAATCAACTCTTGGTTTAGCTGTAATCGCAGCATTTCCAATGTTCTCAAGTGTGCAAGTTCTTGCTGCTGAAGACTCAGCACAAGCAATCGAAAAAATTCAAGTAACGGGTTCTCGCATTAAGCGCGCAGATATGGAAACCGCTAGCCCAGTTACTATTATCGGTGCTGACGATATTGCTGCTTCAGGCGCAGTATCAGTAGATTCTGTACTACAAAAAATGACCGCTACAGGCGGCGCAATGACAAACCCAGGTATCAATAATGGTTCTGGTGGTAATGCATCAATTGATTTACGTGGTTTAGGTTCACAACGTACTTTAGTACTTGTAAACGGCCGCCGTATGATCAACTCAGGTACAGGCGCAGCTTCTACAGTTGATTTAAATACTATCCCAGTATCTATGATCAAGCATATTGAAGTGCTTAAAGATGGCGCATCTGCTGTTTATGGTACTGATGCTGTTGCGGGTGTTGTAAATATTATCTTAAAAGATAACTTTGAAGGCTTAGACCTTAATGTTAAATCAGCAATCACTACTGAAGGTGATGCAGATGAAACGTCTTTTGATATTACAATGGGTGGTAACTTCGGTCGTGGTAACGTTGTAATCGGTTTGCAGTACACAGACCGTGGCGATGCTTCTCAGGCTGATCGTAGCTTTTCTGATTGTCCATTAACTGAAGATGGCGATGGCAGTGCTCCGTACTGTTCTGGTTCTTCTTATACTCCTAATGGTCATGTTTGGTCAGGTGATGAATCTTTACAAGGTCAAGCTGATAATGGTTGGCACGACTTTGGTACTAGTGATGCTTACAACTATTCGCAATCTAGCTACTTATACACGCCAATGCGTCGTTTAAACCTTACAGGTATTGGTAGTTTTGATTTAACTGATGAAACGCGTTTATACTCTGAGTTTACATACTCAAAACGTTGGTCAGAGCAGCAACTAGCACCTCAACCAGTATGGTTCGACTTTGACTACGCTGAGTGGATGGGTGATTCTTTAATCGACCAAAATATTAATTACGGTGATGAAGTTTCTTACGGCCGTCGTATGGTTGACACTGGTACACGTGATTCATCTCAAGTAGTTGATACAGTTCGTTCTGTTATCGGTGCTGCAGGTTATTTAGATAACGGTTTAGAGTGGGATACATCAGTAATTTTTGGTCGTAATGACTCAGTAGATCGCTTAAGCAACCTTCACAATATGGGTTCAATTCAAAGCGAAATTGAAGCTGGTAACTTTAACCCACTTTCACAAGCTTCATGGTCAAGCAGTAGCTTTAGTGATTATGTTTACACTGAGCAAAACTCAGGCGGCAGTCAATTATTTATGATTACAGCTGCGCTTTCTGGTGAGTTAATGGAAGTACCTGCGGGCTTTGTAGGTTTTGCTGCAGGTCTTGAACGCCGTGAAGAAAAAGCGTGGTACACACCAGATTCGATCACTTCACAAGGTCTTGCAAATGATCCACGCGTTGATGCAACAAGCGGTCGTTTTGATGTAAACGAAGCATACCTTGAGCTGGCTATTCCTTTAGTTGCAGATGCTTATCTTGCACAAAATGTAGAATTAAGCGCTGCGATCCGTGCTTTTGATTACAGCACATTTGGTTCTGATGAAACGTGGAAACTTGGTTTAACTTGGCGTGTAAACGACGAATTAATGCTTCGTGGTGTTCGTTCTACAGCTTTCCGTGCTCCTACAGTTGCTGAGCTATACTCAGGTGATTCTCCATCTTATGAGCAAGTTAGCTTCACCGGTGCACAAGATCAGGCTGAAGTAACCGTTGGTGGTAATGACCAATTAACACCTGAATTAGCTGATACAGTTACCGTTGGTGTAGTTTACGAACCAGAATGGTTTGAAGGTTTCTCAATGACGTTAGATTACTACGACATTGAAATCGAAAACGCTATTGCTACAGTAAACAACCAATACATTGTTGATTCATGTCTTGCAACAGATGGCTCTTTAGCGAATCAATCAACAGCACTTTGTAGTTCAGCAAATATCGATTTTAACCAAAGCACAGGTCGTATCGCGTTTAATAACCAACTACAAAACGTAGGTTATGAGCAAACAAAAGGTTATGACTTAAACTTAAATTACAAATTTGATTTAGCTGGCCTTGCTTGGAATACGTCATTAGATGTTACTTACCTTGACGAGTACACTGTTGATGTTATTGAATCAAGCATTGATTACGCTGGTTTAATTACTTCTGGTATAGGTGGTTATGCTGACGTAAAAGCAAACTTTGAGCTAGATGTTAAAGGTGATGCTTGGTCTGCTAACTACAAAGCACGTTACATTGCAGGAATGGATAGCTACAGCTGTTTAGGTAAAGAATCTACATGTTATGCACCAACAACACCATCTGTTGTTTACCATGATGTGAGCGGTTCTTACTTTATCAGTGACATGGTTTCGTTAACTGCAGGTGTAAATAACTTATTCGATAAGCAACCACCATACTACTCAGGTAACAACGATTCTAATACTGACCCGTACACATATGATGTACTTGGCCGTCGTGTATTTGCTGGTGTAAATGTTAAATTTTAACTAGCACATTAATCTTATTAAGGCTCAGTATTTACTGAGCCTTTTTTATTGAACAAAATAAAGGAGGCAAGTACACTAAAACGATATTTTAGAAGGAGAACTAATTGTTAAAACAAGATGAAAACTTATCTTTTGTCATTGAACCAGAACTAACTCCTCGTTCTGAACAGCGCATAGATCTGTATTTTTCTATCCCTAATGAAATGGGGATCAATCCGCAAACACTTACCGAAGAATCTTACTTTAATAACCACTTTAAATCACACCTAGCGTATAACGCTAACAATATACACTTGCCTTTAGTGCGAAGCCGTTTTGTTAGTAAAAACAAAGGTGAGCAACAAGATTACCGGCAAAACCTTAATTTATTTTGTTACCAAGTACGTTTAGCCCTTGATGCCGATATAAAAGACGCGTTAAAAATTGATGAAGCCGAAGACTTTTATAAACGTGCTAAAGAGGTATATGAGCAAAGCGAAGGGCTTTTAAAAAAGCTGCGTCGCTACACACCAGATGACGAAAAACTACTGCCATTTTTTACCAATGCTGATAACTATTTAAGTTGGCATGTTGAGCAATCTTTTTTAAAGCTTTTAGATGAAGGCCCACGTAGTAGCGATTATGCAAAAGAGCGTAACGATTTACTGCAGTTTTGTAAAAGCGAAAATACGTATCGAGCAGAGAAAAGCTACAACTCTGAAACAACCATGCAAGACGCAAATCGAATAACAAATAAAATGCGCTTGTTACAACGCTTAATTGAGCACGGCGTAATATTACAGCGTCAAACGCGGTTTCTTAACAGCTACCTTAAGCGATTAGTTAAAGGCACTGTTACAGCCGTTATCATGGCATTTGTGATGGTTGTAATACTCAATGCTCGCTCAACGTTTACGGAAGTCACCGCGACGCTTATTTTAATTTTAGGGGTTATTTACGGGCTACGTGAAATATTTAAAGAAGATATTACACGTATGATTTGGCGAGCCATTGTACAAGGGCGACCTAAGTGGCGATTTAGTTTTAAAAATAGTATTACCAAAGACAAAGTAGCGAGTCAGTTAATTTGGCTTGAATACATGCGCTTTAAAAAAATACCTAAAGAAGTGAAATCTATTTTTTCAAAACGTCGTCAACAAAATAAACAAGCTGCGCAGTGGTTACACTTTGCAAGTGAGACACGTGTTAGTGCGAAAGAATTTTTGCCCGGCTACGATACACTACAGCACACGCTACAATTTAATCTTGCACCATTTGCACGTTATTTAAAACGTGGTGAAGGGAAGCTATATCATTTAGACAGTAATAAAATTTCTAAGCAGGCTGTAGAAAGGCGTTATCAATTAAACATGGTACTTGTGCTAACTGAGGAAGATAAAACACTTTATCAACGCTATAAAATAACGTTAAATCGCAGTAAAATCGTTAATATTGAGCTTATCTACTCCAAAAAATGAGTTTAATTAATTTTAAAAGGGGCTGATACAATAAGCCCCTAATATTTGGTCACTTTATTTATTAGCTAAGCCATGTTTGCTATATAAAGTTACTTTGTCTGATACTAGCGTGATCTCGATATTTTTTGCTTCATCGCCCCATACACAGTTAGTATGTAGTGTTTTTTCAACACAGTTATCAGCACTGCCTAAAATAGTTTCAACTTCAGTCTTATCCATGCCTACTTTAATTTTTTCATAATTTTCAAGACTTACCTTAGAACAAGCCGCAAGGCTTAATGTAGCTGCGATGATAAGGAGTTTTTTCATTGTTATATCCTACTTAATATTAATGTTTGAATTTTCTGATCTGGACAATCATGCCCATTCGTGGATGGTCAAAGTAATGTACTTCACCACTAATTACACGTCTAAACTGAGAAAAACGGGCTGACTCTATATCGCCGTTTTCTAGCTTTTGGCTAATATCAAAATTAGCTGTTATGTATAAATAATGTCGTAAATGTATTTTAAATAAACCGTCTAGTTCCCATTCTGCTTTTGATTGATCTGGGTCGTTAAATAGCGCCGGTTGTGAATTCAATAAATTTACAAAATCAGGGTTTGAATAGCTAGGTGTTACATTGGGTTCATTTTTAAGATGCTTACCCGCCATTAAATGCATGCTTGGGGCGCGTGACTTGCTTGCACCTTCAAAGCGCCAGCCAGTATGTAGAATAGGTGTTAAGCCTTTGCGGTCCAGTTGCCTATATTGCGCTTTAAATTGCAGCTGTTGCGGCGCTAATAAATAGGTTTGCTGCATATCATCTTTAGCGGGTGCTAAAGGCGTTACAGGTAGCTCATCGTAGCTTTGTAGGTAGTCAATACTGTTGTCACATACACCCGATTGCGGGTTTGAATTAACTAATGAATCAGTAAAAGTGCGTTTTTGAAAACGCTCATCGCCATCTATGCAGGCCTGCATTGCTTGTTCAGTGTAAAGAGGGGTCAGTAAGTCTAGCGTATTTTTATCTTCAATAGCTTTGTGCTTAAGGCTAAAGTCTTCTTGTAAATACGGGGCAGGGCGCTGTTTAAATACAAGCACCTCAACCTCAAACCAGCGTTCTGCAAATGCAGTGCTGCTAAATAAGCAGCATAAAACAATAAGCGATTTTTTTAGCAACATTAATGGCTAACCTTTTTTTCGAAATCTGCAATCATTGCAGTGACCATTTTTAAGCGTTCGCGGGCATTTGCCTCACTAATTGCAAAGCGCAGTTTATTTGCGCCATCCATTTTGTACACCTTAGGTGCACTTTGTATCAAGCCAATGATGAAGCTAGGGTTAACCTTGGTATCTTGGCTAAACTCAAAGTAACCACCTTTTGGGTTTGCCTCAATTTTAGTTATACCTAAACTACTAGCTTTCATTTTTAATAATTGTAGGCTAAATAGGTTTTTAGCAGCATCAGGTAGTAAACCAAAGCGGTCTATTAGTTCTACCTGTAGTTCATCCATATCATCAAGGTTAGCACAACTTGCAATTCGCTTATACATACCCAAGCGTGCATTAACATCGTGTATGTAGTCATCAGGTAGTAATGCAGCGAGCTTTAAATCTACTTCGGTTTGTTTTTGAAGTAGGTTTTCAAGCGTTGGCTCTTTACCTTCGCGCAGCGCATTTACGGCTTGTTCGAGCATTTCCATATACAAACTAAAGCCAATGGTTTGCATTTGGCCTGATTGATCATCGCCAAGTAGCTCACCCGCACCACGAATTTCTAAATCGTGTGTAGCGAGGGCAAAACCTGCACCTAAATCCTCTAATGATTCAATTGCTTGTAAGCGTTTACTCGCATCTTTAGAAAGCGCTTTAGGATCACCTGTTAGTAAGTAGGCATACGCTTGATGGTGGCTTCGCCCAACTCGTCCACGTAATTGGTGTAACTGGGCAAGGCCGAGTTTATCTGCTCTGTCCATGATAATGGTATTAGCCGTAGGCACATCAATACCGGTTTCGATAATCGTGGTACATACCAGCACGTTGTATTTTTGATGGTAAAAGTCAGTCATTATTTGCTCAAGCTCTTGCTCGCGCATTTGACCATGGGCTGTAGTCACACTGGCTTCAGGTACCCATTCACTAATTTCTTGTGCAACACGCTCAATAGTTTCTACGTTGTTATGTAAAAAGTAAACTTGGCCACCGCGTTTAATTTCTCGCAGTACTGCTTCGCGTATAAGTTCTACATCGCGTTGGCGTACAAAGGTTTTTACCGCTAAACGTTTCGCCGGTGGCGTTGCGATTATCGATAAATCGCGCATGCCGCTCATGGCCATGTTGAGTGTACGAGGTATTGGCGTTGCAGTCAGTGTGAGTATGTCTACATCGGCGCGCAGTGCTTTAATTTTCTCTTTTTGGCGAACACCAAAGCGATGCTCTTCATCAACAATTAACAATCCTAAATCGTTAAATTTAATGTCTTGTTGAATAAGTTTATGCGTGCCAATAACTATATCGAGCTTACCATTGGCCATTTTTTCAAGTGTGTCTTTTTGCTCTTTAGTGGAGTTAAAGCGCGAAAGCACACCTACTTCAATAGGAAAATCAGCAAAACGGTCTTTAAAGTTTTCATAGTGTTGTTGAGCGAGCAAGGTAGTGGGCACTAAAATAGCTACCTGCTTATCATCGTTAACTGCTACAAAAGCAGCGCGCATGGCCACTTCTGTTTTACCAAAGCCTACGTCACCACACACTAAACGATCCATCGCTTGTTTTGATTGCATATCACCTAATACGGCTTCTATGGCGTTGCGCTGATCGTCAGTTTCTTCAAACGGAAAGCTATCGCTAAATTGTCGATATGCGGGGGCATCTAGAGTAAATCTATTACCAGGTTTTGCTTGGCGCTGAGCATAAATGTCGAGTAATTCTGCGGCTACATCGCGAACTTTTTCAGCAGCACGTTTTTTTGCTTTTTCCCATGCATCTGAGCCAAGCTTATGCAGTGGGGCGCTGGCTTCTTCACCGCCAGAGTAACGACTCAGCATATGCAATGCAGATACTGGCACGTACAATTTAGCTTCACTTGCGTAAGTAATCGTAACAAACTCAGTAACTACACCTGCAGCATCAATTGTTTGCAACCCCTGATAACGGCCAACACCGTGATCAAGATGCACAACAGGTTGACCTTCTTTAAGCTCGGCTAAATTACGAATTAGCGCATCTTGGCTGGCTTCGTACTTGTGCTTGCGGCGTCTGCGCTGAGATACTTTTATGCCAAGCAGTTCTTGCTCGGTAATAATAGAAAGGCTTGGTTTAGTGCCAAGTACTACACTTTGCTCGAGCGGACTTACTATTAAGCCTACGTCACTTGTACTTTTTATAAATTGTTCGAGTGTTTCAAATTCTTTAAATTTTAAACCGCTTGGTTTTAAAATGCTCAGCAATGATTCGCGACGACCGTCCGATTCAACACTGAGTAATATGCGGCCTTTTTTCTTTTTTTGCTCTGCTACATAATTTATAAACGCGCCATAAGGTTCATGCTGTTTATGATCAATTCGAATGGCTGGCAGCTCGCTAACGCTTAAGTTTTTATTACCCGCTTTAGTGCCAAGCTTTGCAAGGGATAATCTAATACGTGCAAAATTGCCTAAATTAGAAAACAGCTCTTCAATAGGCTGATAAAGCGCATTGGGTTCAAGTAATGGACGAAGTGGGTCAACTCTGCGGTTTTCATAGCGTACATTTACATCGTGCCAAAAGTTATCTGCCGCGTGCTCTAAATCACCCAGCTGCATAACGGTTGTTGTATCTGGCAGGTAGTCAAAAATAGTCGCGAGCTTTTCAAAAAACAACGGCATGTAGTATTCAATACCTGCAGGCCAGTTACCTTTGCTTACTTGCATGTATACTGAATCTTGCTGCGAGCTTGCGCCAAATTTTTCACGGTAGCTTATTCTAAAGCGTTCTATATCAGCGTCGTTAGTAGGAAATTCATGCGCTGGAAGTAGCTCAATTTTATCTACTTTTTCATCAGAGCGCTGTGTTTCTACATCAAATAAGCGAATGGTATCGAGTTCGTCATCAAAAAAGTCGAGTCTGAATGGGTGTGGGCTACCCATTGGGTATAAGTCAACGATAGAGCCGCGTATAGCGTATTCGCCGTGCTCCATTACTTGTTGAACATTTAAATAACCGGCTTGCTCTAAATTGTCACGAAAGTTATGAGTGTCTAGTTTGTCGCCTACTTTAAAGTTTATTGTTGAACCGTAAATAAATGAGGCCGGGGCTGTGCGCAACATTAAAGTAGATACAGGCACAATTAACACACTTTGTTGTTCTTTTTTTAAGGTGTTTAAAGTGGCCAAACGGGCTGAAATAATATCTTGATGGGGAGAAAAATGATCGTATGGCAGAGTTTCCCAATCAGGAAATACCATGACTGGGTTATCGGGTAATAAATATTCTAATTCTGTTTCAAGGCGCAGTGCACTTGGTGTATCAGGCGTAACAATTAAGACTAAGTTATCTTGTTGTTTAACGCCTTCAGCAATAGCAATACTTAAACCACTTCCGCTTAGCTGGCCCCATTGAATTTTATCTTTATGAGATTTTACCCAAGGCAAGGCTGCCCATTGCTCAAACGCCATTTATTACTCCATTTATAGTTGGCTCTTAGCAAGTAAGAGCCATCTTGAGTTAAGGTTACTTAGTCTCGGTATATTTTTGTTAGGTCTTTATAGTGATCAATTCGTCTATCACGTAAGAAAGGCCAAATACGTCTTACGTTTTCTGAGCGTTTTTGATCAATTTCTACTACTAAAATTTGCTCATCAGTATTATTAGCCTCTGCTAATAGTTCACCTTGTGGGCCTGCAATAAACGAATTGCCCCAAAACGAAATACCATCGCTTTGCGCACTAGGGTCACTTTCATGGCCAACGCGGTTACAGCTAATTACCGGCACGCCATTGGCAACAGCATGGGCACGCTGGCTAATAACCCACGCATCTTTTTGACGAGTTTGCTCAGCAATGTCGTCGTTAGGATCCCAACCGATAGCAGTTGGGTAAATTAATACCTCAGCGCCAGCCATTGCCATTAAACGTGCAGCTTCAGGAAACCATTGATCCCAACATACTAGCACGCCTAATTTACCCACCGAGGTTTGAATAGGCTCAAAACCGATATCACCTGGGGTAAAGTAAAATTTTTCGTAAAAACCTGGATCATCAGGAATATGCATTTTGCGGTATTTACCTGCAATACTGCCGTCTTGCTCTAATACAACCGCAGTATTGTGATAAAGGCCCGTAGCGCGTTTTTCAAATAAAGACGCGACAATAACAATGCTTAGCTCTTTAGCAAGCTCACCTAAGGCATTACTGCTAGGGCCTGGAATGGTTTCGGCTAAATCAAATACGTCAACATTTTCGGTTTGGCAAAAATAGAGGCTTCGGTGTAGCTCTTGGAGTACAACCAGTTTTGCACCTTTTTGAGCGGCTTCACGAATGGCACTTATTGATTTTGCCATATTGTCCTTTGCGTTATCGGTATTGCTTTGTTGCACTAACGCAACGGTTAATTTTGCAGGGCTTGTCATTGTGCTGCTCCAGCTAAAAATCCACGAGGTAATTGCATTGTAATACAGTGCAGGCTGCCAAATTGTTCAATGATTGGTTGGCAATTTACGCCAATAATAGTGTGTTGTGGGTATGCTTTTTGAACTTGTGCAAGAGCACGTTCATCATTGGCATCATTATACGTTGGCACAAGCACAGCATTATTAATAATTAAGTAGTTAGCGTAGGTAGCCGGTAAGCGTGTTTGCTCATCGTCATAAGCGGCTTTTGGCCACGGTAACTCAATTAAGTTATATGGGGTGTTATCGGCAGTTTTAAAGGTTTTTAGTTGTTTTTCCATCGCATCAAGTGCGCTAAAATGCTCATCAGTTTTATCGTCACACTGCACATATACAAGGGTATTATTTGGAGCAAAACGCACTAAAGTATCAATGTGGCTGTCGGTGTCATCGCCCGCTAAATAGCCATGTTCAACCCATAAAAAACTCGTCGCGCCTAAGTGCTCTTTCAAAAGTGCTTCAATATCATTTGGGTTTAAATCAGGGTTACGGTTTTTATTAAGCAAACACTCACTGGTTGTTAGCAACACACCGTGCTCGTTTATTTCAATACCGCCACCTTCAAGTACCATATCGAGCGCTTGATATTGGTTGTTTGTGCTACTTAGCTCTTTTACCAAAGTACGATTAATTTGATTGTCTAATGTGCTTTCAAACTTATTGCCCCAACCATTAAAAGTAAAATCATATACTTTTAATTGTTCTGTTGAATCAATAGCGGCGCAAGTAAGCGGACCATGATCGCGCGCCCAGGTATCGTTAGTAGGCGTTACTACAAAATGAACACGATTAAGAGAGACGTTAGCACTATTTAGTAATGCTGTAATATGCACTTTTAAGGCACTGTTATGCGCCACAATAACAAGCTGTTGCTGCGTTGTTATGTGTTTAGCAAGTTCAATATATACAGGTTCTACACGCGCTAAGTTGTCGGCCCAATCGGTGTCTTTGTGAGGCCATGTAAGCATAACAGCGTCTTGCTCGGCCCATTCTGGTAAAAGTCTAAAGTTCATGAATTTTATATACTAATTAAGATGGCGCTAGTTTAGCATTTTACATAAAGATGTCAGCTAATTATCACTGTTTAGGTCGCCTTGGTTTTGATCAAGTTCTTGACGTTTTTTAAGTTGGCGGGTTTGAGCATGTAAACTCGCTCTAACAATAAGTTCTTGGTCAGTAGTTCTAATTGCGGTAAAGAGCATAGTGTATTGGTAGTGTTCGCTATCTTGTTTTTCTACTGCTACAACTTCGGTGTAACAATAAACCGCAGAGGCCTCGTGGTGCAAAAACAGTTTGGTTCTAAATGCTTGGCCAATTGAGTGTACTTCAGGTGATGTAAAACGAATACCGCCACCGCCGTAGCTATCACATTGAATTGCATTATCTTGCGCTTGTTCTGAGGCCAAAATATGGCTCATTATTAAATCTATTTTACGTGACTGCGCTTGTAAAAAAGTAGCTAGCTCTTGTGCTATATCGCCTAAGTTACGCAGTGGGCGTAACGAGCTTTGCTCAAGCTCACTTACTTCATTTGCTAATCTAAATAGTGGGGGAATGTCGTCTTCAAGCTCAAGCTGCGATTTAGGAACTTGTCCGTTTGATACGGGAAATAAATTTACTCTTATACTTTCATTAATTTGAAAGTACTGCTCAAACTCACCTAATCTTTCACTATTCATTATGTTCTCCACCACGTATTTATTTAATAGTAGCGTTGTGAGTACTAAATTGCTAGCAGATAAAATAACGCATAGCGGGCTAAATGCTTTGTTTACATTCAATTTTTAACATACTAATTATGATAATAAATACACTAAGAGATATTTAGGGGTAGTTACAAAAAAGCGGCCAATGTCATCCTAACATTGGCCGCTTGGGTATTGATTCATCAGCGTGTACTTATTTAAGTAGATCGGCTAATTCATGTAAATCTTTCACAACGTGATCTGGTTTTTTAGCTAATGGGTAAAGTGCTTTACCTGGGCGTGCTATAAAAGTGGTTTGTAAGCCTGCTTCTTTTGCACCAGCAACATCCCAGCCATGGGCTGCAATCATCATTGCTTCATTTGGTGCTACGTTTAGCTTTTTAAGTACCCACTCATACGCACGTAAGTCTGGTTTGTAAATTTTAATATCTTCAATGCTGTAACGCGCATCAAAGTAAGACATTAAACCAGCGCTTTCAAATTGTGCCTTTACACCTTTGTTTGAAGAATTTGTAAGGCTTACTAACTTATAGCCCTGTGCTTTGAGTTTTGCCAGTCCTTCTTTAACATCGCTGTGGGGAGGAAGCGTTAAAAGAGGCGTAACAATAGCTGTTTTAGCTTGTTCACTTGTAATATCAATGTTGTTGTTTTGAGCAACCATAAGAAGTGACGCCACACCGATTTGCCCAAAGTCGTGGTAACTACCGCTTACTGTATCTACTAATGAATGATGCAGCATAGTTGAAAACCACAGTGGTAATAAATCTTCACGTCCGCCTAGCGCTTTACCAATAGAGGTACGCATTGACGTTAAATCAAGTAGGGTTTCGTTTACATCAAAAATAAGCACTTTAGGTTTTGCTTGTTCTTTTGGTTCATCAGCGACTGCATAACCAGATACAAGGCTTGTGCCCAGAAGTAGTGAAAGAGTAAGTGTTTTTAACGATTTTAAAATAGACATTAATTATTCTCCGATTCAAGTGCTGTCATAACATCAATAGGTTCTGCGCGTAGGGTGTAATCTTCGCTTAAAAATGCGTATGTAATAACACCTTCTTGGTTTATCACATAGGTGGCCGGTAGCGGTAATTTAAAGCTTTTATCGCCGTAGTAGTGTTCAAAATCAATACCAAATTGTGTATATAACGCTTGAATACGCTCATCAAGTGTAAACAATAAACCAAATTGCTCAGCTACTTTATTGCTCACATCGCAAAGCACGTCAAATTCAAGGTCGTTTTTTTGTGCAGTTGAGAGAGTTTCATCAGGTAGTTGTGGTGATATTGCGACTAACTGAGCACTTTGAGTTTTAAATTGTGGTAAGTAGTCGTTAAGTGCTTTTAGTTCTAAATTACAATATGGGCACCAGCCACCACGATAAAAGCTAATAATTACCGGGCCTTTTTTTAATAAATCTGCAAGCTCAATGTTTTCGCCGTTATGGTTGGCTAAGCTAAAGTTTTCTACTTTTTGACCAATTTGCAATGCATTGTCTTTTATATGCTGTGCAATTAGCTCTTCGTTTGTAGTGTTCATTAGTGCCAAAACGTCAGCTGGCAATTTGGCATCTTTTTGTACGTTATAGGCATCTATTTGCGCTTTTAAACTCATGATTGAACCTCAATAATTAGACTATTTGCAATTATAGTGTTTTACATATTTAAATAAACATTGCAATACTGAAAGCTTCATTCGAAAATATTAAACATTGAAAAGTGCACAATGGCATCTTTATGTATAATTTAAGCGACCTAGAAACATTTATAGCTGTAGTTGAAAACAAGGGCGTACTTGCTGCTGCCCGCGAGCAGCGTTTATCGCCTGCAACGGTGAGCCATCGCTTAAGTAAACTAGAGCGTGAGCTTGCTACAGTACTTGTTTTTAGAGATAGCAGGCGAGTACGGTTATCTCCCGCAGGTGAAATATTTTATACGCGTGTGGGGGCTATAATAGAAGCCCTTCACGATGCTGAACATAGTATTGGCGCGCGCAGCTCATCGGTGAGTGGTTTACTACGCGTGACCATGCCGCCTTGGGTTTTTTCAAAATACGTAATGCCTAAACTCAATGAGTTTGAGCAAGCTTACCCTGAACTAAAGCTTGATTTTTTAATAACGGATCATTTTGTAAATGTAGTTGATGACGCGCAAGATGTTGCAATTAGGGTGGGAAAATTAAATGACTCAGGATTACTTTCTCGTAAAATCGTAAACAATAGTCGCATACTGTGTGCAGCCCCTAGCTATATAGAAAAGTACGGCATGCCTGAAAATTTAACGCAATTGAGTGAGCATTATTGGGTTTGCCTGCCGTGGCAACGCCAGTTAAAGCTTTTTGACGAACACAAAAAAATACATACCTTTAATGCTAAAACTCGTTTTACTATTTCAAACTCTGATAATATGACACAAGCTGCCATTGCAGGTCATGGTATTGCTATTAAATCAAAAATAGCGATTAATGAAGATCTTAAAAACGGTATTTTGGTTGAAGTTATGCCTGGGGTAATGGCACAAGATGATGCACCGGTTTGGTTTTTACGTCCGCAAAATAGTTTAACAACCCGCAAAACCGATGTATTTTATGATTTTATGAAATCACTATTTTTGAGCTGCGAATAAGCGTTTAAATGAGCGTTTTACTCCAGTTAAAAACAAATAACCAGTAAGCTCTGCAAGCAAGGCAACAATTATGGCTGCAACAATGGCGGCTATAATAGAGTCTTTTTTCAAAATGATTTGACCTTCAAAGCGTTGCCATACTTGTTGCTTTATATCGCTCATGCCACTGATCATAGTAAATATATACGGAGATTTCTCAAACCTATTTACGGCTATCTGTAAATCTTGCTGTCGCTCGTAAAGAGTACTGATATTACTTGCCCCTTTGTTCACAATTTCATCATCAATATTTTGATAGTGTTTTATTAGCTTAGTTAAATCATTATTGAAATACTTAGCTGCATCGCTTTTAAAAGGCGCAACGGCATTATTAGCTTCAATTAACTGGGCTGATAATGCTTGGCCAAAGTCACTTACAAATGCAGGTATTTGCACTCCAAGTAGTAAACCGAATGCAAAGAAACTAAGTCGTATATAATCTAAAAGTTTACTCATTTATCTTCCTATGCATTTAAATAACCCAGAATTAACATTTGAGCTTGTTTTTATGTCAAAAACTCGTAATCTATTGGGGCGTGTTAACCTTTGTGGATTGAACCCAAAGGGCAGCGCATGTTTGGCATTTATGCTGCGTTATCACTTATTTATGGGGAGTAACCACACTACATAGGCTCTGCCTTGCCTAAATACCAAACGTACTGCTGCAAATTCAACCACGAAAGGCCAACACGCCCTAATAATAAAAATAACAACAGGTGGATGTTAAGGATGACGAAAAAAGTAAAGTTCACGTCAACATTTGTTGATATTTCTAAACAGCTCAAACGTTTTGTATCGCGCATTGTTCAACCCGACGATGTAGAAGACATTGTGCAAGAAACTTTTGTAAAAAGCTATGAAGCTGATTTAAAACAAGACATCCAGTTTACCCGCAGTTATATGCTAAAAACAGCAAAACATCTAGCACTCAACCATATAGCTAAGTGGGACAATAAATTTAATGATTCGTTAGAAAACGATAACGAATTGCCCGTATTACTCAAATCAATGAAGCTCGAAGACGAATACACATCTAAAGAGCGTTTTTTACTTTTTTGTAGAGCTACTGAGCAACTAAGCTCATCGATTCGTAAATGCTTTATATTAAAAAAAGTTTACGGTATGAGCCAAAAAGAGATAGCAGACCAAATGCAGTTAAGCCAAAGCACTGTTGAAAAACACATTGCCAAAGGATTGTTACAAACCATGTTATACATGCGTGAACATGAGCAAAGCCCTCAAACGAACCTTAAAGCTCAAGCACATCCTATATCAGTTAAGAGGGTCGCAGAATGAGTAATGTTCATCAATTTAATTCAAAAGATTTAATCTTAGAAAAGTCATGTGATTGGATAAGCGCGATTGATCGTGGTTTAACTGATGATGAAAAAGAGCAATTTAAATTATGGATGATGCAAAGCACCGCACATCAAGACTCTATATACGAGCTTGCTCAGCTTTGGGATGAGCTTTCAGTATTAAACGAATTAAGTCATTTATTTCCTCAGCGCAACAATACTAAAACATCAAAAAACAAGTGGATGTTTTCTTACTCAATTGCAGCGAGTTTGTTTGCAGCGTTAATGGTATGCAGCTACTTATTAATTAACTTAGAAAATGGCTACAACCAAGAGCTTGCTAAAGTTAATTACACTAAAATTTACAAAACAAAAGTAGGCGAGCAAGCAACGTATGTATTGCCAGACGGCACCATAGTGCAGCTTAATACTAATAGCTTACTAGAAGTTGCTTATAGTAAAGGCCGCAGGCAGTTATTACTTAGTCGTGGAGAAGGGCGCTTTAATGTAGCAAAAGATGCCACGCGTCCGTTTAGTGTTATGGCTGGTGATAAAAGTTTTACCGCGTTAGGCACGGTATTTAATGTACAACGCAATACTTCATCAGATTTAGAACTGGTGGTTACTGAAGGCAAAGTGATGATCACTGATCCAAGTGTAGCGGTTGATGCAAATGACTTTAAAGATTATCAACTTGCAGATAATAGCACGAAAAAAATTCGTCAAATTAATGCCAATATTGTTACCTCAGGCGAAAAAGCAGTTATTGAGCAAAGTGTTACAAAACCAATTACGCAGCTTTCAATGAACGACGTACAACGCGATTTGGCATGGCAAAACGGGATGCTTATTTTTAATGGAGAAGAGCTAAGCGATGCTTTAAATGAAGTAAGCCGCTATACAGCCACACGTTTTGAGCTTTCATCAGCTGAGCTTGCCAGTATTAAAGTGGCTGGAGTATTTAAAGCCGGTGACGTTGAAGGTTTACTAGAAAGTTTACAAACTAACTTTTCGATTGATCATGAGCGTTTAGGTGAGCATGTAGTAACGCTAAAACACCATACAGAATCATAAGTAGACGTTATGCAAATCAAACTAATGTTAGGTAAAGTTACATCAATAAAGATTGAACGTAAAAAAAACATTAAAAAAAAGAAACAAACCCATAGAGGATTTTTGTTTGTCAGCTGTTTATATAAGTTGCGCAGTAACCAAACGCATTTATTGAGTGGATTTAGTGTGCTTGCACCGGCTATTTTTAGTTTAAGTGTACAAGCAGCAACACAAACCACTGGGCAAATGGTGCAATTTGATATAAAAGCGCAGCGAGCAGACAAAGCCTTAATTGAATATGCTAAACAAACAGAGCAAACCGTGGTGTTTTCTTATGAGTTGGCAAAGCAGTATGACGCAAATTCAGTTTATGGATTTTACACTCAGCTAGATGCTCTAGAGGCATTATTAGGTGGGACTGAGCTCGATGCGGTTGTTGATCAAAATGGTTTACTGAGTATAAAACTCAAACAAATCAACAGGAATGATAACAACATGATGAAGCTTTCAGCGGTCAGTGCAGCAGTATTACCAGCTTTACTTGCAGTAAATTCGCAAGGTGTAAACGCAGCAGAAGAAGTCGCTCAAGAAAAAATTGAAAAAATTGCTATTGTCGGTAGCCGTGTAGCAGGACGTTCAGTTGAAGATTTACCCGTTCCAGTAGATATCCTAAGTGCAGAAGCGCTTGAAAATACGGGCCAAACAGAAGTTGGTCGTATGCTACAGTCTATCGCCCCTTCATTTAACTTTTCAAGCTCTGCAATTAGTGACGGTACTGATGCTTTAAGACCTGCGACACTTCGCGGTTTAGGTCCCGATCAAACATTGGTGTTAATTAACGGCAAACGTCGTCATCAAGCAAGTATTATTCATATTAATGGCTCTGTTGGGCGTGGTACCGCAGGTACTGACATGAATGCAATTCCAGCTTCTGCAATTAAACGCATTGAAGTATTACGTGATGGCGCTGCTGCTCAGTATGGTTCTGATGCAATTGCAGGTGTTATTAATATTGTGCTCAAAGATGGTAGCGAAGGTGGTAAAGCGGCTATTAACTACGGTCAATATTCTGAAGGCGATGGCGAAACCATTAACCTTGATTTTAATAAAGGCTTTGCGCTAGGTGATGACGGTTATTTAAATACAACTATCAATTACCGTGACCGTGCACCGACTAACCGTGCCGGTTTACATGGCTCTTGTCAGTTTTATGGTTGTACAGAACTGAGTGACGGCACTTTACTTGCTGGCGATCCGCGTGAGCTGACAGCCGATCGTGATACCTTTAGAATTGGTGATGCTGATTCTCAGCAGTTTGGTTTAACAATTAATACCGGTTACGAGTTAGGTGATGGCGAGCTTTACGGCTTTATTACTTACTCAACACGCGAAAATGAGTCGGCTGCATTTTTCCGTCATAATGCAAATGCAGGCGGTAACCCAGTACTACAAGATAACGATGCAACGATTCCGCTAGGTTTCTTACCAAAAATCAACACAACTATCGACGATATCTCGTACAACTTTGGTTATAAAACTGAATTTGATAACGATGCAAGCCTTGATTTATCTTACACCTATGGTGAGAACAGCATTGATTACACTACAAGTGACACTATCAATGCCTCATACGCTAACTTTTTACGTTATGACCAAGGCTTAAGTGCAGCTGATATTCGTACAACTATTCCACGTGAAGCGTACGCTTACGGCATGGAATTATCACTGCAAACAATCAATATTGATTTTACGCAAAACTTTGATGATTATTCGTTAGCAATGGGTGCTGAAATACGTACTGATGAATACCGTATTTTAGAAGGTAATGAATATGCGTACCGCGATTACGACACATTAAATGGTGTAAGTATTTACAGCGGTTTAAGTGGCGGTGTTGGCTCTGAAGATGCATCGGGTGGTTCACAAGGTTTTGGTGGTTCATCACCTGCGTCTTCAGTGGATGAGTCACGTGATGTAATTTCATTTTACGTAGATGCAGAATCTTATGTAATTGAAGATGTGATTTTATCTGGTGCACTTCGCTACGATAACTACAAAGGTTTTGGCGATACAGTAAACTTTAAACTTGCTGGTAACTGGTCTATTACCGACGATATTTCATTACGTGGTGCATTAAGCTCAGGATTTAGAGCGCCTTCAATGCAGCAGCTTTACTTTAATAACGTAAGCACACAATTTGTTGTTGATACTAATGGGAATTTAGTTGCAGAAGAAGTTGGTACATTTAGAAATGATTCAACACTTGCGCAAAGTTTAGGTATTCCAAAACTTAAAGAAGAAAAATCACAAAACCGTAGTTTAGGTATTGTGTATAACGTTACCGATAATATTAATGTAACCGTTGATTACTACTCGATTGATATTGACGACCGTATTGTAATTAGTGATCGCTTAGGTAAAGGGTTATCTACAAGCCTTGATGCAGCACTAAATAGTGCAGGTGCTGGCGTAGGGCAGTTTTTCTTAAATGGTGCTGATACAGAAACACGTGGTGTTGATTTTGTAGCAACGTGGAACACTGAAGGTTTAGGCGGCACGCTTGATTTTACACTTGCAGCTAACTTTACTGAAACAGATGTTGTATCGTTGTTCTCTCCTGCTGGCTCAAGCCTTGAGACAGTAAAAGTAGAAGATATATTCTCAGCTGAAGACATCTCTATTATAGAAGAGTGGCAACCAGAGGACCGTATTAACTTAAGTGCGCTTTATCAACGTGATGATTGGACTGTTAACCTGTCACTTAATCGTTTTGGTGAATACACAGTAGAAGATGGTGGTCGTCAAACGTATGGTGCAGAAATTTTAACTGACGTTAAAGTTAACTACTTCGTTACTGAAGACTTATCAGTAAATATTGGTGCAAATAACTTGTTCGATGTTTACCCAGATAAAAATGAAATAGGTAACTCTCGCTCAGGTACTATTGTGGATGCTAGTGGCAACACAGTAATAAGTAGCTCAGGTGTGTTTGACTACTCACGTCGTTCGGCTCCATTTGGATTTAACGGTGCTTACTACTACGTAGGTGCAGAATACCGTTTTTAATTAATAACCTCCCTTTTGTTATTTAACTCAAAGGGCCGTAAGGCCCTTTTTTAGGTTTTAGCTTGGGCTGATTTTATTTAGAAATCAAACTTATTGGATAATCATCGTATTGCTTAATATTATTCATTACATTCATTAAAGTATTATGTGTACTGTTTTCGTCTGCGGTTATAAGTACCGAACTTATTTCATATTCAGCCGCGAACATAGCTAAATTAGTCGCAACTTGCTCTAAATCAATTAACCTCCCAGAAAAATATACTCCGTTACTTTCATCAATTTTAAATAAAGCATTTTTAACAGGCTTATCTATTTGAGGGCTGTCGAGTGGTCGGTTTAATTCAATAGCCACAGGTTTTACAAAAGATGTAGTTACAATAAAGAAAATTAGTAATATGAACACTATGTCTAACATCGGGGTCATATCTACATCAGCATTATTTTGTAGTTTGGTTAGTTTTTTCATATTGGACCTTATTTTTGATTAAATGCTGCGGCGCCACAGCAAGGTTTTAGGTACCTATTAACAAAATTAGCACAGCAAAAATAAAGCGTGGTTAAATAAATATTCTAATAACATTAAATATTTGTACTAATTATGTATTTAAAATGTGGTGAAATAAGGCGGTGTTTATACCGTTCTGCTTATATATGGGGTCTATTTAGCATCGTTATAATGTAATGCAATTTGTTAAATTGCTTAAAAAACTATGTAGATTGGTATTAGAGGCAATAAAAAACCCAGCTCGAGGCTGGGTTCTAGTTATGCGCTATGTAAGCTTAATGCTTTTGCATACGGCTCATTTCTGCATGGCAGCTTTGCATTGTTAATAATGTTTTAGCCAGTGCAGCTTCGCAGTCAGCTGGTTGCGGTTTATCCATTGCTGCTTTAATTTCTTCAAGGGTTTTATCTTCTACCTCTTCAAGCTCTTTTACATACGTGCTGTCGTTGTGTGAGGTGAAAGTAGTCAATAGGGCTGTGTATGCACGTCGTGCTTCAACTGCGAAAGATGAGCCATCTTCGCGTTCGCCTTTTTCATTAATTGCATATGGCTGCAAGCGCTCAACACTCACTTTTCGGGCATCTATCATACGCTGAAAAAGTGCACCAATAGCAGGGTCTTCAACTTTTTCCTGTGCTTTTTGATAAAAATCGATGCCGCTGTTCATAACTTGAATGATGTCAGTAATATGATTTACTTCTGATCCTTGATGGGTGTTCATAATGACCTCTTTAATTAAATGAATGTATAGTTCAATTTAATAAAAGCAATGTATGTTCCACGTTTCAATGGTTATGTAGTTATTTGATTTTATTGGTTTAATTTAATCTCAGTAGGGTGCTAAGTTAACAGGCAAAAAATTAACCTAGCAATTTTTACATTATATTGTGTAATAAAGTTATTTTAGCTCTTCAGCTACTTCAGCTACTTTTTGACGTAACCAAATGTGACTCGCATCGCGATGTAACAGTGGGCTCCAAATCATATCAAGCTCAAAAGGAGGAATTGGAAATGGTGGCTCTAAAATTTTAAGCCCCGGATCATCCAAATATATATTTGCGGCTTTTGAAGGAAGGGTCGCAATCAAATTTTTCTCTTTAGCTAAATGAATAGCTACATGGTAGTTACGCGTAAAAGTGGCAATATTACGATGCTTACCAAAGTGAGCAAGTGCTTCGTCAACCCAGCCAAGTTTTTGAACATCTTTAGGGTCCATGCCTACACCTACACCAAAACCTGTTTTACTCACCCATATATGGCGCGCTTTTAAATAGCTGTCGAGGCTAAAGTTTTCAATTATAGGATTATCGGCTTTTACTAAGCAGCAAAAACTATCTTTCCAAATACGTTTATGATGAAAAGACTGCGGTAAGTTTTCAAAACGGTTGATTGCCATATCTACTTTACCGTTTTCTACATCATGAAAGGTGACATCACTTGGTGTGAGTATATCTAAAGTAGTATCGGGGGCTTCTTCGTGCAATTTACTTAAAAGCTTTGGTGCTAATGTACTTGCAGCGTAATCACTGGCCATTATTCTAAACACACGCTTACTTTGGCTTGCCTCAAATTCTCGATTAGGAGCTAGAGTTTCTTCAAGGGTCATTAATATGCCACGAATAACGGGTTGTAACTCCAAAGCACGCTCGGTAGGCACCATACCATCGCTGGTACGAACTAAAATAGGGTCGTTAAATAAGTTACGAAGACGTTTAAGGCCATTACTCATTGCAGGTTGCGTTATACTCAATTGATTAGCAGCGCGTGTTACGTTGCATTCTCGAAGCAATGTATCGAGGTAAACGAGTAAATTTAAATCTATTTTACTTATATTCATTGTGTGTGTCCTTTAGCGCTTACCAGTGGTGAATAAAGCGCTGTGCTGTCGGGTATGGGTAAATATGACTTACCTGACCATTTTTTATATTTTGTTGTGCCTGCTTCCAAAAGCTAACATCTATAAGCTCAGGATGAGTGCTGAGTAAAAACTTTTTATACATAGGGTTTGGCATTACAAATGTACAAAGTTGCTCAGGAAATACGTCCTGTGGTGCAACAGAGTAACTTTGTTCATCCATTAAATAGTCGTCATAGCTCTTTGCTTTTGGTAATGTTCTAAAGTTCATATCGGTTAGATATTGAACTTCATCGTAATCGTAAAAAATAATACGTTTGTGCTTACTTACACCAAAGTTTTTTAAGAGCATATCACCAGGGAATATATTAACTGCAATCATTTCTTTTAGGGCTTGCCCATATTCTTCAATTGCGTCGGCGACACTTTCTTCATCAGCATTTTCTAAAAACAAGTTAAGAGGTGTCATGCGCCGTTCAATATACAAATGCTTGATGATCAACCAATCGCCCTCAATTACCATTGATGAGCCAATTGTTTTATGTAATTGCGCAAGTAAATTACTATCAAAACGCGCTAAAGGAAATACGACGTTAGAATACTCTATGGTATCGGCCATTCTGCCAACACGATCATGATTTTTTACCAGTTGATAACGCTTTAATACGGTATCACGGCCAAAGGGTTTACTCTCACCAAATTTGTCTTTTATTACTTTAAAAACATAGCCAAATGAGGGGAGGGTAAATACCATCATCACCATACCGGGAGTCCCCGGTGCAATTGTAAACTCATCACTAGAGTGAGATAAATGATTTAAAAACTCTCGGTAAAACTCAGTTTTACCCTGCTTATGAAAACCCACTGCGTTATAGAGCTCAGCAAGTGTTTTGTTTGGCATAAGTTGATTTAAAAACCGAACAAGTGCTGAAGGTGCGTGAGTCTCTACCATAAAGTAGGCGCGGGCAAAGCCAAAAATAACACGCATTTGAGATGACTTAGTTAAAAGTGCATCTAAATATAATCCGTTATCTTCATCGTGTAATACAGCGATTATAAAGGGCTGAACCCCACTTTTTGAAACAACACGACCAACAATATAGGCTGCTTTATTACGATAAAAAGGCGTGTGTAAGATATCAAAGCGCATTTGCCAAGGTTGGTGATGTGTATCGGGGGCTTGTTTATAAAAAGCTTTAACAAGGAGGCGGATATCACGCTCTAAATTTACAAATGGGGCCTTAAAATCAAAATGACTAATAATGCGTTTTATTGTTGGTTTTAGGCCATCAACTACAGGAAAGTATGTTCTATATTCTGCCTCTACAGGCACTGAAGGAGCATCTTTTAAGGTTGCTTCTACAAATATAAAGTCATTATGAAAATAGCGCCTATGGTACAGCCGGCAAAATACAGAGTTATAAAAAGTTTCTGCGAGCTCTGCTTGGGGATGAAAACATAAAAAATGCTGATATACCTTTTTAACTTCAAGCCATAGGCTTTCATCGAGTTGTTCGGTTGGGGTTTCTTTTTTTAGCGCTTGCGTGGTTTCGTTAACACGATCATCATAATAGCTGATACGCAAACGGCTGATATCATTAATTGCTTGCCAATCTTTTTTTGCGAAGGCAAGAGGGGCTTTGGCTGTTGTTTTTTGAAATAACTGATAGTGCCTTTTAAAACCCGTTAAAATTAATTCAGCAATATGGCGAGGTTGCATTTGCACTCCTTAAAAGTCCCTAGAGTTTATACTCTATTGTGTTAAGGGTATGTTATTTTAAGTTTAAAACCAAGATAAATGTTACTTACTAACTAAGAGTAACTTATTGGAATTGAGCTATCTTTTTTTCGAGAATTTTAATTTGTTTAGTCACAGCCGATACGTTTTTCTTATATGTTTTATTAATTATTTTTAGTTTTTTAGTAATGTCTTTAGTAATACGCTTTTTATCATCAATGGCTAAGATATGATTTAACCGCTCTTGTTGTTTGTATTCAGCACGCTCTTTATTACGATCAAGTATTGTTAGTTTATGGTTATTACTGCGAAGCTCTGCCTGTAAGCCAGATAGAAGCCTTTCACGCTCAAGTTCGTTTAGTTGTTTAGTGTAGTCAACCTTAGGACCAGAATACTGATTACCCGTTGTGTTAACTTTATAAGTCGTTGCTTCGTCGTCACAGGGGAGTTGAGAAAAGACAGTGCCTTTTTCTGTTACACATTTGTAGTAAGTGGTATCGCTAAAGCTAAAAAAACTGATAAGTAAAAAGCTAGAATGGAGAATATAACGAGAAGTTTTAAACATACATGTCATCCTTGGTTTTTATATCTAACAACAATATAAAACTATAACCTAGCTTGGTGGTATATCAAGCTAGGTTAGGATAACTGTTATTGGGTAAAGGTTTTGAGCTTTTTAATACTCTGTACTAAAAATGGTATATCTAAACCTTGTTCAATAGAAAAACCTTCAGCGGCGGAAATGTTTTTAAAGTTACCATCTGAATCTATTAAGGTAATCCTATCTTTTTTATAGGCTATAACAACACCCTGAGAGTAGTTCACGCCCATATCGTCTTTTTTCTTGTATAGATTAACGCCTAGCATTGTTTGCTTGGCAATAGCTTTGCAATTTAAATATTGCCCAACGCTTGTTGCAATTAAATCGCTAGGTTGAATTAGCCCATCTACCTTAGAAATACGTTTGTCAGAGCTGTATAAAGTTGAGGTGGTTACTACTTCTTGCTTGTTATTGGCAAGACTAAAAGCAAAAACCTGTGTTTCATCATCTCGAACAGTAGGGGTATCACTCGCTTTAATTACTCGAATAGCACTAGAGCTATGTGCTTGATCATTAATAAAGCTTAGTTCTTCAATGCCAGTTACTTCAATGCTACGGCGCTGACTTTGCCAAACTGGGAGTGTCTGCTCGGTTAAAATTGCTGCTTTATAAAAAGCGGGTAAACCATACACTAAGCTAAATAACGTATCGTCATGATTTGTTGGCTGTAAAAACTGCTCTGTTTTGTGCATGTTTTTATTCTCGGCAACAAACTTTTCGAGTTGTTGTTGAGTTTCAAATACAAATATATCTACATTGGCTTGTGTGTAGTCCTCGCATTTTTCAAGCTGGCTTGGCATTTGATAACTAATATTTTGGTTATTAATTTTTACGTTGTGTGCTTGCTCGTAGCTTTCTATATCTAGCAGATCATTTTTAGCTAACAAGCTTTTAGCAGTAGTAGGGTATGAAAGTGGCAAAACATTATCTTGTTTTGTTACGTCAAAGTTTAAATTGGCGTCAGCCCAAATATGAATACTGTGGCTAAGCGAAAAACACACGATTAAAAAAGAAATTGCGTAACGTGCAAATTTATATTGCTTTAAACGCTCAAGGTGGTGCCATGTGTAATTACTAACAAGTAGCTGAAAGCCTAAAATAACAACAACAATACCACTGGCTAAAATGGTTGTTAAAGCAGGAGAGCTTGTTAAACGATGCCACAACAATGAAATGATCTCAGGTAAGGCAGATATACTTAGGTGATAACCTAAATTAACATACACATAAGCATCAAGAGTAAGCAATGATGCGCCTACAGTGGCTATTACAGCGGCCATGCCACGAATGTGTCGTGGGTAGGGGAATATTAAACTAAGCGGAAATACCGTCAGCACAAACGCTAAAAAGGCTATAAAACTAGTGTGGCTTAGCCAAGTAACTAGCATATAGGTAATGCCTAAAAAGCTTGTAGGTGGCGAGTCTGCAAATAAATAGCTTAAGCTAATAAGTAGGGCTAAGCCGATATTGGCAAAGGTAAACCAATGCCCCCAACTTAGCAGCTGACTCGCTTTTGATGAAAATTGATTGTGCTGCGATAAATTCATAAATTTTATTTAACCGACTGCGCGAGCGCTTTTGCAAAGTTCTCGGTTACAGCTTGTCTTTTCCCTGTTGGTACATGCTCTTTTAAGATATGCGTGATAGAATTTCCTAAACACATAAGACTTAAATCAACCGGCGCATTGTGTTTAGTTAGCACATCAATAAGCTGATCGACGATTTGTTCTACTTCTTCATTAGAGTATTTTGATAAGATTGGCATTAGTTGGTTCAATAAAATAGTTATATTCTCGTATTTTAACACTAGAGGCGTGAAAAACAAAGATGACAACAGACGTTAAAAAATTAGTCGTTCACTATGTAGACAAAAAAGACGACGATACGCAAATTCACCTTCGAAATGATGAGATGGTAATTAACGATAAAGTAGCCGTTTTTATCGAACAATTACATCATGCATACAATGGTAAACCTGGTAAAGGTTATTGTGCTTTCAGTGGTGACAAAAACAGTGTTGTAGCATCTGCAATGCAAAGTTACCGTAATGATGAGTTAGGCTTTTGGCATATGACCGAGCAAGCCTCAACGGTTTTAAAAGAAGAACTTGATAAATATGCATTTAGTGAAACAGGCTATTTAGTATTTTGTCATTACCAGTACGTTGCAACTGATTACATGCTAATTGCGATGATTAACATCAAAGAGCATTATTCTATGACCTCAGAGCTTGATTTAGCCGCTTCTCGTCATTTAGACATATCACGCATGCAACTTGCTGCTCGTATCGATTTAACAGCATGGGATACACAAGCTGACGACAACCGTTATATTTCATTTATCAAAGGGCGAGCTGGACGTAAAGTTGCTGACTTTTTCTTAGACTTTTTAGGTTGTGAAGAGGGTATTGATTCAAAACAGCAAAGCCAAGTAATGCTTAGCGCAGTAGAGGATTATTTATCTGAGCAACAATTTGATAAATCAGAAAAAGACGATTTACGTAAACAAGTTTTTGACTACTGTAATGACTGTGTGACAACTGGTGAAGATGCCAGCGTAAGCGAGCTATCTGCAACGCTTACAAAAGGCGATGACAGCCCGTTTGATAGTTTTTGTAAAGAACAAAGCTATGACTTAGAAGAAACTTTCCCTGTTGATAAGAAAACCGTAACCAGCATGGTTAAGTTCTCAGGTCTTGGTGGTGGTGTGAGTGTAAGCTTTGAACGTAAACACTTAGGTGAGCGCGTAACTTACAACGAGGCAACGGATACACTTGTAATTAAAGGTATTCCGCCAAACTTAAAAGATCAGTTACAACGTTTTATGGAAAGTGAAAGCGAGTAAATTTCACAAGTTAAAAATCTGATTTAAGAGCGCGGTATCTATATCGCGCTTTTTTGTATCGGTATATAAATTCGTTGCATCGGAAAAAAAACCTTAAAGATTTATTTCACATAGAGAAGTGAAAGAGGAGTAAATGAGAAACACAAGCTAATCTTATTCACGGTGTTAAATTTCGGCTGTAGTAGTGAAGCTTGCTTACGCGAGAAGCAACGCTTCTGTTTATTTAATTTCTTTGCTAATAAAACCACTTAAAGATTTATTTCACAAAGAGAAGAGAAAGAGAAGTAAATGAGAAAACACAAGTCGTGCTTTATTAACAAGACTTAGCCTTTTTACTACCTCTAAAAGCGCAGCGTCTCTTTACCTCTTTGTGAAAAAATTACTTTTTACGGGCTTTGTGCCCGTCACGCCAACAAGTTGTGCGTCTACAGGTTAATTTTATTCACGGTGTTAAATTTCGGCTGAAGTCGTGAAGCTTGCTTACGCGAGAAGCACCGCTTCTGTTTATTTAATTTCTTTGCTAATAAAACCACTTAAAGATTTATTTCACATAGAGAAGTGAAAGAGGAGTAAATGAGAAAACACAAGCGATGGTTTACTAGCGGGGCTTTTTAAAGTTAGCAAGGCTTAGACTTATTACTACCTCTAAAAGCGCAGCATCTCTTAACCTCTTTGTGAATAAATCGCTTATTGTGGGCGTGAAGAAACTTTAATAATTATTCAAATCATATAAACAAAAAAGCCCCGCTATTTATTAAATAGCGGGGCTTTTTAATGAATGTTAGTTATTAATCAACACTCATTGTTTTAGTCATTGCAGAGCTTGCACGACCAGCAGGTTTGATTGAACCTGCACGTAAACCACTGTCTGGAACTAGTTCACGTTTATCGTGAGCCATTGCTACAGACGTATGTTTCACTTCGCTATCAGCTACAGGAGTAGGTTGTGCCATTGGCGCACTTGCTGACCCTTGAGTAACCGCTGTTTTAACATGCGGTGCTGATTTTTCAGTTTTCACTTTTGCTTCAACTTTAGCAGGCTCTTCAGTTACTACTGATGTTTCAGCTTTAGCAGACTTTTCAGTTGCTACTGGCGTTTCAACTTTAGCAGGCTCTTCAGTTGCTACTGGCGTTTCAACTTTAGCTGGCTCTTCAGTTGCTACTGGCGTTTCAACTTTAGCAGGCTCTTCAGTTGCTACTGGTGTTTCAACTTTAGCAGGCTCTTCAGTTGCTACTGGTGTTTCAACTTTAACTGGCTCTTCAGTGGCTACTGGCGTTTCAGCTTTAGCCGGTTCTTTAGCTTTTACTGGCTCTTCTACAGCTTCAACTTTTGCTAAGTCTTCAACCGCAACGGCTTGTTCAACTTGTTGCGACGCATCTACCGGTGTTTCTTCTGATTTCGCTTTAAGTTCTGCTTCGTATTCTGCAGCAGCTTGATCAGCAACTGGAATAAATGCAGGGGCTTCATCAGATTTAACTTCTGCTTCACCTTCAGGGCGACGACGACGTTGACCAGATGCACGAAGATGACGAGGAGAACGACGTGAACGTGTACGTGTTTGCTCTTGTTCGTCTTCAGTAGTTGCTGTTTCATCGTTAGAATCAACAACATCAACTTTCTCTTCTTTAATGTGAGCTGTTTTTTCTGCCGGAGCTTGCTTTTGCTTTTCTACAGCAGGAGCTTGCTCTTGAACTTGTGAAGTTTCAATTACAGCCGTTTGCTCAGGTGCTTGCTCTGTTGAGTTAGCTTGCTCAGCTTTTTCATCTTGCAGACGTACTTTTTTACGTATGTTACGACGTTGACGGCGAACTTTAGGCTTCTGTTCTTTAGGCTCTGCAGCTTGTGCTGGCTTAGAATCAGTTTCTACTTCCGCCTTTGCAGGGGCTTCAGTTTTAACTTGATCTTTTTCTTGGTTTTTATGCTCTGGGCGCTTACGAGAGTTAGGGTTACGACGGCGCTTGTTGCGGTTCTCGCTTCTCTCTTGAGTCTCGGTGCTTGCTGCTGAGTCAGTTTTAGCTTCCTCTTCAGCGGCTGGACGCTCATTGCGCGGCTTGTTAGTGCGTGGGTTATTATTACGACGACGTTGATTGTTATTACGACGACGATTATCGTTACCACGACGCGCATTATTGCGCGTTTCTTGCTGCTCTTTTTCTACAGCTTCTTTTTTCTCTTCTTCAGATTCACTTGCAAATAACGACTTAAACCAATTACCAATAGCAGCTAGTAAGCCACCTTCAGTTTTAGTTTGTGCTACCGCAGCAGGCTCTACGGCTTTAGCTGGCGCTGCTTGTGGAGCAGGAGTAGAAGGCATTACCACGCCTTTTAGCATCGGCTCTTCACGGACTGGCGTACTTGGAGATTTTGACATCTCGAATACTTCAGGCTCTGGTGCAACAACTTGTCCGTAACTTACAGTTTCAAGTGTTTCGTCTTTACGTAAGCGCATAACTTCATAATGTGGTGTTTCCATATGTTGATTTGGAATGATCACTACGTCACATTTATGATGTTTTTCAATGCGATGAACACTACGACGTTGCTCATTTAATAAATAAGCAGCAACAGCAACAGGCACTTGTGCATTTACTTGTGCTGTATTGTCTTTAATTGCTTCTTCTTCAATTAAGCGAAGAATTGAAAGTGCTATTGATTCGTTTGAACGAATAGTACCTTGGCCACTACAACGTGGACATGGGCCTTGGCTTGCTTCACCTAATGAAGGACGCAAACGCTGGCGCGACATTTCAAGCAAACCAAAGCGTGAGATTTTACCAATTTGAACGCGAGCACGGTCTGGGCGCGCTGCATCTTTTAAACGATTCTCTACTTCACGTTGATGGCGTGGAGGAGTCATATCAATAAAGTCGATTACAATTAAACCACCTAGGTCACGAAGACGTAATTGACGTGCAATTTCATCGGCCGCTTCTAAGTTTGTATTAAGTGCTGTCTCTTCAATATCGCCGCCTTTAGTTGCCTTAGACGAGTTGATATCAATAGATGTAAGTGCTTCAGTAGGGTCAATTACAATTGAACCACCAGAAGGAAGACGTACTTCACGCTGGAATGCAGACTCAATTTGGCTTTCAATTTGGTAATGTGTAAATAAAGGAGTGTCACCTTGATAAAGCTTAACACGGCTCATAAAGTCAGGACGAAAACGCTCAATGTGCGCTTTAGCTTCTTCAAAAACACGTGGTTTATCAATTAAAATTTCGCCAATGTCACGACGTAAATAATCGCGTATTGCGCGGAAAATCACGTTGCTTTCTTGGTGAATCAAAAACGGTGCTTTAGCACTATCGGCTGCTTGTTTAATTGCATCCCAATGTACTAATAGTGCTTTTAAATCGTAGTTAAGTTCTTCAAATGATTTACCAACACCCGCTGTACGAACGATTAAGCCCATACCTTTAGGTAGTTCTAAACGACCTAATGCTTCTTTAAGTTCAGTTCGCTCATCACCTTCAATACGACGAGAAATACCGCCAGCACGAGGGTTATTAGGCATAAGAACTAAATAGCTACCAGCAACACTGATAAAAGTAGTTAACGCTGCGCCTTTTTGGCCGCGTTCTTCTTTATCAACTTGTACTATTACTTCTTGACCTTCTTTTATTACGTCGCGAATGTTAGGGCGACCATGAAAAGTGTAACCTGCAGGGAAGTAAGTACGTGCAATTTCTTTTAAAGGAAGGAAACCATGGCGGTCGGCACCGTAATCAACAAATGCTGCTTCAAGAGATGGTTCAATGCGAGTGATTTTGCCTTTATAAATATTGGCTTTTTTCTGTTCGTGACCTGGGCTTTCGATATCTAAATCATAAAGGCGCTGGCCATCAACCAGTGCTACGCGCATTTCTTCTTGCTGCGTTGCATTGATTAGCATACGTTTCATATTGTTACTCTACTTATTTATGTCGCTGACATGACGATGTTTTTCTCGCCTGTTCAGTTGTCCCTATTTTTAGAATGTGCAGCCTCACGACTGGGTCTTTAACGGAACGGCTCTGTATCTCGTATGCAGTATTTTAAATGCTGGCAAACAATAGCGATTATTACCGCTATTAAATTCTTAATGGTGCTAAAACTGTCGGCTTTTCAGCTACGTTTACAAGTTTTACCCAGAAGTCGGCCTGTCATATTAATCTTACTAAATATCATTCATATTAGGCGCGTAGGGCTCATTAAGTTGGTGAGCAATACATACTGATGTATCGCTAATATCCGTTTTAAGAGCAAAAATCGCTGCCGATGTTAATGAACGCTTATTTATTAGATTTTTTTAATTCTAAATAAGCTGCTGTACGGTACTACAATAATTGAGCTAGTGCTGAACGACGTTTTTTACGTCGTCACTATCAGACAAATTATCTGTTCATTGCTTTCTCTAGCACATTAAAAATCGCTTCATGTTCAAACTTAACCAGCAATATATTACGCGCATTGCCGTTAATTGATCGCACGTGTTAACTGAGGAGGCATAAAAGCTTTGGAAAACTTAACTCGGATCTGTATGATCGGCTACCCAGAATGTGCATCACGAATGTTTTAATGTGTTAAAAAGCACCGTTGTTATTTGCAAATACTAAATATTTGCGCTGCTGATTATCCCACTATTATTACAGTGTTAGCAACTAAATTATTTTACTTAAATTAGTGATTAGGCAATGTCAGAAAAAAACGACTTACAAGTAACTTATGTCACGATCAATGAAGACCATTTAGGTCAGCGTATTGATAACTTTCTTATTACCCATTTGAAAGGGGTGCCTAAAAGCGCTATTTATAAACTTTTGCGCAAAGGTGAGGTACGCGTTAATAAAAAGCGTATTAAGCCTGTATATAAACTACAGCTTGACGATGTACTGCGTATTGCACCTATCAGAGTTGCTGAGCGTGAAGAGTTTGTACCATCAAAGTTAGACAAAGTAACTCGCCTAGAAAACGATATTTTATTTGAAGATAAATACCTTATCGTCATAAATAAACCTTCAGGTATGGCTGTTCATGGTGGCAGTGGTTTAAGTTATGGTTTAATTGAAGCGCTGCGCGCGCTTCGCCCAGAAGAGCGCAATCTTGAGCTAGTTCATAGGCTTGACCGTGATACTTCGGGCTGTTTGCTTATTGCAAAGCGCCGTTCGGTGTTAACAGCATTGCATGAACAACTTCGTGAAAAAACCATGGAAAAAAATTACTGGGCACTTGTAGAAGGGCAGTGGGACTCTAAAACTAAAAACGTTACTGAAGGGCTGCGTAAAAATACACTTAAATCGGGTGAACGCGTAGTACGTGTAGATAACACTGAGGGCAAGCCTTCGCATACGCGTTTTAAAGTACTTGAACGTTTTAACGATTGCTCACTTGTACAAGCATCACCTGTTACAGGTCGTACGCACCAAATTCGTGTACATACGCAATGTAAAGGTCATCCTATCGCGTGCGATGATAAATACGGTGACCAGGGGTTTGATGAATCTATGCGTAAAGTTGGGTTAAACCGTTTATTCTTACATGCACACGATTTAAGTTTTTATCATCCTAAAAACGAAACAACGATGCGTATTGAAGCGCCCCTTGATAAAACGCTTAAAAATACATTACTAAAATTACGAGACGCAAAACAGTGATTGCAGTGACGCCGATTAAAAAATATAAGCTCGTCATTTTTGATTGGGATGGCACCGTTATGGATTCAGTCACTAAAATAGTTAACTGTATTCGTAGTAGTGCTGAGTCACTTAATTTAGTGGCGCCAAGTGATTTGGCAATTAAAAATATCATTGGTATGTCGCTTGAAAAAGCAATTGATGTTTTATTTCCCGATAATGTCGCGCAGCATCAAGCGCTAATTAAGGGGTATAAACACCAATATAGTGTTGATACCACGCCAACTCCTGTATTTGATAATGTTGTCAGCGTTTTAGGTGCCTTAAAAGAGCAGGGCATTGTTTTAGCGGTTGCAACAGGTAAAGGTCGAGATGGATTAGAGCGTTTGCTTGATCAAAGCCAACTTAGACATTTTTTTAGTGCAACACGTACAAGCGACGACGCACTGTCTAAGCCCTCTCCAAATATGCTGTATCAATTACTTGAAGAACTTGGCATAAGCGCCCAAGACGCTGTAATGATTGGTGACACTCAAATAGACATGACAATGGCAAAAGCTGCAGGCATGGATAGAATTGGCGTAACAATGGGTGTACATAACGCACAGCAGCTAAATAAGCTTAGCCCTGTTGCAACGGTAGATAATTATCTGCAATTGCAACAGGTTTTGCTTGGCTAATTTATTTAACTAGAGCTTATTTTGAGCGGTAAGCACATCAATACCAAACTCAGCCAGTAATTGGCTGAGTTTAATTAATGGTAATCCAATTAAGCTATTAGGATCGTCTCCGCTTAGTTTTTCAAATAAACAGATACCCAACCCTTCACTTTTAAAGCTGCCAGCACAGTTATAAGGCTGCTCTACGTCGCAATAAGCACTAATTTGTGCATCACTTAGGGTTTTAAACGTCACATTAAAAGGTTCTACACAGGTTTTTTTTGTTCCAGTTACAATATCGTAAACACAAAGCCCAGTTAAAAATGTTACAGTATTACCGCTAAATAAATTTAGTTGTTTTAGAGCATTTTGTTTATTGTGCGGTTTACCTAAAATTTGATTGTTAAACACAGCGACTTGGTCTGATCCAATTGCTAACCCTTTTTTAAAATGTTTATTAGCTGCTGAGGCTTTTAACTCACTTAAACGCTTAACCAGTTCAGTAGGTGTTTCGCATTCAAGTGCTGATTCGTCAACGTCGGGTGAAAACGTATCAAAGGGTAAATTAAATTTTTGTAATAAAGACTGCCTAAAAGGCGAGCTTGACGCTAAAATGAGTGGAAGCTTCATGGACTGTTTTCCTACGATAATTCAGATTGAGTTAGGATAAATCAGATCCGAGAGTAAAACACGTTAAAAACCAAGTAAAAATGGTTTTTTACTTTGACTAACAAACTAACTATCTATATGATGCAGCCCCTATGCAAAAGGTGAAAATTCCCATCACTCTTCATCCAGGCAAAGCAGCGCAGCACCGTTTAAAGTATGACGGAATTGTACCGCTTGAAAAACTTACTCGTTTAGAGAAAGTTGTGCAGGAAGAAGTAGGTGAAATAGCGGTAAAAATACATTGCAAAAACGATGATCAAGGTTTCGCTGTGATTAGAGGCAATTTGTCCACACATGTTACTGTCATTTGTCAACGTTGTAATGGTGATTTAGGGTTGGATTTGGTTCAAGACTTTGCATATTCACCAGTAGGTGAAGATACAGAGTTAGATATTTTTCCTGAAGACTACGACGAAGTAGCACTTGATGAAAATGGTGAAGTTAACGTTTTTGATTTAATTGAAGACGAACTAATTTTAGCAATTCCATTAGTGGCTACCCACAACGAAGCTTCATGCAGTTATTCAGCAAAGCCTGCCAGCTTTGGTGTATTAAAGGCGGAAGATGATAAACCTAATCCATTTGATATTTTGAAACAACTTAAGAAAGATTCTTAGGAGAAGACTATGGCTGTACAAAAAAGCAAAAAGTCTCGTGCAAGACGCGGCATGCGCCGTTCACACGATGCGATCAGTGGTCCAACTTTAACTGTAGATCAAACATCTGGTGAGACTCATCGTCGTCACCATGTGACTGCAGATGGTTACTACAAAGGCGTTCAAGTAATTTCTAAATAAGAGATTACTTATATGCTGAAAGATCTAACCATAGCGTTAGATATGATGGGGGGCGATTACGGCCCCCGTTCATCTATTCCTGCTGCCGTTCATGCGGTAAACGCTCATGCCAATTTAAGTCTCATTTTATGTGGCAATGAAGACGTTATATCTAAAGAACTCGAATCCCTCGATTCTTTATCTCATCCAAGACTCATAATTCGTCATTGTAGTGAAATAGTTACTAACGCCTGCGAACCTGCAATTGCTGTACGTTCAAAAAAAGATTCATCTATGCGTGTTGCCCTTGATTTAGTTAAGTCGGGCGAAGCTCAAGCGTGTGTTAGCTCAGGTAATACCGGCGCTTTATTTTTTATGGCTCACTACGTATTAAAAATGCTGCCTGGTGTTAAACGTGCTGCACTTATTTCATCTGTTCCTACAGAAAGCCAAAACCCAGTATATTTACTCGACTTAGGTGCTAATGTGCATTGCGATGCGCAAATGCTCTATCAGTTTGGCATTATGGGCTCTGTAGTTGCTGGTCAAGCACTTGGCTGCGATAACCCTCGCGTTAGCTTATTAAATATTGGCGCTGAGGACATTAAAGGCCACGATGATATTAAACAGGCTGCACAATTAATGCAGCAAAGCTCACATATTAATTACATTGGTTATAGCGAAGGAAGTGATATTTTTTCTGGCAAGGCTGATGTTATTGTATGCGAAGGGTTTGTGGGTAACGTGGCGCTTAAAACATGCGAAGGCATTGCCAAGCTTATTATGAATAAGTTTACAGCTGCGCTCGAAAAGCACCTTTTATATAAATGTATGGCGTTTATATTGCGTCCAATAATAAAAAAACTCTATAAAAGGGTGAACCCCGACCAGTATAACGGTGCTTCTCTGGTAGGATTGCGCGGTATTGTCGTTAAAAGTCATGGAAATGCGTCAGCTAAAGCATTTCAAGCAGCAATTGATGAAGCGGTAAAAGAGGTTGAACGTCAACTTCCTGATAAAATAGCCGCTATTTTCGAAAAAACACATTCTAAAGACACGGCGGTTAATCAATAATTGATGTGCCGTGTATTTCATTATTTATTTGTTTAATTAAAAAGAGCAAAGTATGGCACAAAAAATTGCACTTCTATTCCCAGGTCAAGGCTCGCAAAGCGTTGGTATGTTACAAGAGCTACTAGAGAGTTCTGACATTGTTAAAGCAACATTTGCAGAAGCATCAGATGCACTGGGTTACGACTTAGCAGAGCTAGTTCTTAATGGCCCAGAAGAAAAATTAAATCAAACTCATCGTACACAACCTGCATTATTAACTGCAAGTGTTGCTATTTACCGTGATTGGCTTGCAGCAAACCCAGATGCAGACGTTGTTATGGCGGGGCACAGCTTAGGTGAATATTCAGCACTAGTATGTAGCGACGTACTAAGCTTGAGCGAAGCCGTAAAGCTTGTTGAAAACCGTGGTTTATACATGCAAGAAGCTGTACCTGCAGGCGTAGGTTCAATGGCTGCGATTATTGGCTTAGGCGATGAAGAAATAAAAGCGGCATGTGCTGCCTCAGCGCAAGGTGAGGTTGTATCTCCAGTTAACTACAATTCTCCTGGTCAAGTTGTTATTGCAGGGCATAAAGCGGCAGTAGATAGAGCATCACAAGCATGTAAAGATGCTGGTGCTAAACGCGCATTACCACTTTCGGTTAGCGTACCTTCACATTGTGAACTAATGAAGCCAGCAGCTGATAAGCTAGCGGTAGACTTGGCCGCTTTAACATTTAATACACCTAAGTGTGATGTAATTAATAATGTTGATGTAAAAGCTGAATCGACCGCTGATGCAATTAAAGATGCACTAGTACGTCAACTATACAGCCCAGTTCGCTGGACAGAAACAGTACAAGCCTTGGTTGCACAAGATGTAACGCAAAGCTACGAATTTGGTCCTGGTAAAGTATTAACAGGGCTTGCGAAACGAATTGATAAAGCAATGGTTTGTGGCTCAGTAAACGATGCCGCTTCAATCGCTGCAGCTAAATAAGAGTATATAAAATGTCTAATTTATTTTCTTTAGAGGGCAAAATTGTCCTAATTACTGGCGCTAGCCGTGGTATTGGTAAAGCAATTGCAACAACATTAGTTGCGCAAGGTGCAAAAGTTGCAGGCACTGCAACAAGTGAGTCAGGCGCTGCTAAAATCAGCGAGTACTTAGGTGACAATGGTAAAGGTTATGCATTAAACGTAACGGATCCTGCATCTATTGAAGCGACACTTGCCGCAATAAAAGCTGATTTTGGCGATATTGACGTACTTGTTAATAACGCAGGTATCACACGTGATAACCTATTAATGCGTATGAAAGAGACTGAGTGGGACGATATAATCGACACTAACTTAAGCTCGATTTTCCGTTTATCTAAAGCGGTACTTCGTCCAATGATGAAGAAAAAGAAAGGTCGTATTATCAATATTGGCTCAGTAGTGGGCACTATGGGTAATGCAGGGCAAGCAAATTATGCAGCGGCTAAAGCAGGCGTAATTGGTTTTTCTAAGTCACTTGCACGCGAAGTGGCATCACGTGGTATTACAGTAAACGTAGTAGCACCTGGTTTTATTCAAACTGATATGACTGATGATTTAACTGATGAGCAAAAAGCAGCAACACTTGCAAATGTTCCAGCAGGGCGTTTAGGTCAACCAGACGAAATTGCAGCTGCGGTATGTTATTTAGCATCTGACGCGGCTGCGTACGTATCAGGTGAAACTTTGCATGTAAATGGCGCGATGTACATGGTTTAATAACCATTGTACCCACATTGTTACCTAATAAAGTTAAGTAAGTTACCTCAAAAACATTGAATTATTTGTGAACTTGCTTTAAACATACTTGAAATCGCTGCGAAAATAAGCGATAAAAGACAAAACACACACTCAGAGGTTTGACCAGACAATTATTTATGGTCAAATCATTGAATCAGAGAATTATGCCGCGTAAACTACGCGGCAATCTGAAAATAACGCATCGGCGTTTTTAATAAAGGAAAGAAGAATGAGCGATATCCAAGAACGCGTAAAGAAAATTATCATTGAACAACTAGGTGTTAAAGAAGAAGAAGTTAAAAATGAATCTTCTTTCGTAGATGACCTAGGTGCAGATTCTCTTGATACTGTTGAACTAGTAATGGCTCTTGAAGAAGAGTTTGATACTGAGATCCCAGATGAAGAAGCTGAGAAGATCACTACAGTACAAACTGCTATCGATTACGTAACAGCACACGCTGAGTAATTAATCGCACGTTAAAGGCAGCATCCGCTGCCTTTAATTTTTTATATCCAAACCACCTCAAAGTTCGTGATTCAAAACTTAAGCCTCAATGCTCAATTTTAGCTAAAAATTAATTTTGATTGTGTTATGCGTTTTTAATCTATTTTGGGACTAGCACTTTGAGGTAGCTTGGGTATGATCATCCCCTTGTAAAATATCCCTTATTGGAGGCAAACCGTGGCTAAACGTCGAGTCGTCGTAACTGGCTTAGGAATGTTGACGCCGCTAGGTAATGATGTTCAATCAACCTGGCAAGGCTTATTAGATGGCAAAAGTGGCATTCAAACAATAACCCACTTTGATACATCAAAATTTGGTACTAAATTCGCTGGTTTAATAAATGACTTTGATGCAACTGCATACATGTCAGCGAAAGATACTAAAAAAATGGACTTGTTTATTCAGTACGGCATTGCAGCGGGTGTTCAAGCCTTTAAAGATTCAGGCCTTGAAATTACTGAGCAAAACGCAACACGTATAGGTGTAGCTGTGGGCTCTGGTATTGGTGGCTTAACGCTTATCGAAGAAAACCACATTAAGTTATTAAATAGTGGTCCGCGCAAGTTATCGCCATTTTATGTGCCGTCTACCATTATTAATATGATCTCAGGTCATTTATCAATGATGCATGGACTTCGTGGTCCAAATATTTCAATTGTAACTGCCTGTACTACTGGTTTGCATAATATTGGCCATGCAGCGCGCATGATTGCCTACGGTGATGCAGATGCAATGGTTGCTGGCGGTGCAGAAAAAGCGTGTACCCCAATTGGTATGGGTGGCTTTAATGCTGCACGTGCACTTTCAACCCGCAATGACGACCCACAAGCTGCTTCTCGCCCTTGGGATAAAGACCGCGATGGCTTTGTGCTTTCTGACGGTGCAGGTGTTGTTGTAGTTGAAGAGTACGAACATGCAAAAGCACGTGGCGCTAAAATTTATGCTGAGCTTGTTGGCTTTGGTATGAGCGGCGATGCGTATCACATGACGTCACCACCAGAAGATGGATCGGGTGCTGCCCTTGCAATGCAAAACGCACTAAATGATGCGCAAGTAAACGCTGAGCAAATTGGTTACATTAACGCACACGGTACATCTACAAATGCAGGCGATAAAGCAGAAACTGCCGCTGTTAAGTCTATTTTTGGTAATGCAGCTAAAGATGTAATGGTAGGCTCGTCTAAATCGATGATGGGTCACTTGTTAGGTGCTGCAGGCTCGGTTGAATCGATTATTTCGATTTTATCACTGACAGATCAAAAAGTGTCGCCAACTATCAACCTTGATAACCCAGACGAAGGGTGTGACTTAGATTATATTGCTCACACTGCACGTGATGCAAAGTTAGACTTTGCACTGTGTAACTCGTTCGGTTTTGGTGGTACTAATGGCTCGTTGCTATTTAAAAAGGTATAATCTTTTTTAACAACGAATCAAATTATAAGAGCTCAGTTGTTTAACTGGGCTTTTTTTATATGCCAAATAAAATGCAAACAATAATAGCAGTAGATCAAAACAGCACTTTAAGCACGCGTGACAGAGGCTTAAATTACGGTGACGGCTTTTTTACAACGGCTAAAGTTGTTAATGGGCAAGTACAGTATTGGGCTCATCATAAAGCGCGTTTGATTGAATGCGGACAGCGTTTGGGTTTTCCTGAGCTAGATTTTAATCGCCTTGAAAACCAAATTGCTTTGCATATAAAAGCTGCACCACTCAACGTGCTTAAAATACTTGTAACGCGAGGCGAAGGCGGACGTGGTTATGGGCTGCCAAGTGAGTGTAATATTACTATTTTATTGAGCATATTAGATTACCCTAGTAATTACGAAGCGCTTGTTAAAAAGGGTGTAAATCTCGAAATAAGCCCAATTAAATTAGCAGCACAGCCTTATTTAGCGGGTCTTAAAACACTAAACCGGCTAGAGCAAGTACTAGTTAAAAAAGCAATGCAAACGCAAAACTGCGACGATGTGTTAGTGCTTGATTACAATAACAATGTAATTGAAGCTTCTGCAGCTAATATTTTTGCGATTGAAAATAAGCGTGTGTTTACGCCATTGCTTGATGAGTGCGGAATAAAGGGCGTTTATCTGCAATCGTTATGTGATAAATTGCCTGTTGAATTTAAACGCGTGAAAGTAGAAGACTTAACCCAAGCAGACGCCGTATTTGTGTGTAATAGCTTAATGGGAGCAGTACCTGTAAAACGTATTGAGCAACAGGTATTTAATACAGACGACAGCCACGCATTACTAACTAAATTATTAGCCAAGGAGGCTGAGTGTTAAAAGTTATTTTATCGGTACTTTTTTTAGCTGTTATAACCACTGCTGTTGGTTACCAGCAATTACAAGCAACAATAAATAGCTCGTTAAAGGTAGCACAAAACACACAATTTGAAGTTAAGCATGGCACTGGCTTTAATAAGTTATGCCAACAATGGCAAGCTAAAAACTGGGTAGAAAGTTGTTGGCGTTATCAGGTAATTGCCAAATTAGATCCCACACTTACCGACTTAAAAGCGGGGCTTTACGAGCTAACAGCCGATAGCGTTATTAACAACGTAAAAAAAATTAACCAAGGTCAGCAAATTAGTTTTAGTTTTACCATAATTGAAGGTCAAAACTTACGTGAAGTACTAAGTGCTATTAAAAAAGCTGATAATTTACAAAACGATTTAAAAACTGACGAACTAAGTACTCAAATACTGGGTAATGACACGCACTTAGAAGGCTGGTTATTCCCCGACACTTACCATTATCATAATAACGATACTGCAAGCAGTGTATTAAAACGTGCAGCACAAAAAATGCAGCAAACATTAGATGATGCTTGGCAGCAGCGCGCTGCTAATTTACCCTATAAAACAGCATACGAAGCACTAATAATGGCTTCAATTATTGAAAAAGAAACAGGCCTTGCCAGCGAGCGTCCGTTAATTGCATCAGCGTTTGTTAACCGATTAAACACTAATATGCGCCTACAAACCGATCCTACCGTAATATACGGGCTAGGCGCTGACTTTGATGGCGATATTAAATACAAAGATTTGCGCGATTATACGCCTTACAATACGTATCGTATTAATGGCTTACCGCCAACACCGATTGCTATGCCATCTAAAGCCGCTATTTTAGCTGCAGTTAATCCGCCGCAAAGTGAATACGTTTACTTTGTATCAAAAGGCGATGGTAGCCACCAATTTTCAACCACGTTAAAGCAGCATAACGCGGCAGTTAAAACGTATATATTAAATAAAAAGAATTAAGTTTTTATGAAATCAAAATTTATAGTAATAGAAGGGCTAGAAGGCGCGGGTAAATCAACCGCTATTTCGTTATGCCAAGACTTTTTAAACAAACAAAAAATAGACTTTATTAATGTCCGCGAACCTGGCGGCACGCCACTGGCTGAATCGCTTCGTACGCTTGTAAAAGCAGAGCATGAAGAAGAAATCGCCTTTGAAACCGAGTTGCTTATTATGTACGCAGCACGCTCGCAGCTAATGCACAATGTTATTACTCCAGCGCTTGATAAAGGCCAATGGGTTCTTGCCGATCGTCATGATTTATCGTCACAGGCGTATCAAGGTGGTGGGCGTGGTATTAGCTCAAATACATTAGCTTCGCTTTCTTCAATGGTATTAAAGGGCTTAAAGCCTGATTTAACTATTTACCTTGATATTGACCCAGTGATAGGCCTTGAACGTGCAAAAGGACGTGGCGAGCTAGACCGAATTGAACAAGAAGCCATTGAGTTTTTTCAGCGTACACGTATGCGTTATGTTGAACTTGCTAACGACGACAACACCATTAAAACGGTCGATGCAAACCAAAGTATTGATAAAGTACATCGCGATATTACCAATGTACTGCATTCATTTTTTGAAGGCCTAAAATAATATGCCATTGCCTTGGCTACATGATACTCAAGCACGTTTAGCGAAAAGTTATCGCGCAGAGCGTTTTCATCATGCGCAATTATTTTGTGGGCCAGTTGGCGTAGGTAAGTTTGAGTTAAGTGATGAGCTTGGGAATGCTTTGTTATGCCAAAATATAGCTAAGCAGATAGCTGCGCAAAACAGTATGCTAAAACCTTGCGGACAGTGTAAAAGCTGTTTACTTAACCTGGCTGGCACTCACCCCGACAAGCGTTTAACGCAAGTTGATGGGCAAAGTATTGGTGTAGATGATATTCGTGGTATTAGTGATTTTATGAATCACTCTGCAGCGCAAAATGGCAATAAAGTCGCGATAATCGAAAATTGCGAAAAAATGACCACAGCAGCAGCTAACGCATTATTAAAAACACTTGAAGAGCCAACTAATAGCCGCTTTTTAATATTAACCACAAGCCAACCACAGCAGCTCCCTGCAACTATTTTAAGTCGATGCGCTAAAAGTGACGTAAAAATAACTAATACAGCACTTGCTCAGCAATGGCTAGAGACATTAGATATTCCTAACTATAGTTGGTTAGCACTTTTTTATAACCAACCGCTGCAAGTAAAGCATTGGCAACAGCAAGACCAGCTAAAAAATATTGATACACTGTATAAGTTTGCAACTGAGTTTAAACAAAGTCATAATTTTAAAGCGTTAGTCGATATAATAAATAAACAGCCTGAACTTGTTCGTATATTTACTTTGTTTTTAAGCGTGCAACTAAAGCAGCAATTACTGCAAGGCATGAGTTTTGACGCTTATCAAAGTGCGCAAAATGCATTAGGCGAGTTTTTACAAAATAACACACAAGTACTTGGCCTTAATTTACCGCTTGCTGTATCACGATTAGCATACACATTGCGAAATTCTTAAAAGGATTAATCATGCAAGAACTACTAGTAGACATAGACGATTTAGACGAGTTATACCGTTGTTATATGCCTTACTTAAAAAAAGGTGGCTTATTTGTACGCACTAATATGCGTTACGAAGCAGGGTATTCATTAGCGCTTAGAGTTACTTTGCCCGATGCCTTAGAAGATGACGTAGTGACAGGTAAAGTGTCGTGGATCACGCCACAAGGAGCACAAAGCTCTAATCCTCCAGGTATTGGTATTAGCTTTTTAGACGATAAAACAAACCTAAACGCTAAAATCGAAAAGCTGCTTGGGACTATGTTAAACTCAGGCGATCAAACATATACCATGTAGTTATAGGGTCGGTTTTTCATTGAGATTAACGCCGCCCTATATTGGGTTCTTTTAATTACTAACATAATAAATTAAACGAACAAATTTAAACCCTGAACATAATACAGGCCTTATAGTGATTGTAGATTCTCATTGCCATTTAGACCGTCTTGATTTTGATAAACTAGACTTAAACCTTGACCAAGTTCTTGATAAAGCGCGTGCAAAGCAAATAGAGCACTTTTTATGTGTAAGCGTAACGCTTGATCAGTTTCCAAGCATGCTTGATAAAATTAAGCATTACGACGATGTATCAGCCTCATGCGGTGTACATCCACTTGATCAAAAAGACGCCCTTAATAAACAGCAACTAATCGACTTAGCCTCACACGACAAAGTCGTTGCTATTGGTGAAACGGGTCTTGATTACTACTATTCAAAAGATACTCACGCAGTGCAGCAAGCAAGCTTTGTTGGACATATTGAAGTGGCTAACGAATTACAAAAACCGTTAATTATTCATACTCGTGATGCCCGCAGCGATACCATTAATTTAATGCGTGAGCACAAGGCCGAAAACTGCGGTGGTGTACTACATTGCTTTACTGAAGACTGGGATATGGCTAAAAAAGCCATAGACATGGGCTTTTATATATCTATTTCGGGCATTGTTACCTTTAAAAATGCTATTGAGCTAAAAGAAGTAGTAAAGCAAATACCGCTAGATAGATTATTAATAGAAACCGACTCGCCTTATTTAGCACCGGTACCGTATCGTGGGCAAACAAACCAGCCAGCATACGTAGAAGATGTAGCTTATTACATTAGCGAACTTAAAGGCATTAGCTTTAATGAACTTGCTAAAGCGACTACCGAAAACTTTTATTCTCTATTTAAATTAGCAGCTAAAGGCTAAATACATGATTACTCACACGGCAAACCTTCCTATTTTACTAATGGGGCCAATGGTGCGCCGTGCAGAGCAAACTGGAGTCTGTATTCAGTTTGCTACCTCCAAGCCTGCAAGCTGCCAAATAAACTTATTAAATGTTGAGTGTTATAGCGATCAACACACTGTTTCTTTGGGCGAACATTTATACCTGCATTTCGTTATTATAAAGCCAATAGACAACAAACTCCCTGTAGATAGCTTATTAAGCTATGAGCTTGTAATTGACGATGCAGCAATCGATTTATCGCCGTGGTGCTATAGCAGTCAAACAACGCCTGCATTTGTAATCCCCGATAAACTCAGTGATATTTTGCATGGCTCGTGCCGTAATGCACATCATCCAGCAAAAGACAGCTTAGTGTCTGCAAGTCACTGGCAAAATACTCAGCGCGATAATAATACTCAAGGCGCACAATTGCTATTACTGAGTGGTGACCAGGTTTACGCCGATGATGTAGCAGGCCCCATGTTATTAGCTATTTATCAGTTAATTAAAGCGTTAGGTATTTATAAAGAGCAACCACTTGCCATTGAGCTACCGGGCGATATAAATGAGCAACTTTATAATCGCCATTTGTTTTTACCAAAAACACCTTGGCAAAAACGCTCAAAGTTAGGTGTTGGTTACTGGCTAAAAAAAGACGAACCTCACTTTTCAAGTGTAAAAGCTTACAATCACCTTATCCACTTTGAAGAATATATAGCACTTTATTTATTAAATTTTAGTGCTGCTGCTTGGCAATGCTTTGATATACAAAACACAACGTATTTAGGTCAAAGCGAGCAAAACAAAACTATTTTTAACGCTGAAAAAACAGCACTGATTGATTATGCAAAAGGCTTAAGTGAAGTAGAGCGGTTGTTTGCCAATGTATCGACATTAATGATGTTTGATGATCACGATGTAACCGATGATTGGAATCTTACTGCTGGGTGGGAGCAAGCTATAAATGAAAACCCAAGTAGTAAACGAATCATTAATAACGGCTTAATTAGTTATTGGCTTTTTCAGGGAATGGGGAACGATGCACTAAATAAAACAGGTGAGTTACTAACACCTTTTAAGCAAAGCCGTACTGCTAATAATTTATGGCAGTTTAAAGCATTTGATAAACCACTAAACGATTTTAGTTTTTGGCATTATGAGTTAACTACAACCCCAAAAGTAGTGGTGCTTGATACGCGCACGCACCGCTGGCGAAATGAGCAAAACTTTAACGAGCCTTCAGGTCTACTTGATTGGGAACGCCTAACAGAGCTTGAGGAAAGCCTATTAAGCCACGACCAAGTTATTATTGTATCGCCAGCCCCCGTGTTTGGTGTTAAATCAATAGAAGCCATTCAAGCCATGTTTAACATATGTGGCCAACCGCTCATGGTTGACGTAGAAAACTGGATGGCGCACGAAGGCTCGGCAAAAAAGCTACTCGATACTTTTAGACGCACCGACACCCCAAACGAAACCCTGATTTTATCGGGTGACGTGCATTACTCATTTTGCTTTTCGGTGCAAAAACGTTTTGGCGATCACCCCAATCGAATTTGGCAACTTACCGCCAGCGGTATTAAAAATGAGTTCCCGCGTAAATTAATAAACATACTCGATAAACTAGATTCAATTCTATACGGCCCAAAAAGCCCATTAAACTTTTTTACCAAACGCTGGCATATGGAAGTAGATAAGCACCAAACCATTGGTGAAGGGCAAAAATACTTAGTAAGCGACTCAGCTATTAGTTTAATAACACTAGAGCAGGGGAATTTAGCCCGATATCAACTTATACACGGTGAAGGGCATTTAACTGAGTTTGATTTAGAGAAACAGTAAGTTGCTCATCTACAAGTTAATTGTAGATAAGGACCCTTGGTAAAGCGTTTGAAAAAAGTAAAACGTAGTACTGTTTAGATAAGAACCTACAAATAAAAACGCCCAGAGGCTTATAAAAAACCTCTGGGCTACAAAGTGACTCTAAATTGAGCCTAGCGTTAACTAAAACACTTTCTTGGTTCATTAGGGAGAAGAAGAAAGTACTGTAAAGTGTAGTAAAGCTACTCAATAAAGCATAACTAATTTCGCTTCCCCGGTTACAATTGATAACAAAGGGTTAGATTAATTATGCGTAATTTGTACTTTAGTTTAAATCCAGCTTATTAATTGTGTATTCTGCACTAGATCTCGTGGTAGAGAATTTTTGATCTTATTTTTTTGCCATTTCCCCAGCCCAATAGGGCAACTACACAGCGTTAAAACTACTTCACCAATTGTTTGAGTTACTTCAGTTAAGCGTATATCTTTACCTTGAAAATAATCATTTGCTTGCTCGTTATTTAACGCGTAAATATTAGTTTTACACTCATTGCCAAATACGGTTGCATACTCGTGCGTTAGTCTCACGCCATTTTTATGAATAATGCCAATTTGAATACCTAAACGTGCGTACTTAATCTTATTTTGTATGGCTTCAAATCCTTCAGGAAATAACCACAGCTCTTTATCGCGCTGCATTAAGCTGCCAGGTAGGTTAGTTAACCCAAAGTGCTTTTTAAGCGATTGCATAAACGCGGCACTTTGTTTTTTATCAAACTCGTTAAACGGGAATACACCTTTTTTAACTGTTTGATTTGGATTATTACGGCTTGCGTGCTTTTTAAATTTAGCAATAAAAAAGCCTTCGCTATCGAATGTTTGCGGCCAAACATGCAAATAGCCTTCACTTGTTGTTGCTTTACTTGCACCTTCAAATAAATCACTTAGTGACTCAGGCGTTATATAGTCGCCAAATTCACTGAGTAAATAATCGCACACTTGCTGGTTTTCGAGTGGAGTAAGTGTGCAGGTTGAATACACTAATGTGCCACCTGGCTTTAATGCGTAAAATGCGCTTTTAATTAAGTCTTTTTGTACCTGGGCTATTTGTATGTTTGATTCTATGGACCAATTTTTTAGTGCGTCGGCGTCTTTACGTACCGTGCCTTCGCCAGAGCATGGCGCGTCTAGTAATATGCTATCAAAGCATTCAAACATGTAGTTGCCAAATATAACGCCATCAAAATGCGAGAGCGCACAGTTGCCTACTCCCATGCGTTTGAGCGTTGCGCTTAGTACTTTTAGGCGCGATGACGAAAGCTCGTTTGCAACAAGCACGCCTTGGTTATTCATAAGTGCTGCAAGCTGCGATGTTTTAGAGCCCGGTGCTGATGCCATATCAAGCACGAAATTATTTTGAGAGTCTGCGAGTTCAATACTTTGCTTTAATGCCATAGGGGGCAGCATTGAGCTTGCCTCTTGTACGTACATAGCACCGCTTAGGTGTAAGTCGGTATTACCTAGGGCTAGGTTTTGTTCTTCATCTTCGGGGCGTTCTAACCAAAAGCCTTCACTGCACCAAGGGATTGGGGTTAGCAGCCAATTTTTTTCAGTGGCACGTTCTACAAATTCTTCAATGCTAATTTTTAATGTATTAACGCGGATAGATTTTCTGAGGGGCCTGCGACACGCATTTAAAAAGTCATCTAAGTTTAGATGCGCTGGTAAATAGGTTTTTACGTCGTCAATAAAGTGCTCAGGAATAAAAGTGTTGGCGTTCACGCGTTAGCTCATACTATAAAAATAAAGCGCGATAATAGCATTTATATAATGCATTTTCAGCGCTTAAAGACGTAACATCTGATTTATTGCCCTGTCGACACTTCATTGTTTTAGTCCATTTTAAAACCATTTTTATGCGACTTTATGTTAATAGTGTCGACAATGAGTGTGTTTTTTAGCCATTTTGATAGGTTTGAGGGTTGACATGATTTTTTAATAAGCTCATAGTAACCACACTAATTGTCGACAATCTAAAAAATAACTTATGACACACACATTTTTAAACGAAGCGCCTATAACTACCGCATCAGATCAAGTATTTGTAGATATGCGCCGTGAGATTGTTGAAGGCAGTATAGTTCAAGGCAGTAAAATATCAGAGCCTGAGCTTGCCAAACGTTATGGTGTAAGCCGTGCAACGCTTAGAGAGGCGTTAAATCGCCTAGAAAGTTGCTACCTTGTTGAGCGTAAAGCTAACGTAGGTTGCCGAGTAGTTGCCCTTACCGCTGAGCGCTTGATTGAAGTTTACCAAGTTCGCAGCTCACTTGAAGGTTTGGCATGTAGGCTTGCTGCCGACAATATGGAACCCGAAGAAGTAAAAGGCTTAAAGCAATTACTTAATCAGCACCTACAAACACAACGTGTTAAAGAGGGCGAATCTTATTACCAAGAAGCCGGCGATTTAGATTTTCATTACCGTATTATTCAAGGCAGTAAAAACGCGCATTTAATTCATTTACTGTGTAATGAGCTTTATCAATTAATACGCATGTATCGTGTACAAATGGGCATGGTGGGGCCGCGTGTATCAAAAGCATTTGATGAGCATTTAGCGATTATTAACGCCATTGAAAACCACGACGGTGAATTGGCCGAAATGCTTATGAAGCGCCATATAAGCGCATCGCAAGCAAATATCCAAACCAAATTTGATGTATACCAATCAATATGAGTATTCGAACAATTTAACGGATTAAATCGCTCCGTAACGTCGTTAAAAATTTTTTATTTAGAACCACTAAACATAAAAATTATTGCCTAGTTACAGAACGATTTTCTTATCGTTAAATAGACCTCATACCCATAATGATTGGTATGAGCTTCTAAAAGTTAAGTAGAGCAGTTAAACAGTCACAATTACAGATTAAAACTACAAGTTACTCCACGTAGCAACCGTTCAAAGTGAGGAGAAAGTAATGTCAGCAGGATTAAAATTTAAACACGCTATTGCCAATAACCGCCCGTTACAAGTAGTAGGTACTATTAACGCCTACACCGCGATGATGGCTGAAAAAATGGGTCACCAAGCTATTTACCTCTCAGGTGCCGGTGTTGCAAACGCCTCGTTTGGTATGCCTGACTTAGGTATGACGAGCCTTGATAACGTGCTTGAAGATATTCGCCGTATTACTGGTGCTAGCGATTTACCACTACTTGTTGATGCCGATACCGGTTGGGGTGGGGCGTTTAACATTGCACGCACAGTAAAAGAAATGACTAAAGCGGGTGCGGCGGGTTTTCATATAGAAGACCAAGTAGCGCAAAAACGCTGTGGTCATCGCCCTAATAAAGAAATTGTAAGCCAAGGTGAAATGGTTGACCGCATTAAAGCGGCGGTTGATGCAAAAACCGATAGCGATTTTTACATTATGGCGCGTACTGATGCATTTCAAAAAGAAGGTTTAAACGCCGCGATAGACCGTGCAGCTGCCTGTGTTGAAGCCGGTGCTGACGCTATTTTTGCAGAAGCCGTGCACGACCTTGCTGATTACCAAGCATTTGCAAAAGCGATTAACGTTCCAATTTTGGCAAACATTACTGAGTTTGGCCAAACACCTATTTACACAAAAGAGCAGTTGAGCGATGTAGGTGTTGAAATGGTGCTTTACCCACTAAGTGCATTTAGAGCCATGAACAAAGCAGCACTAAACGTGTATTCAGCAATTTTAAATGAAGGCTCGCAACAAAGCCAAATTGAAAATATGCAAACGCGTTCTGAGCTTTACGACTTTTTAGATTACCACACGTACGAGAACACACTCGATAACCTTTTTTCATCAAAATCTGACAAATAATAATTATTAAAATCACACACAAATTTAAGATAGGAGAAGATCATGGTAGATAAAGCATTAGGCGGCGCGGGTTTACGCGGACAAGTGGCTGGTCAAACAGCATTGTGTACTGTTGGACAAAGTGGTTCTGGTTTAACGTATTGTGGTTACGATATTAGCGAACTTGCCGAAAAAGCGCAGTTTGAAGAAGTGTCTTTTTTACTTTCACGTGGTGAGTTACCAACCACAAGCGAATTGGCAGAATATAAAGCAAAACTAAAAAGTTTACGCGGCTTACCTGATGCGCTTAAAACTGTGCTTGAAAATACTCCTAAAGACGCGCACCCAATGGATGTAATGCGCACGGGTTGCTCAATGTTGGGTAACCTTGAAATGGAACTTGATTTTAGCCAAGCTAATGATGCAATTGATCGTATGGTTGCTGTGTTCCCAAGTATTATTTGTTACTGGTACCGCTTTACACACGATGGCGTACGCATTGAAACACAAACTGATGACGACTCAGTTGGCGCACATTTTTTAAATTTATTACACGACAAAGCACCTAGTGAATTGTTTGCACAGGTAATGAATGTATCACTAATTTTGTACGCAGAGCACGAGTTTAACGCCTCTACTTTTACAGGGCGTGTGTGTGCATCAACGCTTTCTGATATTCATTCTTGCGTAACTGGTGCGATTGGTACGCTGCGTGGTCCATTACATGGTGGTGCTAACGAAGCGGCTATGGATATGATTCAAGGTTTTACAAGTGCTGAACATGCTGAGAAAGAAATTATGGGCATGCTTGAACGTAAAGACAAAATAATGGGCTTTGGTCATGCTATTTATCGCGAGTCTGATCCGCGTAATGTAATTATTAAAAAGTGGTCTGAAAAACTAGCGGCAGAGGTGGGCGATACCGTGCTTTACCCTGTGTCTGTTCGTTGTGAAGAAATTATGTGGCGCGAGAAAAAACTGTTTTGTAATGCCGATTTTTTCCATGCATCTGCTTATCACTTTATGGATATTCCAACTAAATTATTTACGCCAATATTTGTCATGAGCCGTGTTACGGGCTGGACTGCCCATGTAAAAGAGCAGCGCGCTAACAACCGTATTATTCGCCCAAGTGCCGATTACACAGGCCCTGATGCACGCAGTTACACACCAATAGAGTCACGTTAAAAAATGGGTGAGCACGCATGTGCTCACTTTTTTATTGCACATAGCCACTAGCGAGTCGTTTTTCTCAAACTTTTTATTAAACACGCTAGCTGTGAGCAAACACCGTCACCAAATTAGCGAACCCTTACCATGACCATAATTAATAATACCCAATACCGTAAACCTTTACCTGGCTCAAACGTCGACTATTACGATACGCAAGAAGCCGTAGATGCAATTAAGCCAGGTGCATACGCCACACTACCTTATACATCGCGTGTATTTGCCGAAAACCTAGTACGCCGATGCGACCCTGCTATGTTAACCGATGCACTTAACCAGCTAATTGAGCGAAAGCAAGACTTGGATTTTCCGTGGTATCCGGCGCGCGTGGTCTGCCACGATATTTTAGGCCAAACAGCACTTGTTGATTTAGCAGGTTTGCGTGATGCAATTGCAGCCAAAGGCGGCGATCCGGCAAAAGTGAATCCTGTGGTACCCACGCAGTTAATAGTGGATCATTCACTAGCGGTAGAGCATGCCGGTTTTGATCCTGACGCATTTGAAAAAAACCGCGCCATTGAAGACAGACGAAATGATGACCGTTTTCACTTTATAAACTGGACAAAAACTGCGTTTAAAAATATTGACGTTATTCCACCGGGTAACGGCATTATGCATCAAATTAACCTTGAAAAAATGTCGCCGGTTATTCAAAACCGAGATGGCATTGCATTTCCAGATACACTAGTTGGTACCGACAGCCACACGCCTCATGTTGATGCGCTGGGTGTTATTGCTGTGGGTGTAGGCGGGCTTGAAGCTGAAAGCGTTATGCTTGGCCGTGCTTCATATATTCGCTTGCCTGATATTGTTGGTGTTGAGCTAACAGGTAAGCGCCAACCGGGTATTACCGCAACCGATATTGTGTTGGCCATTACTGAATTTTTACGCGAACAACGTGTTGTATCTACTTATTTAGAGTTTTACGGTGAAGGTGCCGACGCGCTTACACTTGGCGACAGAGCAACCATTTCAAACATGACGCCTGAATTTGGCGCAACTGCCGCCATGTTTTATATCGATGATAAAACAATAGATTATTTGCGTTTAACAGGGCGTGAAGAAGAACAAATTGCCCTTGTAGAAAATTACGCAAAAACAGCAGGCCTTTGGAGCGATAGCTTAAAAACCGCAAAATACGAACGTGTACTTAAGTTTGATTTATCAAGCGTGGGGCGCAATATTGCAGGTCCATCTAATCCGCACCGCCGTGTATCGACAAGCGATTTAGCTAAAGAAGGTATTTCGGGCGTTGTTGAAAATGAAGAAGGCTTAATGCCAGACGGCGCATGTATTATTGCCGCTATTACTAGTTGTACTAATACTAGTAATCCACGCAATGTAATTGCTGCAGCACTCCTTGCCCGTAACGCAAATGCTAAGGGTTTAATGCGCAAACCTTGGGTTAAAACTTCATTAGCACCAGGCTCAAAAGCAGTGCAATCATACCTTGAAGATGCAAACCTACTAACAGAGCTTGAGCAACTTGGCTTTGGCATTGTTGGTTTTGCGTGTACAACATGTAACGGTATGAGCGGAGCGCTTGACCCTGTGATTCAAAAAGAAGTAATTGAACGTGATTTATACGCAACGGCTGTACTTTCAGGTAATCGTAACTTTGATGGGCGCATTCATCCTTATGCTAAGCAAGCATTTTTAGCGTCACCTCCTTTAGTTGTTGCGTACGCCATTGCAGGTACTATTCGCTTTGATATTGAAAAAGGGGTACTTGGGCAAGATCAACAAGGCAACGACATTACGCTTAAAGATTTATGGCCATCAGATGAAGAAATTGACGCAGTAATTAAGCACAGTGTTAAGCCAGAGCAATTTAGAAAAGTATACGAGCCTATGTTTAATTTAACCGTAGATTACGGTGAAGATAACGACCCACTTTACGACTGGCGCCCAGAAAGCACCTACATACGTCGCCCTCCTTATTGGGAAGGTGCACTTGCGGGTGAGCGCACTATGACCGGTATGCGCGCGCTTGCAGTACTTGGCGATAACATTACAACGGATCATTTATCGCCATCAAACGCAATTATGGCAAGTAGTGCTGCTGGCGAATACCTGACCAAAATGAACGTCCCAGAGGAAGACTATAACTCGTACGCAACGCATCGGGGCGATCATTTAACAGCGCAGCGTGCAACCTTTGCCAATCCAAAGCTGCTAAACGAAATGGTACTTGACGAAAACGGCGAAGTTAAGCAAGGTTCGTACGCACGATTAGAGCCACAAGGTACTAATACCCGTATGTGGGAAGCAATCGAAGCTTACATGGAGCGTAAACAACCGCTTATTATTGTAGCCGGTGCAGATTACGGGCAAGGTTCGTCGCGCGATTGGGCTGCAAAAGGCGTAAGACTTGCAGGCGTTGAAGTAATAGCAGCAGAGGGCTTTGAGCGTATTCACCGTACTAACTTAATTGGTATGGGGGTTTTACCGCTTGAGTTTAAAGCAGGCACAACGCGTAAAACTCTAAAGCTGAATGGCAGTGAAACGTACGATGTAACGGGTGATTTAAAACCAGGCGCCACAGTTAATTTAAGCATTACCCGTAAAGACGGTGAAGTGCTTACTGTGCCTATGAAGTGCCGTATCGATACCCAAGGAGAGCTTTCTATTTACGCGGCTGGTGGTGTGTTACAACGCTTTGCTCAAGACTTTTTAGAAGCAACGCAATCTGCATAAGGGCAAACACTATGTTTAAACCGCAAATTAAAGTGCCTGCAACCTATATGCGTGGCGGCACCAGTAAAGGTGTGTTTTTTAATTTAACTGATTTGCCAAAGCCTGCTCAAGTAGCAGGCGAGGCGCGCGATAATTTATTACTGCGTGTTATTGGCAGCCCAGATCCGTACGGCAAACAAACGGATGGCATGGGCGGCGCTACATCAAGTACCAGTAAAACCGTAATCTTAAGTAAAAGTGAGCAAACTGACTACGATGTTGATTACTTGTTTGGTCAAGTGGCGATAGATAAACCTTTTGTGGATTGGAGCGGTAACTGTGGCAACTTAACGTCAGCAGTGGGTGCTTTTGCCATTAGTAATGGTTTGGTCGATAAAAGCAGATTACCTAAAAACGGTGTTGCTATTGTGCGTGTGTGGCAGGCTAATATTAAAAAAAGCATATTAGTGCATGTCCCTATGACCAATGGCGAAGTACAAGAAACCGGCGACTTTGAGCTCGATGGTGTTACTTTTGCTGCAGCTGAAGTAAAACTTGAATTTATGGCCCCCGCTGATGGCGATGGCGCGTTATTTCCAACAGGTAACGTAGTTGATGACTTAGAAGTACCAGGTGTTGGTACTTTAAAAGCCACGATGATAAATGCAGGTATTCCTACTGTATTTATTAACGCCACTGATATTGGTTATACCGGCACAGAGCTGCAAGACGATATAAATAACGATATTGCAGCGCTTGAAAAGCTCGAAACCATTCGTGCTTATGGCGCTGTTAAAATGGGCTTAATCACTAACATTAGTGAAGCGCAAGTTCGCCAACATACGCCAAAGGTTGCGTTTGTTGCATCGCCTTTAGATTACAAAGCATCTAGCGGAAAGCTTATTGAAGCTGCAAATATCAACTTGTTAGTACGCGCTATGTCGATGGGTAAACTGCACCATGCCATGATGGGCACAGCTGCGGTTGCTATTGGCACTGCTGCAGCAATTGAAGGCACACTCGTAAATATAGCTGCTGGTGGCGGCGCATTGAGTGAAGTTAACTTTGGTCATCCGTCGGGCACCCTAAAAGTAGGTGCTGAGGCTAAAAATACTGCAGGTAACTGGCTAGTTACCAAAGCAAGTATGAGCCGAAGTGCACGTGTATTAATGGAAGGGATTGTAAGAGTCCCTTACTAATCAATGGTGAAGTTAAGCGCAACTAAACATTTATTTTAGTTAAGCAAACAAATTTTATAAACGTTTGCTTAGCTAAAGTAAAACCTACTCACACTCGTTATAAATAATCCTTTTTCATTAATTTTTCGAATTATCGTCTTTTTTCGCTCTCATCCACCGCATTTACTTGAAGAATATAATTAACAAACTAGATTATATGTAATATTCATTTAATAAAGTGAATATATTGTATCAATATGTGCTGGTTCTTTATGAGTGTCTATAGGTTATTGAATAATAGAGATGCTGATAAAGAAGTAGCTCATAGAATAAAGATAAATACTTCTATAAAACGTATAAATATGTAGCATAACTATATATCTTAATGGTATTTTTAAAGTTCTGGTAACAAAGGTTATGATTGTGTACTTTTTTAAGGCTTTTTAGAATATAAAAAGCTTATGTAAGGCACTATCAACTAAACTAATATCTGATACTCATTCCAGGCTATCAAGGAGAAATAAATGGTAAAGCGTACGATCAAATTTACACCTATTGCAGCTTCAGTTGCACTTACATTAGGCTTAACAGCTTGTGGTTCAGATAACGACAGAAATATTCCTGTTACACCTGTAGAATCTTTTACTGCAACGGGCGATGCACAATTCAACATTGAAGTAACAGGTAAAGCAGTTAAAGGTTCAATGAAAAATGCTGTAGTAACTGTAATGACTTTAGATGAATCTGGTCAAAGCGTTCCTGTGGCATTTCGCTCAGCTGCTTCAGCAGAGCCAGAGTCTTTTTCTGAAGAAGCACTATCTCAAGATGCTGCAGATGCCGCGGTAGAAGCAAGTAAAATTGCCGCTAACCCTGAAGTCTTAACTGATGAAAGCGGCCGTTACAGCATCTACCTAGATGATGATTTTACTGGTCCTGTTTACATTACTGTTAAAACGTCTGAAGAAGGCGATGATAGCTTTTTACGTTGTGATGCTTACGTAGGTTGTGGCAATTACGATGTAGCGCCAGAAGTTGACGACGAAAATGATGGTGATACTGCGATTGAGTTTGGTGAATGGTACAAAACTGACCTAGAGCTTTCAGTTGTTAAATTCATTCCAGTTGTTGAAGCTGATCCATCAGGAGCGAGTGGTTCTGCAGGCGACGCTAATGTTACAGGTTCTTATAAAGCAAATGTTACTTTTTTAACATCATTAGTTGCATCTCTTCTTCTTGATTCAGGCTCAAGTGTAGATGAAGGTGCTATAGCTACAGCTAGCTTAAACACTGTTGTACAAGTAATGGGTCAAGACGCAGCACTTTTACTTTCTGCTATTATTGGCGACTTATCTAACGGCGGCGCTGTAGATTTAAGTGATGTTGATGGTGAAGAAGAGCTTACTGATGGTATTTTAGCAATTGCACAGTTTTCATCTTCAATTCAGGGTTTACCTTCAATTGGTGATGTAATGAGCAGCATTAAAGCTGGTATTAAATCAGGCCAGTTTAAAGGTAATGCTGATGCTAGCATTGCAGCAATAGCGACAATGTTACAAACAGCTATTACAAATACTGCAAATGTTTTTGTTGCCATTGCTACTGGCACTGAAGAAGATATTAAAGCTGCATTGGAAGCAGCTTTTGCAGCAAAAACTCCAGCTCCTACTGCTGACGAGATAGTTGCGTTTGCTGCTAACTCAGCTGATGTTGCTAAAAAAGCAAAAGCAGCTAAAGATAAAGCTGTGAAAAATGGTGCAGCAACTGATGCTGGCCTTGCAGCCGCTGCAGTAAAAGTTAAAAAAGCACTAGAAGTAATTGGTTGTACTGGTGCAGAGTGTACAGTTGGAGATGATTTTTATACAGCTCTAGCAGCTGCTTTAACAGTAGAAGTTACAGCTTCACAGACTGCACTTACTGCATTAGAAATGGATATTGAAACAGCTCAAAGTTCACTTGCTGATGTTCAAGCAATGGGTGGCGATGCTCTTACAGCTGATAACGCAGCTGCATTTGTAAGTGCTGTAACATTACTGAAAAATGAAGCTGCAACAGCTGATTTAACAGTTAAAGCGGATTCTATTTTTGTTAAATCACAAGGTTATGTAACTGCTGCAAAAGCGCTAGTTACTCAAAGCTCTGATTACCAACAGATTCTTGATTCTGCAACGTCTTTACAAACAGATGCATTTGATGCTGTAAATGATACCGCTGCATACGACGCTGCATTAGCTGCACTAGTAGCGGAAGCAGAAGCAGCGATTGAAACGTTTGATATTGCTCTTGCTGCAGCAAAACTAGTTGCTGAAGATACTGCAGACGTTGCTGATGAGAAAAAATCAGCAGCAGACACAGCTGAAGCAGCTTCTACAAGCGCACTTGCTAACGCAGAAGGTGCAATGGTAGATACAGCCGCAAACGCAACTGAAGCTCTTGAGCTTGCAATGACTGCTGTTACTGCTGCGTCTGATTTTGCTGCTGCTGTTGATGCACTTGAAATTGCTATTGAGCAAGCACTTGTTGCTGCTAATGCTTACCTAGACCTTGAAGGCGAAGGCGCACAAGCAATGATTGATGCGCTTACAGCTATGCAAACAGCTGCTGAAGCTCAAGGTGAACTAGCTAGCGAGCAATTTGTAACAGCTTATAACCTACAACTTGTTGCTGAATCGGCGGTTGCTAAACTTGAAGTACTAACTTCTGTTAAAGCTACATCAGAGTCATTATCGACTATGACTGTCCTTACTAACACTGGCGGTCAAGCGGTTATCGATGCAGCAGATGTTCTTGCTGACGTAATTGATGAGCTAGCTGAAATGGGTAACTCAGGTGAAGGTACTTCTACTCGTCAACCTGATTGGTCATATAACTATGACTTAGATGCGTTAGTTTTAGAATTAGAGAACGAAACTACCGGTGAAATGATCAGTGCTTCAGCTTCATACCAAGGCGAGCAATTAGTTGTTGCTTGGGGCGCTACATTAATGGGTGAAAATGGCGCAACTGTTTCACTTGTTACTGCTGATACACAAGCACAAGCACTTGAAGATTGTGTTGATTTTGCTGCAGGCACAATTGATGCTACTCAAATTGATTCATGTTTAATATTCACATTTGACGGTGCAGTAAATGCTGACACAATTGATGATGCTGAAATTATCGATACGCAAGCTTGGAACCACGTTGAAATTATGGACGGTGATTCTGGTTTCACTGGTATGCTAAACCTTACTGCAACTGAAGAATCAGATTCTTCAAGTATTACACTTGAAGGTATGTCTGGCGACTTAGACTTTAAAGTAATGGGTATGGTTGACAGTAGTGGTGATGAAGATGAAAGTACATTAGAAGTTATGGTTAAAGGTGACGCAGCAATGGGTTACACATTATCTCTAACTGGTATGGAATCTACAGGTTACACTGGTGATGTTAAAGCTATGTACAATGGCGAAATGATGTCATTTGGTACTGCTTCTAAAGTTACTAACGGTGTATCTATCACTTACATCGATGGTGATGTAGTGCCTTACACTGATGTTGATTTAATTGATTCATCTAAGTAATATTTAAACTATAAAAGGGGAAAGCAGCGCTTTTCCCTTTTTTTATAGAAAGCGATTAAATTATGAAAAAAAAAATTCTCTTGTTAGGATTTTCAACAGCGTTTATTTCTCCTCTTGCTTCCGCAGATAACCAATTTCAAATATTTACTCATTTTGACGCAGAAATTTATACTGAAGCACAACCAGTACAAGCCTTTGTAGATGATTTTGATGCACCATTAAAATCGGGTGACAGTGCATTTACCTATAATATTTTTGAAGTGGGTGTTGGCTACGGTAATTTTAAAGTGGGTTTACAAAGTCGTTATGACTATGTTCTTAACTTTGATCCTGATACAGCTAAATATACTCATACCGAAAAGAATGATTTAGAGTTTGAAGATAGATTTTATACCTATTACCTCGATGCTAAACAAGCAACGTCTAATGGTGTATTCGTATCTTATGATTTTAAATTTTTAGATAAAAATGCATTAACAATAACACCTAAGCTTTCTGTTTTTGCCAGCTCACACTATCAAGATGCCACTGTAAATGGTGAGATTTTTAGTGATGAAGTTGAAGGTGCTGTAACTGTCGATTACAACTTTTCAAAAGATATTTTATTTAAAGAATTTACACCTTCACAAAAGCCTGAAGGGCTAGGCTATAGCCTAGATATTTTTGCCGATTGGCAAGTAAATGATGAGCTTAAAGTTGGTTTTAGCGTAAAAGATTTGCTCTATAAAACTCAGTACGAAGACAGTGGCTCTGTAAAGGGTCAAACTACTGAAATTCCATTTAGCGAAGATGACAACGGCGATATTATTACTCAGCCAACAGTTTCATTAAAAACATCTGCATTTGGAAATACGGTATCTCATGATTTCGAAATGGAAATGCGACTACAAGCATTTGCCGATTACAGAATAAACGACCGATTTTCGACTCAGTTAACTTTAAAACGTTACGATAAAGACACGTTTAGCCAATTAAAAGGCCGTATTCACTTTTGGGATCATTGGCGAGTACAAGCAGGCTACGAAACAAAAAGCGAAGCATTTTTAGTTGGTATAGAAAACGAATATTTTGGTCTTAATTTACAAACTGATAGCCTAGATTTAGATAAAGCCTATTATGCAAATGTGAATTGGTACGTGAACATTAAGTTTTAAGGAATGAAGATGTTAAAACAAATTATACCTTTAGGGGTCGCTATTGCATTGGCAGGTTGTGGTTCTTCATCAGACAGTGACAGTTCAGAATCTGTTGCAGTGAGTGAAATTGCTACATCTTCTTCTGTGAGTTTTTATGTATCTAATTGGCAATCACCACAGGGCACGCTTAATGTTTTAGATAGCGATGGGGTGGTGCAAGAATCAATTGAAGTCGAAAACATCAATACTGCGAGTGTAAGTGTAACTCCACTTACTTTTAATAGTTTTGAGTTTATACCTAGCGATACAGCTCTACCTTGTCCGCGATTTACAGGGTGTGGCAGAACTGTGCGTGGTGATGTAAATGACTTAAACGCAAACCGGTTAATCGACTACCAAGAATTGACAACCGTTACCCTTAATTACAAAGCGGATGCATTAAGTGCACCGGGTGTAAATAAGGTTTATTTATCGCCATTGAGTAAAGCAATTACAGAAGAAGGCTTTAGTGCTACACAGGCGAGTTTATCAGCCACGCCTTTTTATCATTTAACGCACAGTAATTTAAATGCAAGTGTTGAAGCAGAAATGGTGACAAATGCCTTCACCTACGCGGCAATTTTAGCTGGTGTTGCTGATAGTTCGTTTAGTGTTGAAAGTGCTTTTAATGCATTTACTAACTTGGAGACTGACCAGCAAGCATGGCAAGATTACAGCGACTTAGCAGCGCAGTATGTTACAGACAACTTATTTAGCGACCAAGGTAATGCTTTGCTGAAAAATGTAGCTGGTCAAGTTAAGCAAACGATTGCAAGTGTAACTACATTTGCAAATTGGCAGGCTCGCTCAGCAGAAGTGCAAAGCTTAGACTCAAGAGAGTTACTTGTTGATACGCGAAATATAATTGGTGTTGCAAGACTTCAAGAAAAAAGCTATTCAGATGAATTAGACGCAAAATTTACTGAGCTTGAAGGTGCGTTTGATGAAGATACACAAAGAACCCTTGATGCACTTAGTAATGCTTTAAACGAAGTTATCACAAATTATTCACCACTAGCTGATGGCTCTACACCATCAGGGCAATATAAGCTTCGTGATTTAGATATTGATTACAACCAATCACCTTATACTTGGGCTATTACTGGCACATATGATGAGTTACCTATAACCATTGATTTATCAATTCCAACTTTCAGAGTAAGTGGTGTATTAGGTAATAAAATCGAAGGTGTAATGAGCGCAACGGTCACAAATGGTACTACGGTATTAAGTGTGGATGTAAGTGAGTTGCTGATTGAGTTTGATGGCATAGATGCTCAAAGTGAATTAAACCCAGAAGCCGATACGGGTATTACACAGGTAACGACCAACGTAATTATCAATAAAGCAGCGGGTAAACTCGAAGGTGATTTATCAGTAAACTTAAATCGTTTTGTTAATTCACTAGGTGAGGAGTCAACCACGTTATCTACTTTTGATTTTAATGGTGATTACGTAAGTGACATTCAAAGCACTGCATTTCATATCACAGCAGTAGAGGCTTCGCCTTTTGTTGGTGAAGATAATGACGATTTAGCATTTACTTTTGAATTAGATTTTCCATTGAGTGGTGCAAGCGATTTTAAATTTGCGTACGTAGGCGATGTGGAAAACTTATCAGAACTTACTTCTACAGATATATTTGTTAGCATACAAAATCGCGCGTTAGATTTACGTATTCGTGATGTTAGTGGCAACATTAATCTAATAGCGAAAGGCGAAAATGGACGTTGGTTAGATGTAAAGCAAAAGGGCCGTAATTACAGTGGCGGTTTATATTTTGGTGATACTAAACTAGCTGATGTTACTGCGGTACGTGGTATTCCTGGTGTTTTATTTCCAAATGGTGAGTTTGAGTCGTTATTTTAACCATTATATTAAATAATTAAAAACTCAGCATATGCCTTACAGCTCAGCGCTTTTTACGATGAGTGAAGTGTTTTTATAACTATTCGAAATCCGATATTAGTTTCTGATATCGGATTTTTTAATGTTTGTTATATTAGTTAAATGCGCCTGAATCGAGGTAGCTGCCAATCCCGAGTGTAAACATCCATAGCCCCCATAAGCTGTGTTCAATAACACACACGACCGTTGAGCGGCTTTGTGCGTAGGTATACGCAAACAGTAAACCGCCCAAAAAGGCTAAGGCTACTGCAATCCAATTTGCATACACAATATGCGCCAGCGCAAATACACTCGCACTGACTACAATACGCACTGTTTTTTTTGGCATGATGCGTTTATAACGATGAAAAAAATACGTTCTGAATATTAATTCTTGAGGAATAACCGACAGTATTGGATACAGCACCAATAGTAAAAGCCAATCATTAAATGAGTTACGGGGAAGGGTAAACCAGTTGCCTTGATGAATAATCCCGTAAAACATGCCTGAGAACAGCGTACCTAAAAAAAAGAAGCTAAACACACGCCTTTTAACAGCAGAAAATTGCCCAAGGCTTGTGAGTCTAAACCGTTTAAAATGGGGATCGCCTAGTAGCAACATACAACACACACTCATAAGTATAATAAGCGCAGGGATAAGCCAATTAGCTAAATGCTCGCGTAATCCAAAACCCAACAAGGGCAGCAATATAAAAATGAGGGTAAATTCAAACCAGCGGTATTGGTTAGCGTTCAAGGTCGTCTCAACTTGCTTTTTTTAATAAGCTAACAAGCTAAGACGACACTTTTATGACGAGGGGGCTTACTTTGCTGTTTCCTCTTCATCAGGGAGGTATTTGTACAAGGCAATAATGGTGGCAAAAATGCTTACAAAAGTAATACCCATTAAACCAAACACTTTAAAGTTAACCCAAAAATCGAGCGAAAAATTGTATGCAATATAAATGTTTAGTGCCGCTATACCAGCAGTTATAACAACCCACATTAGGTTAAGCTTATCCCATAATGGTTCTGGGACAACAATGGCTTGTTTTGTATCATTAGCGTTTTCGAGGATTGAGCTAAGCGCTTTTTTAACGAGATTTTTATTAAGTACATAACGGCTAACAAGTAACGTTAAACTTAAACCTGCATATATCAGTGTTGCTTTCCATTTAATGTATTGCTCATCATGAAGTACCAGCGTTAGCGTACCAAACACGGCAGCAATGCCAAAAAATATCCAATGACGAGTAGGTACATTGCCATGTTTAAAGTAGCTATAAGCAACTTGAATAAGCGTAGTGGCCATCAATAAACCGGTAGCCCAATAAATATCGACGAGTTTAAACACTGCAAAAAACAGTATGAGTGGAATGTATTCAATTAATGCGTGCATATACTACCTAAATTATACAAAAAAGAGTCAAAGGCTTTTTACCACATAAAGCTTAGCAACTACAAGGTTGACTTGTTGCCCTGTAACCCTTAGCCTGCGTGGCTTTATTACCAATTTGGTTTGGTATTTTTCATATCATCATATTCCCACGCTTAACCAACACTGATTTGGCGTGTATTTAGGAGCCTAAAATGAATAAAGCAGAACTCGTTGCTGCCATTGCACACAAAAGTGAATTAACAAAAAAAGATTCTCAAGCGGCACTTTCAAGCTTGCAAAAAGTCATTACTAAATCGCTTTCTGAGGGCGATCAAGTTCAAATTAATGGCTTTGGTACCTTTGCGCTAAGTTATTACCCAGCGCGTACTGGGCGTAACCCGCAAACAGGGGCTGCAATTGAAATAGAAGGCGCAAATAAAGCGGTTTTTAAACCTGCTAAGGCGTTAAAAGATCTGCTTTAAATAGCATTACTTAGCTTGGTCGTTGATTGAGCTTTGCGTGGAGTTATTAAACATAAAATTATGGGCTTTGCCCATCACGCCAACAAGTTGTGCGTCTACAAAATAAACATAATGCCGAGCGTTAGTTGTAGGCGTTGGCTTGCTCACGCGAGAAGCGAAGCTTCTGTATTTAAATCACCAAGTAGCAAAGCTATGTCTGATCTATGTAGTTTTTTCATCCCTTCTAAATGATTTACATGGCATTATAAATCCTACTTAAATTAACTCCTTTATTTTCAATTGCTTGTTATCGGCACACATCGTGCTTTTTTGATTGTGTATTTTAAATATATCTTTTAAGAAAATAAGGAGATCTCAATGAGTACATTACAGACAAGCACACGTTTACAAGGCAAAAAAATCGCAATTTTAGCCACTGATGGGTTTGAGCAAAGTGAGCTTTTATCTCCACGCAGCGCATTACTTGATGCTGGTGCAAACATCGAAATAGTATCAATTAAAGAAGGCCAAATTACTGGCTGGGATGAAGACAAGTGGGGCGATAAAGTAACAGTAGATAAACTAGTTACAAACGCGGATCCTGCTGATTACGACGCGCTTATGCTTCCTGGTGGTTTATTTAATCCAGACAGTTTACGCCAAGATAAAGATGCTAAAGCATTTATTGATGGATTTTTTGGTGCAGAAAAAAACAAACCCGTTGCTGCTATTTGCCACGCACCGTGGTTGTTAGCTGAAATTAATAAATTGCGCGACCGTACCATTACTTCTTTTCCTAGTATTAAAAGCGATTTAATTAATGCAGGTGCTAATTGGGTTGATCAAGAAGTATGTGTAGACCAAGGTTTGGTAACAAGCCGAAGCCCAGCTGATTTAGAAGCATTTAATGCTAAGTTTATTGAAGAGATTTTAGAGGGTAAACACCAAGCTCACTAATTTGCTTTTAAAAAACAAAAAAGGGCATTTTAAATGCCCTTTTTTAATGCGTAAATTTACACTTTTTATAATGCGGTTGCCGCTTTCATTTCACTAACAAATGCTTTTAACTGCGTTGTCATTGCGTCTAAATCGTTAAGGTTAGCTTCAATAATTTTAACTACAGCAGAGCCTGAAATAGCACCTGCTGCGCCTGCATTAAGTGCCGCTTTTACATCATCTGGCGTTGAAATACCAAATCCTAAAAGAGCAGGAGCTGCATGGTATTCTTTTAATTTAGTAACAATATTACCCGCTGGCATTTGTGCTTTTGTATCGGTACCGGTAACACCAGCGCGCGATAGTAAATACGTATAACCACGACCGTAAGAGGCGCATTGGCGAAGAGTGTCGTCATCTGCATTAGGTGTGGCAATAAAAATTGGGTCTACACCGTTATCCATTGCTGACTTTCTAAATATTTTAGATTCATGCAGAGGCACGTCAGCCACTAAAATAGAGTCTACACCTACCGCTTTTGCATCTTTATAAAATGCTTCTATGCCGCGCTTAAAAACAAGGTTTGAGTAAAGCAATAATCCAATTGGAATATCGGCGTTATACTCGCGTATCTCTTTAATAACATCAAAGCAATCTTGCGTGTTAATGTGCACATTAAGTGCGCGAATATTAGCTTTTTGAATTACAGGGCCATCCGCAATCGGGTCAGAAAACGGAATACCAAGCTCAAGTGCATCAGCGCCGCCGTCAATTAGGCTTTTAATAATCGCAACACTTTGCTCTTTACCTGGGTCGCCAATTGTTACAAATGGTACAAACGCACCTTGTTTTTTCTCGTTAAGCGCTGCAAACATTTTGCCGTAACGATCCGTTTTTACTTGGCTCATAGCTGACCTCTTTCAGATAGTACATTGTGAACGTGTGCTAAATCTTTATCGCCACGACCACTTAAATTAATAACTAAAACGCTTTCCTCGGTTTGCTCTTCTGCATACTTAAGTGCATAAGCAAGCGCATGGCTTGATTCAAGCGCCGGAATGATCCCTTCGTTTTTAGCAAGTGATTGAAACGCATCAAGCGCTTCTGTATCTGTGATACCCACGTATTGCGCTCGACCGGTTTCGTGTAAAAATGCGTGCTGAGGACCAACCGCAGGGTAATCAAGACCCGCTGATACAGAGTAAGACTCTTCAATTTGGCCATCGTCGTTTTGCATAATGTACGTGTAAGTACCGTGTAATATACCTTTAGTGCCTTTACAAATTGTTGCACCGTGCTCATTTGTATCAAGCCCTTTCCCAGCAGGCTCAACACCAATTAATTTAACGCCTGGCTCGTCAATAAAGTCGGTGAACATACCAATTGCGTTTGAACCACCACCAACACAGGCAATTACAGCGTCAGGTAAACGACCTTCGGCTTTAAGTACTTGTTGTTTAGCTTCTTCACCAATAACTTTTTGATACTCACGTACAATTGTTGGGAATGGGTGAGGACCCGCAGCTGTGCCTAGTAGGTAGTGCGCGTCTTGATAATTAGCTGACCAGTCACGCAGGGCTTCATTTACTGCATCTTTTAATGTGCCAGAACCCGCTGTTACCGGAATAACCTCTGCGCCCATTAACTTCATTCTAAATACGTTTGGTTGCTGACGTTCAACGTCTTTTGCGCCCATATAAATTCGACATTTTAAACCCAGTAATGCACATGCAAGCGCGGTTGCAACGCCGTGTTGGCCTGCGCCTGTTTCAGCAATTACTTGTTTTTTACCCATGCGCTTAGTAAGTAACGCTTGGCCAAGTACTTGGTTGGTTTTATGTGCGCCGCCGTGTAATAAGTCTTCACGCTTTAGATACAGTTTTACTTTTGGGTTTTTAACTAAATTGCGCGTTAAAGTAAGTGGGGTAGGACGACCCGCATACTCGTTTAATAATTTACTTAGCTCAGCCTGAAACTCAGGATCTTTTTGTGCTTTGTTAAATTCGTTTTCTAACTGCTTAAGCGCAGGGACAAGTAACTCGGGTACAAACATACCGCCAAACTCGCCAAAATAAGCTGGATTTTGCATTTTAACCTCAATAATTTCTGATGCTTGTAAAAGCATTATGTAATTTGTTAGGGCACTTTTTACCCGCAGATTCTTCAACGCCTGAGTTTAAATCAAGGCCTAAGGCACCTTTAAAAAGCGCATCTTTAATATTGTCTGGATTTAAGCCTCCAGCGAGCATAAACGGAGTGGTTGCATCATGAAGCACCGACCAATCAAATGCTTTACCTGTACCGCCAGCTTGTGTATCGCTGTGTGTATCGTAAAGGTGTCGGTCAACGCCATTTACAGGCGTTGGCAATGCATCTTTTATTGCTTGGGCTTTCCAAATCTCGCAGCCGGTAGGTAACTGTGTACGCAACTGAGCGATGTAATCGTCACTTTCTTGACCATGTAATTGAACTGCCGCCAATTTTAGCACACTTGCGTATTGAGCAACTTGATCAATTGGGGCATCTACAAATACACCCACAAAATTAAGCGGGGCACTTTGGCTAAGCTCTTTTGCGCAATCTAAATCAACATAGCGTGGCGATTTAGGATGAAAAATTAAACCCCCGTAAATAGCACCGTTTTGATATGCCGCTTGTGCATCTTTGGTACGTGTTAAACCACATACTTTATTGTCACCTAAAATAACACGGCGACATGCTTGCTCTAAATCACGCTCGCCCATAAGTGAGCTGCCAATTAAAAAACCATCGCATAATGGAGCTAAACGTTTTACGTCTTGATGGGTGTAAATACCCGATTCCGAAATAACCACTTTATCAGCCGGAATAAGTTTGCGTAGCTTTTCGGTAGTGGCTAAATCGGTGCTTAAATCGCGTAAATCACGGTTATTAATACCAATAATTTGTGCATCAAGCGCAAGTGCACGGTGTACTTCTTCTTCATTACTTACTTCGGTTAATACCGACATATTCAGAGAATCGGCAACTGCGTGCAGTGCTTTATAGCTTTCGTCATCGAGTACTGAAAGCATCAGTAATATAGCGTCACCGCCATAAATACGGGCCATATACACTTGGTACTCATCTATAAAAAAGTCTTTACAGATAAGCGGTTGTTCTACTTGGCTGCGCACAAATTCAAGATAGTCAAAACTGCCTTGAAAATATTTAGCATCAGTTAACACGCTCATGCAGGTAGCGTATTTTTTATAAACCGATGTGATTTCGGTTAAATCAAATGGCTCTCTAATTAGCCCTTTTGAAGGCGATGCTTTTTTACACTCTAAAATAAACTGTGTGCCTGGGGCGGCTAATGCTTTGTAAAAACTACGGCTTGTAGGCACTGCAAGGTGTTTAAAGCTTTCAAGCGGGCGTGCGGCTTTACGCTCAATTAGTTCTAATTTTTTATCAGCAACAATTTTGTCTAATACATTAGCCATTACTTACCTCAATAATTGCATTTAGTGTGTTCATGGCTTGCCCTGAACTTAATAATGTTTGTACTTGCTTTGCCCCTTCTTTTAACGTTTCTGCTTTACCTGTTAGGTATAAAAGGGCAGCTACGTTAACCACAATGGCAGCATTATGTGCATCTGTGCCTTTGCCTTGTAAGATGGCAAGGCTAGCATTTGCGTTGTATTGTGGGCCTTCACCAGCGAGTTGTTCAAGTGAATAGTTTGCAAGGTCAAAGTCGCTTGGGTTTAGTGTGTACTGTGTAAGCTCGCCATTATTCAGCTCAACTACCGTTGTTGGACCTTGTAGAGCTATTTCGTCAGTGCCCGAGCCGTGAACAATCATAGCGCGCTTTGTGCCAAGAGTTTTAAGTGTTTGTGCCATTGGCATACATAACGCTTCGTTGTACACACCTAACAATTGCACATCAGGTGCAGCTGGGTTAGCAAGCGGGCCTAAAATATTAAAAATAGTGCGTGTTTTAAGCGCTGTACGCACGCCCATCGCATGGCGTACGCCACTGTGATAGTGCGGTGCAAACAAAAAGGTAAAATTGGTTTGCTCAAGGCATTTTGCTGCCTGCTCTGGGCTCATATCTATATTAATGCCCAACGCTTTTAGTAAGTCGGCAGAGCCTGAATTACTCGATACACTGCGATTACCATGTTTTACCATGTTGATGCCGGCAGCAGCGGCAACTATGGCTGCTGTTGTGCTTATATTAATTGTGTTTGAGCCATCGCCGCCAGTGCCACAGCTATCAGCAAGTTGTGTACTGCTGGTAGTAAAAGCAACAGCGTTTTCGCGCATTGAGGCTGCAGCACCTGCTATTTCATCGCTTACTTCGCCTTTAATTTTAAGGCTTATTAGTAGGGCGGTTAGCTCAATCTCGCTCATGTTACCTTGCATTATTTCATCAAACAGTGCTTTGGCGTCTGCGTAGCTTAATGATTGCCCTGTAATTAGTTGTTCAATAGCGTGTTGAACATTTATGGGTTGTTCTGGTTGTGTACTCATAATGTCCTCTATTATTTGGCACGTGTTAAGTAAGCGACACTTTGCTGAAGTAGCATTGCGCCGTTTGGCGTCAGTATTGATTCTGGATGAAATTGATAACCCAATGCGTTGTCATCATGATGATAAATAGCCATAGGGATATCTTCGTACTGGGCAATAACCTTTATATTATCAGGCACTTTTGTTGCCATTAATGAATGGTAACGTGCTACAGGCATTGTATTGCCCATACCATCAAATACAGGATGTTCGCCTAAATTAATAATTGAAGACTTACCATGTACGGTTTCACCCGCGTGACCGATTACTCCGCCATAGCTTTGTGTTAATGCTTGTTGGCCTAAACAAATGCCTAGCATTGGGAAGTGGCCTTTAGAGAGCTCAATAAGCTCCATTAAACAGCCTGCATCGCTTGGTGTGCCAGGACCTGGGGAAAGTACTAATAGTACTTGGCCTTGCTCTTGGCGCATTTTATTAAAAATAACCTCAGCGCTAATGTTGTTTCTGTAAACAACAAGTTCGCAGCCAAGCATCGTAAGCTCATCAACTAAGTTATATGTAAATGAGTCAAAGTTATCTAAAAAATAGATTTTAATAGGATTCGCTTTACTCATTTTATACCGCCTTATACGTAGATTTTATGGCGGTGATAACCGCTTGTGCTTTAGCGCGAGTTTCGTTTGCTTCTGAAATAGGATCTGAGTCAAACACTACACCTGCACCTGCTTGCACGTAGGCTATGTTATTTTTAACAAAAGCAGAGCGAATAACAATACAACTATCCATTGCGCCATCACCGGTTAAGTAACCTACAGCGCCGCCATAACTGCCTCGGCGCTTACCTTCTGTTTGACGTACAAGCTCAGCAGCACGTACTTTTGGTGCACCAACAAGGGTGCCCATGTTCATACACGCTTGGTAAGCATGCAGTGCATCAAGTTCTGGTTTTAGTGTGCCAACAACGCGTGAAACTAAATGCATTACCTGTGAATAGCGGTCTACTTTTAATAACTCTTTGGCAAAACGAGTACCTGCAACACTAATGCGGGCTACGTCGTTACGGGCTAAATCGACAAGCATTAAATGCTCGGCGCGCTCTTTTTGATCGTTTCTTAGTTCCAGCTCAATGCGGCTGTCTAAGTCGGGGTTTATTTGCCCGTTAGCAAATTTGCCGCGTGCTCGAGTACCAGCAATTGGGTAAACTTCTACTTGCTGATTACTTACGTCGTACTTAAGGGCCGACTCAGGAGACGCGCCAAATAATGCAAAGTCTTCATCGCGCATATAAAACATGTAAGGGCTTGGGTTTTGCTTTTTAAGCTGGCTATACGCATGTAAAGAATCAGGGCAAGGTAGTGAAAATGTACGCGACGGCACTACCTGAAAAATATCACCATCAACAATATTCTTTTTAAGCTTAACAACTTGCTCGCAATACGTTTCGTCGCTTATATCAACGCTTACTTCACATTTGCCACTTTGCATATCCGCACTAAATTCTGCAGCGTTATCGCAAAGCGTATTTAAGCGCTCAAGCTCTTTACCTACTTCAAAACAGTTAGCGTGTACGTCTGGGCCGTTAAATACATTACCAATGAGCTCAGTTGTTTGTTTTTGATGATCAATAACAACTAAGGTTTCGGCTAAGTAAAATACGTAATCTGGGCAGGTGTTTTCGCCATCAGGTACATCACTTAATTGCTCAAAGTTTGCCACCATATCGTAGGCAAACACACCGCCTAAAAATACCGAAAACGGATTTTCGGTAGTGCTTTGAATGCTGTTAATACAGGTACGAAGAGCGCTGAAGGCGTTATCGGCAACAAGCTTACTTGCTTCGTCTATATCGCTGCTGGTGTCTTGGTAGTTAAGTGTAAGCGTTGTGTCGTTTAATTGTGAATCACAGCTCTTAACATTTGCTTGTAAGTAGCTTAATAATTGCTTGCCGTTATTAGATTGTGCGCTAACAGTTACCGTTTTACCCTTACATACAATGCGCAGGGCGCTATCAACTAAAATTAAACTTTTTACACTGTCTTTAGAATCAATCTCAGCCGATTCAAGCAGTAGTGAGTTGGGCTTATCAAGTGCCGCGTATAATGCAAGAGGGCTACTAATATAGTCGCGTACTTGCGTAATGCTTGTTACTTCGCCTGGTGTGGTAGTTATATGACTAAAAATCAAACCTCATTCCCTCAAAAAATTAAACCCCGCAGTGCTTTTGCAATGCGGGGTTTGAATAACGATATCTAAATTACAAACAGATCATTACCGTCCCGCTATATCAGGCGCCACCACCAACGATGTGTAAGAGTAAGACCGTTATTCATGTTTTTCTGCCTCAAAATTTATTAAATATTTTTAACGTATATGTTTCGTAAAATTTAGTTATAAAAAAACCCGCATAGTTGCGGGTTTTGAATTTTTGCTAGACACGACAATTCATCACCCGAAAATTACGAGTGCCACCACCAAATAGTGTTTAAGTTTGAATTGATCATTATTGTTAATTCTTAATGTGTCTGAAAGTGGCTACAGTAAAACGTATCTTATGCTTTTGTGTCAAGTGTTTATTTAAAACAATTTAGTCAAAAAAGTTGTTATACTTACATAAACACCAGTAACCCTTAATTTTAAGCAGTTTTCTTTTGATAAAATACGATTTACATAGCCATACTACACATTCAGACGGGCGTTTAACGGTTGAAGAATTATTGCATCGCGCTGTTGATAAAAATATTGATGTGTTTGCTATTACCGATCATGACACTGTGGCGGCTATTAAGCCTGCTCAGCAATTTATTGAAGCAGAAAACTTGCCGCTTTCATTAATAACGGGTACCGAAGTGTCTACCAAATGGGAAAGCTTCGAAATTCATATTGTAGGTTTAAATATTGATATTAATAATATTGACCTTACTTCTTTATTATCGGCTCAGCAGCAAAAGCGAGAAGAGCGTGCACTAGAAATTGGCGCACGCCTTGCAAAAAATGGCTTTGATGGCATTTACGAGCAAGCTAAAGAGCTGGCAAAAGACGCGCAAATTACGCGCGCACATTTTGCACGCGCTCTTATTGAGCGCGGTGTAGCTAAAAATTTCCCGGGTGTTTTTAAAAAGTACTTAGGGCGCGGCAAAACAGGCTATGTACCTAGTTGCTGGTGCACCATGCAAACCGCTGTAGAGGCAATACATGCTGCTGGTGGTGTTGCTGTACTTGCGCACCCAAGTAGCTATCAAATGTCAAACAAGTGGCTACGCAAATTATTAGTAGAATTTAAAAGTGTAGGAGGAGACGCAATGGAAGTTGCACAACCTCAACAGGCGCCAAGCGAACGTCAATTTTTAGGTGAACTCAGCCGTGAGTACGAACTACTTTGCTCGCAAGGGTCTGATTTTCATTTTCCGACAAGCTATTTAGAGCTTGGCAAAAATTTATACTTACCGAAAGACTGCCAAGGTGTTTGGCAAGTTTGGGAAGGACAAGAAGGGGCATTAACATGAGTCAATTATTCCATATTCATCCTGATAACCCGCAACCAAGACTGATTAGTCAAGCCGTTGATATTATTAAACAAGGCGGTGTTGTTGTTTACCCAACAGATTCGGGCTATGCCATTGGCTGTAACATTGGTAATAAGCAAGCCAAAGAGCGCATAGAGCGTATTCGTGGTATTGAAAAAAACGATAATTTTACGCTAGTTTGCCGTGATTTATCGGAGCTATCTACTTATGCACGTGTAGATAACCAGCTATTTAGATTAATTAAAAATAATACGCCAGGGCCTTATACCTTTATTTTTAAAGGCACAAAAGAAGTCCCTAAGCGTTTATTAAACGACAAGAAAAAAACCATTGGCATGCGTGTAATTGAACACCCAATTGCTTGTGCGTTACTTGCCGAACTTGGCGAGCCATTAATGTCGTGTTCTTTAATTTTACCCGGGCAGCAGTTTACTGAATCTGATCCGGATGAAATATTAGAGCGATTAGATAAACACGTTGATTTAATTATTCACGGTGGCCATTTAGCCGAGCAAGCAACCACAGTAATCGACTTGTCGGAAGATGAAGTTAAAATATTGCGTGTTGGCTGTGGTGATACAAGCCCGTTTGAGTAATAACAAGTGAGCGAAAGTACTGCTGATACAAAAAGTAGTGAAAAGCCAGTGCAGCAGAAGCTGCCACTGGCTTTTTTGCATGGTAAAGCGGTTGTAGATAAACCAGAAGACTTATATATCCCGCCCGATGCGCTCGAAATAATATTAGAAACCTTTGAAGGCCCGCTCGATTTACTGCTTTATTTAATTAAAAAGCATAAGCTTGATGTGCTCGATCTTTCTATTTTTAGTATTACAGAGCAGTATGTAAGTTATGTTGAAATGATGACCGAGTTTCAACTCGAACTTGCCGGTGAATATTTAGTTATGGCTGCGTTACTTGCACAAATTAAGTCGCGCTTATTACTCCCTGTTCACGAAGAACTTGAAGAGGAAGAAGACCCTCGCGCTGAGCTTATTAAACGCCTGCAAGAATATGAGTTATTTAAAAAAGCCGCCGAAAACCTCGATGATATCCCCCGTGTTGGGCGTGATATTTTTATAGCGCATGCCGCTATGCCAATAAATGAAGACACAAGTCATAACCTCCCTGATATTGAACTTAAAGACTTAATGCTGGCGTTGAGTGATGTTATGGCGCGAGCAAAAACGTTTGAACATCATCAAATTACTGCTGAAGTACTCTCAACCCGAGAGAGAATGAGCCAAATATTACAACAGCTATCGAAAGCAAATTCAGCAGTGGTATTTAATGCGCTTTTTACGCCTGATGAAGGGCGTAGTGGTGTTGTGGTTACTTTTATAGCCATGCTAGAGCTCATTAAAGAAGGACTTGTTACCTGTTTGCAAGTAAGCCCAGAGAGCTTAATTTATGTCAGCTTGAGCGAGCAATCAACCCTATAAACTTATCTGTTTAATCCTCAACTTCTAAAAACTGACTTTAATTATCAAAGTTCTGTGCGTATACGCACGTAAAGTGTTTGTAAATGCTATTTTCATTTACGGCTATGCACTATATTGTAACGTCATAGCATAATAGGACTTTACACATGTTTAAAAATACACCTTCATCTTACGGACTTGTCGCCATTATTTTACATTGGCTCATGGCGTTGACTATTTTTGGCCTGTTTGGTTTAGGTTTATATATGGTTGAGCTTACTTATTACGATAGCTGGTATAAAGGCTCGCTCGATTTACATAAAAGTATTGGTATTACGCTTGTGGCCGTATTTTTATTTAGAATTTTATGGCGTGCTTTATCTACACAACCTAAATCATTAGGTGAAAGTAAAGGCATGAACCAATTAGCACATACTGCGCATATTGCTATGTATATTATTTTGGCCGTTATAGTTGTTGCAGGGTATTTAATATCAACCGCAGACGGACGTCCAATAGAAGTGTTTACCTTATTTAACGTATCAGCGCTTGATTTTGCATTTGATGACCAAGCCGATATTGCAGGAAAAGTACATTATTATGGCGCGTGCACATTAATCGGGTTTGCAGTATTGCATGCACTAGGGGCGTTAAAACATCACTTTATCGATAAAGATAAAACCTTAATCAGAATGATCAAACCATTAAAGGATGATTAAAATGAAAAAATTATTAGTAAGCACAGCCGTTTCGGCTGCAATGATGTTATCGGCAACAGCCGTTAATGCAGCTGATTATGTAATTGATACAAAAGGCGGGCACGCATCTGTTAACTTTAAAATTAAACACTTAGGTTACAGCTGGTTATATGGTCGTTTTAATACTTTTGACGGCACATTTAGTTACGATGCTAAAAATCCTGATGCATCAAAAATTATGGTAAATATTGACACCACTAGCCTTGATTCTAACCATGCAGAGCGCGATAAGCACTTACACGGTAAAGATTTTTTAAATGTGGATAAATACCCAAAAGCGACATTTAAAAGCACCAGCATTAAATTTGATGAAGATGGTGAAGAGGCCGACGTAACCGGCGAATTTACGCTGCATGGCGTAACTAAAACTATTACCTTTGAAATAGATAAAGTGGGTGAAGGTAAAGATCCGTGGGGTGGATACCGCGTAGGTTTTGAAGGCGAAACCAGCCTTAAACTTACAGATTATGGTATTGATTACAACTTAGGGCCTGCATCTACTCATGTTGATATTATTTTATCAATAGAAGGCGTTCGTAAGTAATACAGTTATTGAATATAAAAACGCCACTTACTGTGGCGTTTTTTTTGCTTAACAGAAACTCAAATTAAGCGACTTTGAATTTGTTTATTTTGTGCTATTAATACGTGACTTTAATAGAGGCCTTAAATCCTCAGGCAACCAGCGCATAAGTAAATCGTTATAAGCCTGCGTTTTTTTAATAACTTTAAGCTGCTCATTAAGAATAGCGATGTCTTTTGCGCCTTGCTCGTTTTTAGTACAACCAATAAAGCCATAACTGAGCGCTGGAGATTCGGTTAATGGACGCTGCGTTAAGTTTTCTTCAAAGTGCATTGATTTAGCTAAATAGTAATGCTCGCTTGGGTAACCCAGCAAAATATCAATTCGTTTTAGGTTAAGCATATATGTAAGGCTCGCTAGGCTATCGCGTGTGGGTCTAATTACTAAATCAATGTTGGGTGTACTGTTTATTAAAGTATCTATCTCTTGGCCGTAAGAGCGGCTCATAGAAACTCCAAGAGTTAGTTTTTTATCTTGTATTAAATTGAGTAGTGATACTTCTTTTGATTCCGCTATATTTAGCGCTTTGGCCAGCTTTTTATGCATTGCTATTGAAGGCGAGAGGCCTGTTGTTGAGCTTTCGTCTGTGAAATAAATATGCTCTTTTCTGTAATCATTTTTATAAAGCGATAACGCACAAACATTATTTGAAGTATTAGACAGCTCTTGAATTACTTTACCTGAGGGGATAAGCATGCGGTTAAAGGTAATATTAGGAAGTTGTTTTTCAAGTAAAGAAATTATGCTTTCGTCACGGCCTTGGTGTTGATATTGACCATTTAAAATATAATAGGGTGCAAAATCGTGCGCTAGCCAGTTTATGGTTCTAGCATTGCTTATTGAGCTCAGACAGAAAAAAAGTAAGAAAGTTAAAAATATACGGAGCATTACAACAGCTACCAGTAATTATTATTGTAAAACTATTGTAACCAATAAAGGGCTAAAAAGTAAAATGCCAGCAACAAGGCTGGCATAATATCTTATCAATAATTGCAATAATAGAATGGCAATTAAAGTTATATGTTGCTTAGTTAGCTTTTAGCCACTTAACAAACTGGCGTGCATCACTCGCTTTTTGAAATAATGCATTTTTTAAACCTTGTGTATCACTGAAGATTACACGATGTTTGTTTACTGAAATTGATTGCACTGGATGTGCTATTTGGATCATAGACCCGTTATATTTATAAGACATAATAAAACTCACTTTATTCTTGTTATTTATTCTGCGCTATATTTGTATAGCAAATTGCAGTCAATAAATTAACGATGTTGTGTTTAGCTTCATTACAGTGTTGACGATCTTTATGACACTTTTGCGATGATAGTAAAAAATCATCTCGGTATTATTCAAGGGGTTCTCGCCGTACAATAACTTAGCTTTCAAATATACGTTTTGCGGGGCTTACTGGATCAGGGTAAATGGTTAACCGCGGCGGTTTCTTTAAACCAGAGAGGGAAGGTAACTTATATATAAATTGTGTGCAAGCTATTTATTATAAAAATATTTATAATAAATCTTATCAACTGCTTACAAAGCCCATTTTTAGTTACCAAAGGATAAGTATGAATTACCTAATAGTGAGTGATATTTATGGTTTAACCCCTGCTTTAAGTAAGTTATCACAGGCAATTAGTTCAAATTTAGTGATTGTTGACCCATACAATAACAAGATTCAAGCTATTGAAAGTGAACAAGATAGTTATAATAATTTTATACAGCAGTGTGGCCATGACAAATACACGGACAAACTTCTAGAATGCTTTGAGAGTTTAAAAGTGCCGACCACATGTATTGCGTTTAGCGCAGGGGCAAGTGCAGCATGGCGGGCACAGTTATTAACAGGCAATACACACCTTAAAAAGTTAATTGGCTTTTATCTGTCGCAAATTCGTAATCATTTAGCGTTAGATGCAAATGTACCCTGTGAATTCATATTCCCAGAAAGTGAGAGTCACTTTAATGTTGATGAAGTTATTAAAGCTTTAAGCACCAAAGCGGGTGTTAAGTGCCATAAAACCAATTTTTTGCATGGTTTTATGAACGAGTACTCAACCAATTTTAATGCGCAAGGGCTGGTTGAATATAGTAGCTATATAAAACAGAGCAGCCGTTAAAGCGTGTTTAGCTGCTTTTTATTAATATCAGGAAAATCAGTACGGGTATTATATTTTGCATACAGCGTTGTAAAAATGCTGCTGCCGGATAACTTATCTAACTCTTTTATAAAGGTTTTAGCACTAGAACGAGCGGGTCTACAGCATGTTTGATACTGTTTTATTATACCCGCGACAGATAAACCTTGTTTTTGTAGCTTAAGGTCGGCCTGTGCAAAAAAAGCCGCACCCGTCCAATAAACACGTTGCTGGGCGCGTTGTTTCCACATATCGGCAGAGAGCTTATTAAGTGGCTGTGTTTTAGTTTTGGTTTGCAGGCGGGCACGATCAAATCCTGCATTTAAACGTTGTACAAACTGTGGCTGGGTGATTATACCGCTGTCACGCATTATTACGTTTTGCATATAACTGGCAAAACCCTCGCTTAGCCAAAAACCGGAGTAGGGAAGTAGCGGCAAATATAAATGCGAAAGTTCATGGTATAGCGTCCAATCTTTAGTGAATGCATTTAAACTGGCGTAGCGATCTATATGTAGTTCAATCCCATCGGGGTTATTGCGCTTAACTGTAGCCCAAGGTACAGGCTCAAAAGCAAAGTATTGCGGTTTTAAATAAATAGGCAAAGTGGTTTGCTTTAAAGGCCCCAGTGTATTTTGTGTTTTTTCAACACTTTGATTAACCCATGTAGACACCGTATTTTGAGCATTACTTGAGAGCGAGCTAAGGTTATGTATGACTACTTCAGCGGCTAATACGTTAAAAGAGCTGATTGATAGTAGCAGTACAAAAAAGTATTTCATTAAAATGCTCCACTGTAATTTAATAACTGGTACGCCAGGCTTAATATAGAAGACCAACTAAATGGATAAATAATCACGCCTAATTCTTTATTTTTTAAAATGATAGTAACTATAAAAGTACAAATACAGACACCTCTAGCTAAGCATGGTTTAATCAATTAATCGTTATTTTAAGCTAGGTTTTAGCCATGACGTATCAGCATATTCAAGTTCCTGAGCACGGCCAAAATATCACTATTGATGCACAAGGACATTGGCAAATACCGTTAGAACCTATCATTGCTTTTATTGATGGCGATGGCGTGGGGCTGGATGTTATGCCGGTGATGCGCCACGTTGTTGATAGTGCAATTGAGCATTGTTATAAAAGTGCACGGAAAATTCATTGGATGCAAGTTTATAATGGCGAGCAGGCCGCAAAGCTGTATGACGGTGACTGGTTTCCACAAGAAACAATTAACGCGGTACGTGCCTGCAAAATTGCCATAAAAGGGCCGTTAACCACACCACTGGGTGGTGGCTTTCGATCGCTTAATGTTGCACTCAGGCAAGAAATGGATTTGTTTGTAAATATGCGCACTATAAAAGGCTTTAGCGCACTTCCTTCTCCTTTAAAAAATCCTTTTTTAACAAACATAACAGTGCTTCGTGATAGCAGCGAAGACGTGTACTCAGGTATTGAGTGGCAAGCAGGGAGTGTAGAAAGCGAAAAAATGCTCGATTTTTTATGTGAGGAAATGGGCGTAACCCGCTTAAGGTTTTCACAAGAATGCGGTATTGGTATTAAAAATATATCTAAAGAAGGCTCTGAGCGACTAATGCGCTTTGCCATTAACTATGCACTTAAAAACGATAGTGAATCATTAACGCTAGTGCATAAAGGCAATGTACTTAAATTTACCGATGGGGCATTTAAGCGTTGGGGGTATGCACTTGCACAAAGCGAATTTAATGCCACTGCACATGAAAATGGGCGTTGGCTGCAAATAGAGCGAGTAAATCAAGCACCTCTAATTATTAAAGAAGTTATAGCCGACAACATGCTGCAGCAATGTTTAATGCACCCAGAGCAATTTGATGTAGTGGTGACGACTAATCAAAATGGTGACTTTTTAGCGGATATGCTGAGCGCACAAGTTGGCGGTGTTGGCATAATGCCTGCTGCAAATTTAAATAACGATGTCGCATTTTTTGAGCCTACACACGGCACGTTTGAACGTATAGCAGGGCAAAATAAAGCAAACCCCAGCAGTAGTATTTTAAGTGCGGTATTAATGCTTAAATTTATGGGATGGGACGAGGCCGCATTACTAATAGAAAATGCGTTAGAGCAAACATTTAAAAGCGGTGAAGTAACCTTTGATTTAGCGCAAGAGCAGAGCGATAACTCAAGTATTCATAACCCGACAACCTTAACTTGTACTGGCTTTGCAAAGAAGGTTATCGAGCACTTTTAAACACATTCATTATTAAGCTGCTGAGGCAGTTTTTACTCTGTGCATGCAAGGGCGGTTGGTTAACTGCGCTGCACGATGGTAAATCTCATGTGCTTGAGGTTCATCGCACTGCGTACCACTAAGCGTATCCATTAACGCAACAACAATAATTGCAGGAACCTGGCAGCAATATTCGTCTAAAACGGCTTCTGTCGTTTGTGCATCAACATGGCAAAGTGGGTGGTTTTTAAGTTGGTATGCGTTTAGCAATGTATCCACTTCTAATACATCATTTGGTTGGTGCTTTGTTTTACGGCATTTACAACCAAACTCATCAACTAAAGTAGCTAATGCTTGGTAAGTTTCAGTGGTGTTAGTTTTTGCGCATAACTGCTCTTCAATAAACTGATGTAAGTTAGCATCAATAAATAACCCGTCTTGTTGTGTGAAGCTTGATGTTGTCATAATTATTACTCTTAGTTTGTTGGCTTAACTTCACTCTAGCGCTAAGTGTATTATTAATGAAATTGTTGTTTTCAATAACTGACATTGATTTCATCAATAGTAAGTTTTAAAACTAAATAAAAAATAGAAAACATACCTAAATTATACTAATTAATTTGGTGCAGAGCGGTAAAAACGTGCACAAAACTGGAACAAGGGGATTAGTTGATGAGTTAAGGTGGATGCTTAGTTAATTGTTTTTATTGAATTTTAATTGTTTTATGAAGTTGGTACTAAGCTTGCTAATCTTACACTGTAGGTAGACTCCTATATCGACGATTTCCAAAAGCGCCATGGTATTTTCCCAAAGTTGAATACCACGGCGCTTTTTTATTTTCTCGTGTATTTTATTTAGCCGCAACAATAGTAATATTAAATTTTAATAAAGTAGGGAATAGCCACTAAAATAGCGCCTACAATCAACAGCATGCTAACACTGCTCATAAAATACGGAAATACCAATAGCGACAAACCAATACAAAGCGGTACTACGGCTTTTTTTCTTCGCCCGTAAGTAAGGTAGCCAATACCTATGCCTCCAAACAAAACACTCCACGCAATTATTGATGCACTATCCATTTGTAAATTACCTATTTTGAAATACTGATTTAAATTACGACCGACATAGCCAGCTTTTCAATACCATGTGAAGGAGTCCATCTTTTAAATTCCACGAAGCCATGCTTTTTATATAAATTTATTGCAGGAGTATTAGCAACCGCAGTCTCCACTATTGCATGAGAAAAATCATTCATTGCTAAAACATAACTTATTAGCTTACTTGCGATACCTTTTTTAAAATGACTAGGATCAACGGTTAAACTGCAAATATCTAAATACTCTTTGTTTGTATCTACTTCTATAACGGCTGCTAAACATTCATTTTCGCTGTAGCCATAAAAGGTTGTTTCTGATTTTTTTATACCTTTAATATTACGCGCTAAAGGAGGAAAGTTATGCGCGCCGATCAGTTTAGCCTCTATAGCGTAGGACTTTTGAAAGACAGCAAAAATTATATTTGCAATATCGTTATTCTTATTATTAAGTTTGTTTATCATTATATTCTTCTAATGAAAGTAAAGCTTGGACAGTATGCGCGATAGTAAAATACCTGGTGCTTGATGTGATGAAAATAATAATTTATCTATCTGCAATCGTTTTAGCAAACGCTAATAACTCACGCCTTAACCATTGGTGCGCCGTTGCATGGTGCAGCAGTGGGCTCCATATCATTTTTACTTCAATAGGCACTATTTGAAATGGTACAGGGCTGATTACCAAATCAGTATGAGAGGTTAATAACTTAGCTTGCCTGCGCGGTAGGGTGGCAATAAGTTGCTCTGATTGGCAGAGCAGGCTTGCGACCATGTAGTGGCGAGTAAAAACACGTATTTTACGGGTTTGTTCTAGTTGCCAAAGCGCTTCATCTACCCAGCCTAATTTTTGCTTTCCTGATTTATTAGTAACAGCGGCTTCAGGCCCCCAGCCGGCACGATTTACCCAAATATGCTCTTTTTTTAAGTAGTCGTCTAACCCTGATTGTTGTAAAAATGTATTTTTAGGATGGGTTAAACAACAGTAATTATCGCGCCATACACTGGCTTGATGAAACGAGCGTGGCAAACCATTAAAGCGATTTATTGCTAAATCTATAGTGCCTTTTTCCATGTCTTGCAGGTTTATGTCGCTTGGACTTAATACATCAAAATTAATACCGGGATTTTTACTAAGCTGCGCAGTTATAAAAGGGGCTATTAAGGTCGACTCTATGTAGTCATTTGCCATTATTCTAAAGGTAACTTCAGCGGTTGCAGGGTTAAATTGCTCACTAGGCTGCGTAATAGCTTCGGCCATTTTTAAGAGCGCCTCAACTTCAGGCTTTAACGCAAGTGCCTTTGCCGTTGGCGTCATAGAGCCTGCGGCACGCACAAGTAGCGGGTCGTCAAATAAATCGCGCAAACGTTTTAATGCGTTACTCATAGCCGGTTGCGTAAGCGCGAGTTTATTTGCAGCTTTCGACACACTTTTTTCATCTATTAACACATTTAAATAAACGAGAAGGTTAAGATCGACATTTCTTATATTCATATGGGCGTGTTGGCCTTTCAGGGTTGAAATTTGTTCAATCTAGGGGCGATTTAATCGCGGCGCGAGGTTTGCCACCTAGTGGGCTAAGTAAAAATCGAGCAACAAAGAGTTAATCGTCCCTAGAAAGAACGCTATGGGCAGTGTGTATTTGGCCTTTATGCAGCGTTAAAGTACATTTATGGGGAGCCACCACACTACATGTACTTTGCCTTGCTTATAAACCAAATACACGGCTGCAAAATTAACCTCGAAAGGTCAATACGCCCAATAAATTCTATTTATATGGTTTATTAATTATCTAAATTAAAGCCTGCTTGCTAAGGTGTAAACAATTAATAAAAATAACCGCCATAACTGGCATCAATATAAGTGCTGTATTTATGCAAAATAGGCTAACACATCAATCTAATAATACGCTGCAAAACGTTATTGCCAGTAAGCTTGCACGATCTGTTTTTGCTGGATTTGAGGCGATGTTTTCGCAATTTTTAAATATTACACTGGGTGCACAAAGCCGTTTTGAACAACGACAGTACCATAGTGTGCAAAGTGCTATGCGTGAACGTTTACAAGTGTATGAGCGCGAAGTGAAAAACGTGAGTGAAGCCGTGAGAGTTATTGCTTATGCTGAGCTTACTTGCCCGCAAACGTGGCAGTTAGCTAAAAATATTTACGGCGATATGGTACAAAATCACGAAAACAAACCTATTGCGCATACTTTTTTTAATTCAACGTTTGGCGCAATTTGGGACGATAAAAAAATTCGTACTGTGCATTTGTTTGTATTAAAAGCAAAGTATCGTAGTGAGCCGCGCTCTTATGAAAGCTTAGTGAGCAGGGTATCGCTACATAATGGGTTTAATAACGCCGTTAAAACGCTTATCACTAATCAAGTATTTAGAGTGCCGTTTAGTCATTTAGAACTTGATGTAGCCACATTACAAAGTACGTTAATGCAAGGCGCTAAGCAGCAATGCAAACAGGTGTACGAACTTATAAATTTAAACGACGGTTATATTGAATACGCCAACTCATTATTTTTTAGAAACAAAGCCTGTTATTTAATTGGGCGCTGCATTGCTAAAAATGGCGACAATATGCCTTTTGCTATCGCTATTTTAAATACCGATGAGGGACTAAAGCTTGATGCTGTAATGATGGGCGCCGATCAATTAAGTTTATTATTTGGCTTTGCACGCACCTATTTTATGGTTGATACCGATAAGCCCGCTCGTTATGTAGATTACTTAAGTGTGTTAATGCCACACAAACAACGCTTTGAGTTATTTAACGCCATTGGTTTTATAAAGCACGCCAAAACTGAGTTTTATCGGTATAAGGTCGATACGACTAAAAATAGCCCAGCCAACTTCAAGTATGTCACAGCACCAGGGACGCCAGGTATGGTAATGCTGGTATTTACTATTGAAGGGCTAGATTACGTTTATAAAGTAATTAAAGACAAATTTAGTGCGCCAAAAACAGCCACCAAAGCACAAGTGATAGACAAGTATAACTTTGTAAAACAAGCCGATAGGGTTGGGCGTTTGGTAGACACACACGAATTTAGATATTTAGCGTTTGATTTAAGCCGTTTTAGCGACGAGCTGCTTGAGCAGATGAAAAGCCAAATTGGCAGCAGCATAGTTATATCTGGCAAGGCACTCATTTTAAAGCACGTTTATGTTGAGCGTAAAATGACCCCGCTTAATTTATATATTAACCAATGCGATAACAAAACCCTAGAACGAGTAATGCATGACTACGGTAAAGCAATTAAAGAGTTAGCGGGCGCTAATATATTTCCGGGCGACATGCTAATGAAAAACTTTGGCGTAACGCGATGGGGGCGAGTGGTGTTTTACGACTTTGACGAAATTTGCCCGCTTACCGATTGCAACTTTAGAGAGGTTCCACAAACCCAAAATGCACTTGAAGAGCTAAGTAGTAACTCGTATTTTGATATAGCTGAAAACGATATATTTCCGAGCCAATTTAAGGTGTTTTTTAGTGCCAACGAGGTTGCGTTTAATTATTTTAATAATGAGCACAGTAACTTGTTTTTAGCGACGTTCTGGCAGGATTGTCAGCAACAAGTACATAATGGTTATCTACCCGATGTTTATCCTTATAAACAAAGTTGGCGCTTTTGAGGTTGTTTGAATCTGTGTTCATCCCCATCTATATGTTATTACAGTTTTTAAACTTGGAGCAACAATGAAATATATTTCTCATGAAGATGGCAACCTTGCATTTAGTGAAACCGAAAAGCCGGTTTTAAAGAGCCATGAAGTACTTGTTAAAGTTGCAGCAATAGGTGTAAACCGTGCAGACAGTATGCAGCGCCAAGGTAAATACCCGGCCCCTGCGGGAGATAGCCCGATTTTAGGTTTAGAATGTGCGGGTACAGTTACTGAGCTTGGAAAAGATGTAGATAAAAGCTGGCTAAACAAGCGTATTTTTACATTGTGCTCTGGTGGTGCTTATAGCGAATATGTAGCAGTTGATGCAAAACAGCTTATGGAATTACCCGATGATGTAACAATGGCTGAGGGCGCCGCAATAAGTGAAGTGTATTTAACGGCATTTGGCGCGTTATTTGAGCTTGGTAAATTACAAAAAGGGCAAACAGCGCTTATTCATGCAGGTGCTAGTGGCGTGGGCGGTGCAGCAATTCAAATGGCTAAAAGCGCAGGTGCTACCGTAGTTATTACCGCTGGTACGGATGACAAATGCCAACACGCAAAAGAGCTTGGTGCCGATCATGCAATTAACTACAAAACCACTGACTTTGTAGAATATATGAAAGCAAATGAGTTAACAGCAAATGCAATTGTTGATCCTGTTTCGGGGAGTTACTTAAATAAAAATGCCGCTATTGCAGCCATGGATTGCCAAATTGTAATGCTTGCATTTTTAGATGGACGTTTTGCAGAGGTTGATTTTGCCGCGCTTTTACAAAAGCGTATTTCGTTTCATGCCTCAACGCTTAGAAATCGTAGTATTGAGTTTAAACGTCAGGTGCGCGACGACTTTGTAGCGCGTTTTTACAACGATATTGCCACTAAAAAGTACGACTTTAACTTGTATAAAACATTGCCTTGGAGCGACGTAAACGAAGCCCATGCTATTTTAGAGCGTAATGAAAACGCAGGAAAAGTGGTTTTACTTGTAGAGTAACTCTTTAATTTTAGGGTTTAGCCCATATACTAAGCCCTATAAAAAACACTTAAGGTTTAATAATGAATCCAATACTAGCAATACTTAAAGAGCACAATGTAAGCGACGAAAAAGTAAAAGCATTGTTTGAAGCGTTTACTCAAAACCCAATGATGGCAATGGCGCTTGTTCAAGAGCTTGGTATTCCGCCAGAAAAGCTACAGCAACTAATGGCAGTCGTGATGACTCAACCGCATCTTATTAAAGAAGCGACTGACGAACTTGGTTTAGATTTTGAAAAAGTAAAAGAAGCGAAAGAAAAACTAAATCAATAATTTGTTATGTCATGAAACAAAAATAAATAAAAAAGCATAAGTATTTACTTATGCTTTTTTAGTTGGCTTATTCTTTTATGACTACTTTTTTGGAAGTAGTACGGTGTCGATAACATGAATTACGCCGTTGCTTGCTTTTACATCAGCTTTTACAACTTTAGCGTCATTTATCATTACGCCCATGCTGTCGGCTTTAACCATAACTGATTGGCCTTGTAGTGTTTTCGCACTATCTACCTTCATTACATCGGCTGCCATCACTTTTCCAGACACTACGTGATAAGTTAATACCGCCGTTAGCTTATCTTTGTTTTCAGGCTTGAGTAACATTTCTACAGTGCCTTCAGGTAATTTAGAAAATGCAGCATCTGTTGGTGCAAAAATAGTAAAGGGTCCTTTACCTTGCAGTGTTTCAACTAAACCTGCGGCTTTAACAGCAGCAACAAGAGTAGTGAACGAACCATTTTCAACGGCTACTTCAACAACGTCTTTTTTCATACCATGATGATCAGCATAAGCCATTGTAGTAAATCCAAGGCTTGCAGTTGTAAACAATAATGCAGTAGTAATTTTCTTAAACATTTTATTTTTCCTTTAAGTTAATACCCGTTGGTTTCGTTAAATGTTACGACGCTCTAAATTTAATCGATCAATTAAAATTAGTAGTCAACATGTTTTGTTACATCATTGATTGAACTGCAGCTAAATAGCAAAGTCATATAAACAGTTACTTAATTAAAGACTTGTTCAATTGAAGGGAATAGGCATGAAATTAGTTTATAAGTTTTGGAAAAACAACCGCTCTCTTATCGTATTTATTGCACTAATGAGCGTATTTAGAAGCGCTGTAGCCGATTGGTACGAAGTGCCAACAGGCTCTATGAAGCCAACAATTCAAGAAGGTGACAGAATACTTACCGATAAAATGGCCTACGATATTCGTGTCCCATTTACGCATATAAAACTACTTAAACTAGCGGACCCACAAACCGGTGATATTATTGTTTTTGACTCACAAGCTGCCGATAACCGTTTAATTAAACGTGTAATTGGTGTGCCAGGAGACACCGTTGCGCTTGAAAATAATGAGCTCATTATTAATGGTAAAAAACTTACTTATGCAGATCAGCAAAGCAACATAGACTCGCTTGATAAAATCGAAGATTTAAACGGGTTAGCGCATTCGATAAGAGTGGCAAATATTCCTTCACGTTTATCGGGCTTTGATGCAATTACAATTCCTGATGATTATTATTTAGCAATGGGCGATAACCGCGACAATAGCGCTGACTCGCGTGTAATAGGTTTAATTCCGCGTAATGAGTTATTAGGAAAAGCAGAGCGCGTTATAGTGTCTCTTGATTACGATAACTATTACCTACCAAGAAAAGACCGCGTATTGAAAAAGCTCAATTAAATAAGATAATTAATTTTAGAGTTAAAATATAACTGCCTATTTAGGCAGTTTACTTATATATTTTTTTACAAGCTTGGTAAGAACACTACGCTCTTGTTCGGTATTTAATATACGACTAAACATTACTTTAGCCCATAAAAAAACCGCTGACATATCAGCGGTTTTTTTATTGTATGAATAATATTACATTACGCGCATACCAGGCTCTGAGCCGTCATCTGGGTTAAGAATATAAATTTCTTTTCCGCCAGGGCCTGCTGCCAATACCATGCCTTCAGACATACCAAAGCGCATTTTACGAGGCTTAAGGTTAGCAACCATAACGGTTAGCTTGCCTTCGATATCCTCAGGTGCATAAGCCGATTTAATACCCGCAAACACTTGGCGAGTTTCGCCGCCTAAATCAAGTGTTAGCTTAAGTAGTTTATCTGCGCCTTCTACGTGCTCTGCTTTAGCAATTTTAGCTACGCGTAGGTCTACTTTTGCAAAATCATCGAACTCAATCTCGTCGCTAATTGGCTCTTTTGCAAGTGGGCTGTTAGGGTCAATTGTTACTTTTGGTGCTAAGCTTTCTTTAGATTCTTCAACCATTTTGTTCACTTTATCCATTTCAACACGTTGCATTAACGGTTTAAATTTATTGATAGGGTGGCTTACTAGTGCATTTTGAACGCCGTCCCATGCAAGGTCGTCATTTAAAAACGCTTGTACGTTGTCTGCCATTCCTGGTAGCACGGGTTTTAAGTAAGTAATTAAAACGCGGAACAAGTTAAGACCAAGAGAACACACTTCGTGTGCTTCTTGTTGCTTAGTTTCGTCTTTAATTAATACCCAAGGCGCTGCGCCATCAATAAATTGGTTTGCTTTGTCGGCAAGCGCCATTATTTCGCGAATTGCGCGGCTGTAATCGCGGTTCTCGTAGTGTGTTGTAATGCTCGGTGCAGCAGCTTGAAACTCTGCTAACAGCTCTGGTTGCATAATAGTGTTGCTTAGCTTGCCATCAAACTTTTTAGTAATAAAGCCAGCACAACGGCTCGCTATGTTGACTACTTTACCTACTAGGTCTGAATTTACGCGCTGTGCAAAGTCTTCTAGGTTTAAATCCAGATCAACAATACCGCTGCTTAATTTTGCTGCGTAGTAGTAACGTAAGTATTCTGGGTTTAAGTTATCTAAATAAGTACGCGCTTTAATAAACGTACCCTTTGATTTAGACATTTTTTCGCCATTCACAGTTACAAAACCATGAGCGAATACGTTAGTTGGCTTTCTAAAATTAGCGCCTTCTAGCATTGCTGGCCAAAATAAGCTGTGGAAGTAGATAATGTCTTTACCAATAAAGTGATAAAGCTCTGCGTCTGAACCTTCAGCCCAAAACGCATCAAAGTCGAGGCCTTTTTCGTCACATAGGTTTTTAAAACTCGCCATGTAACCAATAGGTGCATCTAACCAAACGTAAAAATATTTGCCTGGTGCATTTGGGATTTCAAAACCAAAATAAGGTGCGTCACGGCTAATATCCCACTGTTGCAAGCCATCGGTAAACCATTCGTCTAGCTTGTTAGCCATTTCTTGTTGAATAGTTCCCGAGTGTAACCACTCTTTTAGCATGCCTTCAAATGCTGGCAGGTCAAAAAAGTAATGCTCAGAATCTTTAAGTACAGGCTCAGCACCTGACATTACAGAACGCGGGTTAATAAGTTCGGTAGGGCTGTATGTAGCACCACACGAATCACAGCTATCGCCGTTTTGGTTTTCAGACTTACACGTCGGGCAAGTACCTGTTACAAAGCGGTCTGGTAAGAAAATACCTTTTTCTGGATCGAATAATTGCGAAATAGTGTGCTTTTTAATATGACCGGCATCGTTTAGGCGGTTATAAATAAGTTCGCTTAATTCTTTGTTTTCTTGGCTGTGGGTGCTGTGGTAGTTATCAAATTTGATATTAAAGTCAGCAAAGTCGCGTTGGCGCTCTATGCTCACTTGTTTTACCATTTCTTCAGGCGTGATCCCTTGCTTTTGCGCATTAAGCATAATTGGCGTGCCGTGGGCATCGTCTGCGCAAACATAATAAGCTTCGTGGCCTTGTAGTTTTTGAAAACGTGACCAAATATCAGTTTGAATATATTCCAATAAATGACCTAGGTGAGTAGGGCCATTTGCATAAGGTAATGCGCTGGTAATCAGGATCTTTCGCTGCGTCATAATCATTCCGAATTGAGGATAAAACGCCGTTTTTATTATACAAACGGCAATTATCATTAATTTATCTACAAGCTATCTGCTTAGAGTGCGCACAGCTTATGGATTTTTATTAATTGACTGGTGTTAATGCCCTGAATGTTACATAATTCCGTGGCACTTTTCATCAAAGAAACGCTATTTAATTGCTATGTTTGGACTGTCGAAACTATTCTCTTCTAAATCGGTGCAAAAACAACCGATTATAACTGCCTTAGCGGCATATCGTAGTGCGGCTTTTGCCGTCGGTATTGACGAAAGCTTCATTGATACTATTACTCAAAATGACGATAAATCACTACACATTAAATTAACTCTGCCATTTGCTGGGCAATCAGAAATGCCTTTAGTTGAGCAACACGTAAGTGAAAGCTTAAATGTGCCTGTAACAATTAGCGCCAAGGTTATCATTAGAGAGGCGGCTAAGTTTAAGACGATTAAACATATTGTACTTATTGCCTCAGGCAAAGGTGGGGTAGGTAAGTCGACTACTGCTGTTAACTTGGCAGGCGCGCTTAAAAATGAAGGCGCAAAGGTGGGTATTTTAGATGCTGACATTTATGGCCCATCTATCCCAATGCTTTTAGGATTAGTGGGCGCAGAGCCCGTCACTAAAGATAACAAACAGCTACAGCCTTTTGATGCAAATGGCATTAAAGCGCAGTCAATTGGCTTTTTAGTTCCAAGCGATGATGCCACGGTATGGCGCGGGCCAATGGCGTCAGGCGCGCTGAGCCAGTTACTTAACGAAACCGATTGGGGCGAGCTTGACTACTTAATTGTTGATATGCCACCGGGCACCGGTGATATTCAGCTTACAATGAGCCAAAAAGTACCCGCTAGCGGCTCTGTTATTGTCACTACACCGCAAGATTTAGCGCTAGCCGATGCGCAAAAAGGCATTGCTATGTTTAATAAAGTAAACGTACCGGTGCTTGGCTTAATAGAAAATATGAGCCACTACATTTGCACTCACTGTGGTGAAGCTAACCACGTTTTTGGTAAAGACGGTGCACAAAAACTGGCGCATAAGCACGGCGTGCCTGTACTTAGCCATATTCCACTTGCAATAGATATACGCGAGTATTCTGAGCAAGGTAAACTTATTGCAAGCGATAACGATGCCGCAATAAGCAAAACATACAGCGCAGCAGCAAGGTTAATAGCCAGCACGCTTTATTATCAACAGCATCACAATGCAATTGAAATTGTGATTACGGAAGATTAATAAATAATGAGACTTTCAGACACACATATTAAAGAATACTTAAGCGATGGCCGCATAGTTATTGAGCCTGCACCAACGAGCGAAATGATTTCAGGTGTAACGGTCGATTTACGCTTGGGTAATAAATTTAGAACGTTTAATGCGCATAACGCGGCATACGTCGATTTAAGTGGTCCAAAAGATCAGTTAAATAAGGCCATGGAATCGATCATGAGTGAAGAAATAGTGCTTGATGAAGGTGAAGCATTCTTTTTACACCCAGGTGAACTTGCACTAGCTATTACCCATGAAAAAGTAACTCTACCAGCAGATATAGTAGGTTGGTTAGATGGACGCTCATCGCTTGCGCGTTTGGGTTTAATGGTGCATGTAACCGCGCACCGAATAGACCCAGGCTGGAGCGGTAATATTGTTTTAGAGTTTTACAACTCAGGTAAATTACCACTGGCACTACGCCCACTGATGAAAATTGGTGCTATGAGCTTTGAAATGTTATCGGGCCCGTGTGAAAACCCATACAATATTCGTAAAGATGCAAAATATAAAGATCAAAGCAGCGCAGTAGCAAGTCGTATTAGTGACGATAAATAATCACCAAATATAGGCATTACTCGTCCATTTTATGAAGCGCATAACCCAGTAGCTCAAAATACTGGTTAAGCGCTTCATTTGCTTTATTAATATGCTCACTATTTGGGTATATTAAATTACTACTTTTTAAGCCTCCCACCAAAAAGCTATTTTTTATATATATGTGGCCTTCAATACAGGCTTCAAAACACCGTGCTGCAAGCTCTTCGGGCATGCTCATATAATTCATATTGTGGGCTTTATCGTGTTCTATACACGTTTGTACAAAGTTATTTGCATCAATACCATCTTCATCTAAAAACACATGTTTATAAAAACTGTTCAAAGCATTATTAAGTGGATGCGATAAATTAGGCGTGTTTGAAAGCCACAATTTTGAGGCAAAGCCAAAGCGTGGTTTTGTTGCAAATAAGTGCTCGCTTATATGATGGTCAAACGCATGGAACCATTCGTGAGCAAGTGCACCACCGCCTGCATTTTTTGCAAGAGCAAGTGTTTGAGAGGCTGCATTATAATGCGCTTGCACGCCTTTTTGACCACCATGGCCAAATGCAAAGTTAAGCTTCCCGCGCAGGCCAATAGCTTTGGGCGGTAAATGCAGTATTTGCGCAAGGTCGGCCAGTGCATCGTAAATTAAATTGGCGCTAATGTAGCGCTCTTCTTTAGTTACCCATTTACCAATGACCATTGACCTAAAGCCGAAGGTATCTCTTATATCGCTAAAGTCGACTTGGTCGTCAAAGCGATAGTCGGGTCCTTGGCGAGTAAAGCCACGTTTTAGTCTGTTAGGGTAGTTACGCATTGCAAGTTTCATATAGTAACGAATTTAATCTAAGTAACGTGCTTTTACGTGCTCAGGCATGTGTTGGGTTTGTTTTTGTATTAATTCATTAAGCGTATTATAAAGTGGTGCGGGATTTAGCTGCTCTATTAAAAACAAACTATGCGCTACAGCTTCAAGTGTGGATAGGCTGTCGGCCCGAGGAGCTTTACGAATAGCATAACGATTTTTAGGTAGCTGTTTAAAACTGACCGTTTTAAATTGATTTAGTAATGTGGTGAGCTGCAAAATTTTGTAGACTTTTTTCCATGTACCATCAACCACGATTAAATGGGTGATGTTTTTTACATTTGGCTGCTCAGTGTTATCGTCTAAATTTACAGCGTGTTCGTTAGGGTAGAGTAAAACAGTTGAGCTTACTGGCAGTGTTTTTAGTATGGAAAAGTCATCATTATTTTCGCCTTTGATTATTTGGCAATCAGTTAGGCATAAATTGAGTAGTTTAGCGGTATTTTTTGCTATTTTTTCTTCACTCGGGTGCTGTAGAATAATAACCGTAACTTTGTTGTTTATATTTGTAATTGCGTTGCAAATACAGGTGTTTAGTGAAAAGTTACAATGATTACAAAGTGTGCGTGCCATTTAATAAACTTTTTGTTGCCAGTATGATCCTCGCAATTATACATTTATAAGGTAATTAAGTTGGTTTTTTTTACGCATCAATATAAAGTAGTACTATTAAACTGTAACTTACATGGATTGTTTTAAGGGCTTAAAATATGACAGAAATAAATATTGATACATCAGCATTAGAGAGTATGGAATCGTTATTGGGTGAGCAGTTTGCTGATACACTTGATTTTTGCTGCTCAGAGTTTGAACGTTTAGGCTCAGAAGTGTTAGCAACCATTGGTAAAGATAAAGAAGCAGCTATTCGCCACTCCCATAGCTTAAAATCGAATGCGGCGCAGTTTGGTGCTTCAAGCCTTGCTGAAGTATCGCGTGTTATTGAACAAAATTTAAACCTAGATAACTTAGCTGAAGCTATCGACGCATCTAATAGCTTAATGGCTCAAGTAACAGGCTCTCAAGCTAAGCTAAATGAATGGTTAGCATCTCGTTAATTATTGAAGCTGAAACGTGAATTTATTTCAGTATTAAGCACCTAAATTGACTGGCATTTTACGCCTTTACTAGGTTAGTCTAAAGACTCACTAGGGCGTGTTGATCTTTCGGGATTGAATTTGCAACGAGTGTCTGGTTTTTACGTTAGGCAGAGCCTATGCAGTGTGGTTTTTCCACATAAATAGGCGATAACAACACATAAAATCCAAACACGCATTGCCCAGAGGGTTCTTCCTAGGGGCTATTTTCTCTTTGTTACTCAATTTTTACTTAGCCCACTAGGTTACAAATCTCGCGCCGCGATTAAATCGCCCCTAGGTTGAACAAATTTAATCCATAAAGTCAATACGCCCTAAAGAGGTAAAAATGTCTGATATTAAAAAGAGTCACAAATTAGAAGGTGTATGTTATGACATTCGTGGGCCGGTTTTAGCACAAGCTAAAAAAATGGAAGACGAAGGTCAAAAAGTATTAAAATTGAATATAGGTAATCCGGCTGCTTTTGGTTTTGATATGCCAGAAGATATGCACCGCGATATTATCCGCAACTTATATTCAGCCCAAGGTTACTGTGACTCTAAAGGCCTCTATTCAGCCCGCGTGGCTATTTATCAGCACTATCAACAACGTGGATTACATAATTTAGATGTAGATAGCATATATATTGGTAATGGCGTAAGCGAACTTATTCAGATGATCACCCAAGCGCTATTAAATAATGGCGATGAAGTGCTTATTCCAGCTCCAGATTATCCACTTTGGACTGCTTCTGTCACATTATCGGGTGGTAATCCGGTGCATTATTTATGTGATGAAGAGCAAGATTGGTTTCCGGATATTGCAGATATAAAAAGCAAAATAACGTCTAAAACTAAAGCTTTGGTATTAATTAATCCTAATAATCCGACAGGTGCGGTTTACAGTGACGATTTGTTAATGCAATTAATTGATATAGCGCGTGAACATAAACTGCTGTTATTGAGCGATGAGATTTACGAAAAGATTTTATACGATGGTATAACGCATACTTCAATCGGCTCACTGTGTGATGATGTACCAATCATTACTTTTAATGGTTTAGCAAAAACCTACCGTGCAGCGGGGCTAAGAATGGGGTGGATGGTTCTAAGCGGTCGTACCTCGGTAATGGATGATTTACGCAAAGGTCTTGAAATACTTTCATCTATGCGTTTGTGCGCCAATGTACCTGCGCAATATGCAATTCAACAAGCGTTGGGCGGCGTGCAATCAATTGATAATTTAATTAACCCAGGCGGGCGCTTATACGAGCAGCGCGATATAGCATGGCGCGGGTTAAACGCTATTGAAGGCATTAGTTGTAAAAAACCTAAAGGCGCGCTTTATGCGTTTGCCAAAGTAGATACAGCACTTTTTAACGTTAAAGATGATGAAAAGATGATGTACGATTTGCTAAAAGCCGAAAAAATATTACTTGTACATGGCAGGGCGTTTAATTGGCCCGAGCCGGATCATTTTAGATTGGTATTTTTACCAAGCAAAGATGATTTATCGGATGCGATGTTAAAAATGAAGCGTTTTTTTAAAGACTATCGCCAAGTATAGTTATTTAAAAAATAAAAAAACGAGCCAAATTTGGCTCGTTTTTTACATTAGTCATGAATATATTGGCTAGTACGCTTTATCTACACGCACCGTGTTGTCGTTCAAGTACACTAATCTTACATTATCGCCTTTGCTAAAGCGCATTGATTGGTCTTGATCTTGAACAACCATAAACTGGTCGCCGTTTTCAACTTGTATTAATAACTCTACAAAATGATTTTGCTGATAATGACTTTGCTGCTGCCTATTATGTGCAACACTTCCGCCAATTACCGAGCCTAATATTGTTGCTACTGTGCGGCCGCTACCGCCACCAAACTGGTTGCCTACAACACCACCGAGTAATGCACCGCCGAAGGTTTTCCAGCCGTTGTTTTTGTCTTGAATGATTTCTTGTTCGGTAATATTGCGTACCGATTTTACGTCACCAAATAAAACTTGCTGCACAGGGACTGCTTTATTGCGCTCATATTGAGCAAAAGTTGGCGCGCTCACACTAAGTAGGGCACACATTATTAATATTATAGCTTTCATAATAATCTCCTATTGGTAGACTTTATGGGCTTATTAGCCCGTAAAGGCTTAGTAACTACCAACCAAATGTCGATTTTTCTTTAGTTTTACGAATTTCAGTTTCGTCAGCCCATTCTACAAGGCCGCTTTCCATATCCATTAAGCGCATTGTAAATTTGTAATAAACATCTGATTTATCAGCGTTTGATTTAACTATGCTCGATAAATTTCCGTATAACATATATTGCGCGCCAATTTGTTTACCAAATGCAACGGCTGTTGCAGGGTTAACAAGGGCATCTTCGTTTTGAAACGTTAATTGCTCACGTACTGATTCAACACGCGTCATATCTACAAAACGGAATTTACCACTGCGTAGCATTTGCGTTGAGATTGAATCGGTGATTGATTCAGTATCAATGTGCTCACTAGTTTTGTTTTTAATACGCTCAACAAATACTACAGGGCGTTTATTAGCGGTCATTGTGCCAACAACGGGTGAGCTGAGTAATGAATCGGTCATTTGGCTCGCTACTTTTTGTAAATCGGTAGAGCCAAAATTAATATCGGTTGTTTCTACTGCTTGTGCATCGCCATAACTTACTACGGCTTTATTAGCACAGCCACTTAATACTAAAGCGCTCAAGCCAACTAAAGCGTAAGTTGATGCTGTTTTAAATTTGTTACTGATGATCATGGTTGTTTCCTTTAATCTTTAAATTCTTGTGATTCGGTAGACACTTCTCTTACTGCTAAAGAAAAGGTAACTGCATCAGAGCTCGGTGCTAAGCCCGGTAATTGTGTTTTTGCAAAACCAAATAAGGTGAGTGCTTGCCAAGGTGAGTGGTTGCCTTTAATAACAAAGCCGTCTTTATCAAACCAATTAAATTGATACTGTAAATACTGTGATTTTTTATACAGGCTCGAAAGTGTCACTACTACATCGGTTAACTGGTTGGTTTGACGTGTTTTCACATCAGTAATGGCCAGCTTTTTACCAAGCTCTGGGTTATCTACACGTAATTGCTCATTAAACTGGTTTTTATTTTGTTCAACAGAAATACCCGATGTAACCGGTTGGCTGGAACATGCACTGAGCATTAAGGCTGCTAATAATGGCGCTATGTATTTCATGATGGCTCCTAAAGTTGAACTACGTGGTAATTAAAGTAGTTATTAATAGAGGTTAAGTAAATTAACGTTAACCCTTGCTTACTAATGGTAAAATTTATGGGTGCTTGTGTGCCTATATGCACAGAATGCTCACCTGTATTTAGGCTTTGCCTTGCGACACTTATTTGATTTGGAAGTGTAAGCCAGCTGCGTGTATCAGCTTGCTCAGACGCCAAATTATAAATATTAGCAAGTATGTTACCTACATCACCGGCACTGCGAGCAAGTTCTGCCCGTACTTTCTCTTTGGCTACTAATCTGAGTACTTGGCGAGCGACTTTTGCAGGTATTTGCTCTTCTAGAGTTTTAGCTGCAAGTGCTTCAATGTGTACCAGTGGGCTAAGCGCCAAGCTTTGTGCATCTATATTTATATTGTTAAGGCGGCGCACATAGGCATTATCTTTATATACCGGCATCGCCAAGCTGTAAAAGCGTGCATCGCCACGTGATGAATAAATTGGCAAGCGCAGTTTAAATTCATCTTGTTTTGGTACTAATCCTTGTTCAAATAAAACAATTACTTCGCCTTGTGATGAAGAAATAGTGGCCGTATCGCCAAAGCGTTTTTTAAATTCATTTAGATCTTGGTCAAACCCTTGTTTTTTAGCAAGGCGCATTACATCTTGCTGTAAATAAATATTGTTAGGTTGTATAGCCAATGCTTTTTTATAATCGATATAGGCGTCGTCGTATTGTTTAGCACTTTGGTAAAGCAAAGCAGATAAGTAAAATGTGTAGGCATTTTGAAAGCCATTTTTTATGTTTCTGGTTACATTGCTCATGCTTGGGTAGTGTTGCTGAGCTTCTTTAACGGTTGAGTCTACTTCTGCTTCATTCTCGCTAAGCGCATCAACTTGTACTTTATTAGCTCGGCGAATTTCGACCAATGCGCCTTCAACATCATTTTTATACACGTAGTTAAGTGCTTTATAACTATGAAGCATACTCATTTCGTAAGCGGGTGGCACATAAGTTATTGCTGAGTCGTTGGTAAATAAAGCGTTACTTTGTTCAAGGCCCGCACTAACTTGTATTTTGGCGGCTTCACGCTTTTTTTGCATTTGCGTATACACGTTCTCAAATTTACTTTGTGCATCATCTGGCGTATTTGCTAAGTCGTTTAAACGAGCTTGCTCAAGTTGGTTGAGTAAGTAGCTGCTGTGCAGGGTGCTATTATTAGCAATAAGGGATTGCGCTTCTTCGATGTTGTTTTTCTCGATCGCATTTCTTATTGGTGTCATTTGCGTGGCATAGTCATTAAATAGGTCATTAAAACCCATTGTGCTACACCCACTTAAAATAAAACAAAAGCTTAAAATTATACTGCGGCGCACTGAGCACTCCTCTTAATTTACCTGTATACATTAACATACTATTTTTAGCTAAATGTGTGAAATATTGTAAAAAATCGTAGAGTAAAACTGCCTGCTAATAAAGAAATATAAAGTGACATTAGTGAACAAAGTGTGAATTTTTTTGGTTTATTATCAACTCCACTGAAATAGTATTTTCGCTTTAGCGGTCTTGCTAAGAGTTATATCACTCAGAGGAATTAAAAAATGAAAAAGTTTACAGGTGCAGCAATGGCTGTAATGGTAGCAGGTTTAGTTGGTTGTAATGCAACAGAGGCAGAAACGGCAACATCAAGTGCAGTTGCTAGTAATGGCGCAACAACTGATTTAGTTCATTGTTATGATGCGAATGTATGTGGTGGCCATAACGATTGTAAAACAGCTGAGAATGCATGTGCAGGTCAAGCGTCATGTAAAGGGACTGGTTTTGTAGCAATGCCTGCAAAATCATGTGCTGACGTTGGCGGTACAGTAAAAGATAAATGGGTTGGCAGTGTAGCTAAAGCAGATTTAGTACATTGTAACGATGTAAATGTGTGTGGCGGTCATAACGATTGTAAGACTGCTAATAATGCTTGTGCTGGACATGCATCATGTAAAGGCACCGGTTTTGTATCAATGTCTGCAAAAGCATGTGGTGATATTGGTGGTTCTGTAGGTAGCTAATACCAATTTATCGAACGCATAAAATAAGCTTGAACGATGTGTTTATTATTCAGGCTTATTAAGGAAGTTTATGACAAATCGTTTTTTAGGTTTTGGTTTAGGACTAAGAGCCCCGCATTTTGAGCAAATTATTGCAGAGAAACCAGCTGTAGATTGGTTTGAAATTATTTCAGAAAACTATTTTGTAGCCGGTGGAAAACCTTGGCATTATTTAAATAAAATAAGAGCAGATTATCCGATTGTTATGCATGGGGTATCAATGTCGATTGGTAGTATTGACCCTATTAATAAGGACTACTTAAATCAGTTAAAAAACACAATTGCGAGGGTTGAGCCGCAGTGGGTGTCTGATCATTTATGTTTTACCCAAGTGGGCGGTATTAATAGCCACGATTTACTACCAATGCCTTACACCTCAGAGGCACTTGATCATTTAGCAAATAAAATTTCGCAAGTTCAGGACTACCTAAGGCGCGAAATGATTTTTGAAAATGTATCGAGCTATTTAACCTATAACGATTCACAAATGAGTGAGTGGGAATTCTTAGCGCAACTACATAAGCAAACAGGCTGTAAGTTTTTAATGGATGTAAATAATGTTTATGTAAGTGCACGAAATCACGACTTTAATGCTATGGATTATTTATCAGCTGTTCCGAGTACAGCTATTGCACAAATACACTTAGCAGGACATCAAGACTTTGGTACGCATATTATAGATACTCACGATGAAGATGTTCCCGATGCGGTATGGGACTTATATGCTCAGTATGCAAAAACATTAAATCCGGTAAGTACGATGATTGAACGCGATGATAATATTGGCTCCCTTGATGATTTAATTACTGAGCTTGAGCATGCCAAAGCGCTAGTGAAACCGTTTTGGGATATAAGGTCATGAGTGGTTTAGCAAAGCTGCAACAACAGTTTATGGATTTACTGCAAGGAGAAAGTTCGGATATTAGCGAGCAAATTGCGCAGCAAGGGCAGTTAAATACACAACAGCGACTCTCTATTTATCAAAGCGCTTATAAAATTCGCTTAAGAGCCGTGATTGAGCAAGATCACGAACAGTTGGGCATTTACTTAGGTGATGATTTATTTGAGATGATGGTTGATGGTTATTTAGCTTTATATCCTTCAACTCATACGTCACTACGAATTTTTGCAGAGAAGCTACCAGATTATTTAGCCGCTAATACTCCTTTTAGTGATTACCCCATACTTGCAGATATAGCAAAATTTGAACGACTATTACTAAGTACTTTTGATGCAAGCGATAAAACATTACTTAATGTATCAGAGCTTGAAAGTATTGAACCTCAGCAATGGCCAACTTTACTATTAAAATTACATCCAAGTGTTCAGTTAGTTGTGTTTAATACGTTGGCGGTTGAAAGTTGGCAGGCAATAAAACAAAAGCAAACACCGCCAGAGCCAAGAGTCTCAGAACCTCGCTTTTGGGTTGTAGCACGTGATGCTCAAAGGCGTACACAATATTTAAGCGTTGATGCACAAGAATACCGCTTACTGAGTTTATTAAAACAAAACACACCCTTTGCACAGTTATGTCAATCCTGTTTAAATGAACTCCTAGGCGAGAAAATCGCTGGGTTTTTAATTACTAAAATTAATCAATGGCTTGAACGTGGTTGGTTAATTAGCGAGTGAGTTAAAACAATATAGTTATTTTTCGTTGCGAAGGAATTTTTTTGAAAGCCACCATATACACATTAATTGCTTTAATTGCGTTTGCCGCAAATTCTCTTTTTTGCAGAATGGCCTTAGCAGAAGGTTATATAGATGCTTGGAACTTTACTGTTATTCGCTTACTTAGCGGGGCTGCATGTTTGGGCATTATAATGGCTATTTATACCCATAATTTAAAACGTAAAGGCACATTCAATCCCGCTATTTTAAGTGACAGAGGAAGCTGGCGAAGCAGTATTAGCCTGCTTGTTTACGCGCTTTGTTTTTCGATTGCCTACGTAGAGCTAGATACCGGTACCGGTGCACTAATTTTATTTTCTGCTGTGCAACTTACTATGATTGGCTGGGGTATTTATCAAAAAGAGCAATTAAGCGTACCCCAGTGGTGTGCATTTATAGTGGCGTTATCTGGTTTTGTATATTTAATGCTGCCATCTGCAGCGGTGCCTTCATTATTAGGTGCATCACTTATGGCACTCAGTGGTGTGGCATGGGGTATTTACAGTATTCGCGGTAAAGTGTGCGTATCGCCACTGCGTACTACTGGGTTTAACTTTATAAGAAGCTTAGTTGCTATCCCTGTTTTATTACTTGTAGGTATGAGTTATTTAAAAAATATGAGTATTGAAGGGGTATTACTTGCGTGTGCCTCGGGGGCAATAGCGTCTGGAGTTGGTTATAGTGTTTGGTATGTAGCAATGCCACTACTTAAAAGTACCCAAGCTGCGGTTGTGCAACTTTGTGTGCCGGTACTTGCTGCCATTGCTGGTGTTATGTTTTTATCAGAGCAGGTAACAATTGAGTTTATAGTAGCAAGCTCGTTAATATTAGGGGCCGTGCTGGTGTTTATTTTAAATAAAAAGAAGGCTTAATATAACCTAACCTTCTTTTAGGTGTGGGCTTACGTTTGTTACAAAGCGTTTATAAATAGCAGGTAAGTTATCAAGTATTGCCTGCTTACCCTGTAGTTCACTGTTTTTTATGCACTCAAAAAGTACTTGCTCGCTAAGTTTATTCACTAATAATTGTGATTGCTTAATATGGCTTATATGCCAAAGCTCAGGTGCTACGCCACCTAAATCATGCTGGTAAGGGCGATAAAAACCAAATTTAACTAAGTTAGAATCAAGCCAATTACTTAAAGGTGCGAACGGCCCACCTTGCAAGTATTCATCAGGTGTTAGCTGTAGCTTATAATCATCACTGACCGCAGCTTTATCAAACACATCTAAGTCAGTCCCTAAATGGTGTCTGCTTGCGCCAGGTAGTGCAGAGTAGAGCATTATTGCTATGCATTTATCTACATCATTTAATTTAGTTAAATTTACAACCTTTTGCTGTTTATTATAAACAGGTCGAATACCTAAAAACTTATTATTCCAAATAATTGACTGGCGTTCAAAGTCGCGAAAACTTGAGGCAATAGTAAGATCAAATCCCGCTTTTTGAGCTGCACTTTGCAGCGCTAAAAAGTCGCTAATAATAGCGCTGTGCAAGCGATGATTTTGTATGTCAGTTAAATGTGTATCACTTTGCCCTGTGATACACATTATCGATGTTGGTTTAGTTACATCCATTATGCTAAAAGTTGCTCTAGTATTTGCTCGTAAATGTCGGTAAGGGCTATTAAATCATCGGTACTTACGCATTCATCTATTTTATGAATAGTTTCGTTACGTGGGCCAAGTTCAATTACTTTAGCACCTGTTTGTGCAATAAAGCGACCATCTGATGTGCCGCCGGTAGTTTCTAGGTTTGTGGTTAAACCGGTTACTGATTTAATCGCTTTTACTGTGGCATCAACAAGTGGGCCGTGCTCGGTAATAAAAGGTAAGCCATTTACTATCCAGCTTAATTCATAATTTAAGTTATGCTTTTGTAGTATGTCATTTACACGTTGTTGTAATTGCTCATGTGTTACTTGCGTGCTGAATCTAAAGTTAAACTGTACTTCTAGCTCACCTGGGATCACGTTGCCTGCACCTGTGCCGCCATTAATATTTGAAATTTGAAAGCTGGTAGCAGGGAAGTATTCATTTCCGTTATCCCACACCGTTTGGCTAAGCTCAGTAAGGGCAGGGGTTGCTAGGTGAATTGGGTTTTGTGCTAAATGTGGATAGGCGACATGCCCTTGTACACCCTTAACGGTTAAAAAAGCGGTAAGTGAACCTCTGCGGCCATTTTTAACAACATCACCTAATACATCTCGTGATGAAGGCTCGCCTACTAGGCACATATCAATTTTTTCACCGCGCGCCTCTAGCGTATCAATTACACGGGTAGTCCCGTTTATAAACGGGCCTTCTTCGTCAGAGGTTATTAAAAAAGAAATTGAGCCTTTATGATCTGGATGTTTAGTAACAAACCGCTCGGTTGCAACAAGCATTGCAGCTAACGAGCCTTTCATATCGGCAGCGCCGCGCCCATGTAATAAACCGTCTTTTATTAATCCTGAAAACGGCGGGTGTTGCCAATTTTTTTCAGGGCCTGTTGGCACAACATCAGTGTGGCCTGCAAAACAAAAGTGCGGTGATTGTGTGCCTTTTCGAGCCCATGTATTTAATGTGTCGGTAAAAAATAATGACTCAATATTAAAACCAACCGCAGCAAGGCGATCGTTCATCATCTGTTGGCAGCCAGCATCCTCGGGCGTTACTGACTCACGTTGTATTAGTGCTTGAGCGAGTGCAATTACATCATCTTTCATGATTTAAATATCTCATCGTATTGGGCTGCTTTAAAACCTAAGTGGTAACTGCCATTGTTAATAAGTACTGGGCGTTTGATCATGGCAGGTTGTTCAACTAACAATGGGATAGCACTTTCTTTAGTCAAACTCTGTTTTTGCTCATCAGTTAGTGCGCGATAAGTTGTGCCACGTTTATTAACAAGCTGTTCCCAATCGAGTTTATCTGCAAAATCACTTACCATTTGCTCATCTACGCCATCTTTGCGGTAATCATGAAACGTAAATTCGATGTTGTTGTCGGCTAAGTATTTTTTAGCTTTTTTTATCGTGTCGCAATTGCTAATACCGTATAGAGTGATCATAAATTTAGTTCTTCTTAATAATAGTTAATAAGGTATCTACATCCGCATTTACATGCGAATGTGAGTAATGAAATGTGCCGAGATTATGGCCGTTAAGTAAGATTAAACTGGCCAGCATAGGCGTTTCTAGTTCGCGTAAATCAAAATAAGCGAGGCGCTGGCCTTTACTTATTTCACTACCATTTAATTGTGCAATATGAGTATGTGTAATTGATTGCGAACCGGTAATAGTTAAGTTGATTAAAACTTTTAAACCATTTTTAGCCTGTAAAATAAACTCAGTACCTGCGTTTTTTACTTGTAATAACGTGCCATCAAACGGGGCTAAAATTTTGTGGCTACTGAGCTTTACAGTAATACTAGGACCGAGAATACCAAACCTAAAAATAGGTTCGGGGTGTTCTTGAAGCGGTATTACTTTACCTGTAAATGGGCTTGTAATAAGGATGGCACTGCGGGGCGTTTTATTGAGTGCTAGATATTCAATTGTTTGTGCTTTCATATGCTATTGGGCCACCACGTTGTAACCATCTTTTTTTAAGGCATTAAGTGCTAGTGAGGCTGTTTGCTTTTTTACTAAAATATAATCGGTATCGTAGGTTGAGATTGAAAAAATAGAAATTTTAGCGCGTGCTAATACACCAGATATATTAGCCATTATTCCGGTCAGCGAAAAACCAAGTGGGCCAACCACCTCAAGTGCTTGCCAATCAGATTCGGTATCTAAACTCTCTATTTCAAAGCTACTAGGGCAAACGATAGATAGTTCATCCTGGGTTTTAGATATAAAAAATAAAGGAAGCTTTAGTAGCGCCGCAGGTATATCGGCGTCAACATCTAAACTGTGAATAGATAAAACCGTGCTGTGTAATTGTAATGTTTGTTTTGACATTAAACGCCTGCGATACAGCATTATTGATAGCTTTATAGTATAGATTATTGCCTTCAAGTTAAAGGTGTAAGCGTGACTAAAATGAGCATTTGGAAGTGGGTTTTAATAGAGATTAAAAACTTACCCACAATTTCTGTGGATAAGTATGGGGGTTGCAGGGTATAAATATCCTAACTAGTTAATTATTAAATAAATAATAGCTAGGCTATAAAAAGCACACGTTGTGTTTAATGTGCTATTAGCGCTTCTGCTTGGGCTGCCTGAATTGCAGTTAAGGCGATTGTATATACAATATCATCCACTAATGCACCACGGCTCAAGTCGTTTACGGGTTTGCGCATACCTTGAAGCATAGGGCCGATACTTATTAAGTCGGCACTGCGTTGTACTGCTTTATATGTTGTATTACCTGTATTTAAATCTGGGAATATAAATACAGTCGCTTTACCAGCTACAGGGCTGTTAGGTGCTTTTTTAAGTGCTACATTTTCCATTATAGCGGCATCGTATTGTAGTGGGCCGTCGATAATTAAATCAGGACGTTTTTGTTTTGCTATTTTTGTGGCTTCACGTACCTTTTCAACATCGGCACCCGTACCTGATGTACCCGTGCTATAGCTTATCATTGCTACACGTGGCTCTATGCCAAATGCAGCTGCAGAGTCGGCAGATTGAATCGCTATATCAGCAAGTTGTTCAGCATTAGGGTCGGGGTTTATAGCACAGTCACCGTAAACTAACACTTGGTCAGGTAGCAGCATAAAAAATACGGAAGATACCAGCGATGATCCTGGCGCTGTTTTAATTAACTGCAGGGGCGGGCGAATTGTATTGGCAGTGGTATTAACCGCGCCCGATACTAAACCATCTACTTTACCTTGCTCAAGCATCATTGTGCCAAGTACGACGTTATCTTGTAGTTGCTCTTGTGCTACTACAGCAGTTAGGCCTTTGCTTTTACGAATTTCGACCATAGGCGCAATATAATCATTTATAATACTTTTTGGCTCGATGATACTTACATGTTCGTTTAGCTCAATACCTTGCTGCTGTGCAATACGCATTATTTCTTCGCGATCGCCAAGCAATATAGTTTTAGCAATGCCACGTTGACCACAAATAGCAGCCGCTTTAATTGTACGAGGTTCATTCCCTTCTGGTAATACTACGGTTTTATCTGCTTTACGTGCTTTATCGGTTAATAAATAACGAAATGCAGGTGGTGATAACTTACGCGTTTTGCCTACACTTTGAGCTAGAGTATCGAGCCAGCTTGAATTGATATGTTCTGCGTTGTGATCTTTTACTTTTTCAATGCGTTGGTCATCATCATTTGGTACTTCCATATTAAAGTTATGCAGTAATAGTGATGTGCGCCATGTGTCAGCATCGGTTGCGAGTATTGGTAAACCGGTTTGCATAGCTTGTTCACACAAAGCCATAATACGTGGCTCTGGCTCAAAGCCACCGGTGAGTAATATAGCGCCAAGTTTAGTGCCGTTCATAGCAGATAAACACGCAGCAACAAGTATGTCAGAGCGATCGCCCGGTGTTACTAATAAAGCACCTGGCGTAAAATAATTTAAAATATTAGAAACCGTACGAGCGCAAAAAGTGATACGACGCAGGCGACGATGAAGCATATCGCCTTCGTTAATTATTGTTGCTTTTAAATACGCGCTTAAGTCTTTTACGCGTGGCGCTACTAAGTCAAAATCCCACGGGATTGCGCCAAGCAACATAAACGGATTTTTTTTAAAAATAGGTAAAGACGCTAAACGATTTAACTCGTTTTCAAGCTCTTCGGGTTTGTAAGCGTCGACTAAATCGGCGCGTGCACGGCCTTCTTCATCAAGTGGCGCATTTACTTTATTAAAAATACAGCCCAGTACACGAGGATGATCGATTCCACCGTAATTACCTGCTGCAATTTCTAGGCGGTCTTCTATTTGAGTAATGGTGTAATTACCAGGGGTAAGTACAAATACAATTTCAGCGCCGAGTGTTTGCGCAATTTCGCGGTTTACACGCCCAGCATAAGGTTGGCGACGAGTAGGCACCATACCTTCAATAATAGCTACTTCATCGTCGTTTATTTTACTTTCAAAGCGTTCAACAATTTCCTCTAGTAGATCATCACCTTTACCGTCGCCAATCATTTGCTCAGCATAATCAAGAGCAAAAGGGGTGGGTGGGTTAATAGGTGAACCTTGAGTGACTATTTGTGTTGATTTTTCAGGACCTGTTTCGCCTGAACGAGGCTGAGCGATGGGTTTAAAAAAGTTAACTTTAACTGTTTTTTGCTCAAGAGCGCGAACTAAACCAACTGATACCGACGTTAAACCCACACCGGTAGACACAGGAATTAACATAATACGACGTGCCATATTAAAGCTCCTTTACGATGTTAGCGGCATCAAGTGCAATAACCCACTCTTCGTTGGTCGGCATTACTACCACTTTGGATGAAGTATTGGCTGAACTAATAATACCTTGATTACCAAAACGTGCATCAAGATTGCTCTTCTGGTCACAACTGAACCCTAAAAAAGCTAATTGATTAATGACATTTTCACGTATGATATCGGAGTTTTCGCCAATGCCGCCAGTGAATATAAGTGCATCTAAACGTTGTAATGGTACCATGTAAGCTGCAATTTGTTTGGCTAGTCGGTAGCAAAAAATATCCAGCGCTAAACGTGCTTGTTTATGTCCGGCAACAGCGGCTTCTTCAATCGTTCGACAATCGTTAGAGAGTTCGCTAATACCTAGTAGGCCGCTTTCTTGGTTTAATAAATTATCTATTTGCTGAGCGTTGTAACTAAGCTGTGTGGTTAAAAAATTAAATAAACCGGGGTCAATATCTCCACTGCGAGTACCCATAACAATACCAGCCAATGGCGTTAAACCCATACTGGTATCAACACTTTTACCATTCTTTATTGCAGTAACAGAGCAGCCATTACCTAAATGAGCACTAATGAAATTACTCTTCTCTATAGGCTGATTTAATAATTTAGCAGTTTGTCCTGCTACATAGTAATGACTTGTGCCGTGCATACCATAGCGTCTTACACCGTAGCCTGTATAAAGCTTATAGGGTAGGGCGTAAAGGTAGGCAACTTCATCCATAGTTTGATGAAATGCTGTGTCAAATACTGCTACTTGGGGTAAACCTATAAATGAAGCTTGTGCAGATGAAATACCTAACAAGTTCGCATGACCATGTAGCGGCGCTAAAGAAGACGCTTTAGTAATACCGTTAATTACATCTTCATCAATTAAGACTGACTTTGTGAAATGCTCTCCGCCATGAACAACACGGTGCCCAACAGCAATAAGGTGCTCATCAAGGTTATGATCCTTTATTAAGCTTACAAGCGTATTTATAGCCTCAGCATGTGCTTGATTAGCCGCTAAGTCGATAACCGTCTTAGTTCCATTAAATTTGTATTTAATGGAGGGGGCTTTGGCGCCCAAGCGTTCAGCAAGGCCTGATATAATTTCGTGACCGTCGTTTGCATCAATAATGGCAAACTTTAAACTAGAGCTACCACAGTTTAAAACTAAAACATGTTGGGATTCAGGGGAGGTTGTTGGCATAGATTCAATTTCCATAAACAAATTTAGTAAGTGAACGTTAATACGTGATAGTTACACTTACGGTATTAAATAAAGCTAAAACAATTAAATGTTCAACTGCAAAGTGGTTAACTCAATGTTAAATATTTTACCTTATTTATGATGTTTAAGTTAGGATTGTTCGCCATTAAAGGGGAAATTTAAGCTCTTTTACTGAGAAAGTGTAACTCCCTCATTTTGTGTTACACTTTGGGTATAGCTCGTTTTCTATTGTATTTAAAAGCAGTATCTGTGAGGAGTCATGATGCAAAAAAGTGTGATGTCACAACTACAAACAGGCCGTTTGTATGGTAAAAAATGGCCAATGCGTAAAGAGCTTGCGCCTTTGTTTTTAGAGTTTAGAGTGATTAGAGCGACTGAGCTTGCCATTACAGTAATGCCAATCTTGGCTATGCTAACGTTGTTTTTTCAGCTTAATTACTTAGGTTCTGATTTTTTACCGCAAGCTATTGCGAGTGCATTATTTTTTATATCGTTACCTTTACAAGGTTTATTTTGGTTAGGCAAACGAGCGCAAACGCCTTTAGATCCTGCAATGCAAAAATGGTACAACGAGCTGTACACTAAAATGGCGGCTAATGGATATCAAACGCAGTTAAGTGAGAACAAGCCCCGTTATATGGAGCTTGCTAACTTACTTAAAGATATGTTTGAAAAAATGGATAGAGCATTTACTAAAGAGCAGTTTTAGCGGGTTATACCATTATCTATTTTGGTAAACTGAGTAATATAAAATGATAAGGTGACATTGTGTTCACCTTTTTGTTCGAGTGCTGTCCAGTGCTCGGGTCTAAATTTCCATGCAAATGGCGTCATCATTATTAAATTTTTAATATCAGTAAAGCTAAGCGCTACATGCTCTGTTAAAAGAGTCTGTTCTGATTTTTGAAACCCTTTTGGCGTGGCTATTTCAGTATGTTCGTTTACTTCTGAATATATATACGATTTTAGCTCTTTTAAATGATAAGGGCCTGGGCTTGCTACCACTAATGTTGCGTTTTTATTAGCTAGACGTTCAAGTTCTTCCTCAAACAAAGGCGCAAATACACTAATAAGTACATCAGCAAATTGGCTTTCAAAAGGCGCTTGGCTAATTGATGCAACACTAAAATGGCACTTAGGATAGCGCTTTGCTGCATATTTAACGGCAGATTTTGAAATATCGACACCGTACACTATAGCGTCTGTTTTACTTGCTATTGCCTGGGTATAAAAACCTTCACCGCATCCTAAATCAATAACCGTATTCGCGCTTATTCGACCGACTAACTCGCTAAGATTTTGTTGTAAAAAGCGGTAGTACCCACGCTCTAAAAATGCGCGTCTAGCTTGCACCATTTCAAGGGAGTCGCCCGGTTGTTTTGAATTTTTTTGTTGTACTGGCAGTAAATTAACATAGCCTTCTTTGGCAAAATCAAAGCTGTGGTTGTTAGCACAACGAAGTGTTGAATCAGCTTTCAAAAGTGCGAGGTTACATAGCGGGCATTGATATTGTAGACTCATGAGTCTAGGTAGTCCTTATCGTAAAAAGTTTTTACCCAATGCGGGCGATAGGTGATCATAATTGTTATAGCCATGCCGTTGAGCATTGCTTCAGGAAACCAAATTATGGCACTTAAATAAACGTAGTTATCTGCAAGTTCTTGCCAATTGTATTGCCCTATAGCTAAGTAAAATAAAGCACCTAGGCTTATTTTTATACAGGCTATAAACCCTGCAGTTATAAACGCACAAACAAATATATAAACAAAAAAATGACGAGGTAAATACTGGTAACTAATTATAAAGCCAAGGTAGCTTAGTAAAATAGGAATAAACGCACCAATAAGCAGTTGTACTGGTAACAGTTCAAGTTCAATTTGACCAAATGCAGTTAGTAGCGCTGTGGCAAGTAGGCTACTTAAAATCGTTAATCGCCAGCCTAAAATTAATGTAGCGGCGGTAACACCTAGTATGTGTAAATCAAGGCCCGTTAAAATTCCTGCTTTTATTCGCCAAAGCACTGCAAACACTAACGCACATGCAAGAACTCCAGTTTGACGGGCTGGCGTATTAAGCAATGTTTTATATGTTTTTTTATCAAAGCTTAGTAGGGCAATAATAATTACAAGGGCCCAAAGTAGCCCTTGTATTGTTATGCTGAGCATAGTAATTACTTAAATGTTGACCATATAGGGGCATGATCTGAGGGTTTTTCAATACCGCGCAGTTCGTAGTCAATACCAGTATCTATACAGCGTGCTGCAAGCTCATTAGTTGCAAGTACTACATCTATTCGAAGCCCTCGGTTATCTACAAACCCTTTAGAGCGATAGTCAAACCACGAATATTGATCGTCTGTTACTGGGTTTTGTTCTCTAAAGGTGTCTTTAAAGCCCCAATTAAGTAATGTTGCAAGCCATTCACGCTCTACCGGTTGGAAAGAACATTTACCCGTTTTTAACCAACGCTTTGCATTAACTTCGCCAATACCAATATCTAAATCGGTGGGTGATATGTTGATATCGCCCATAACAATGACGTCTTGATCGGGGGTGTGGTTGGTTTCAAGGTGTGTCATTAAATCTTTATAAAATTGTCGTTTATAAGGGAATTTAGTTTCGTGATTAATATTATCACCTTGTGGGAAATAGCCATTCATGACTGTAAGGTCGCGACCGTTATCTTGTTCAACAGTGACGCTTATCATGCGTTTTTGCGATTCCTCTGTATCGGTAGCAAAGCCTTTTAAGACCGATTTAGGCTCTTTTTTGCATAACATAGCTACGCCATAATGGGCTTTTTGGCCATGAAAGTAGACGTGATATCCCATTTTTTGTACATCTTCTAGTGGGAATGCTTCGTCATGAACTTTAATCTCTTGCAAGCCAATAACGTCTGGTTGATGTTTGTCGATAATTGCTTGTAATTGGTGGAGACGAGCACGCAGACCATTGATATTGAAAGAAATCACTTTCATAAAATTTACCTTAAAATTGGATCTATTTAATGAATTAAATTGTATCAGTAAATACGCGTACATAACATGACTGAAATGAGAAAATAGCTGCACAAATGTTGATCAATTGGTGAGTAAAGTTTAAACATTGTAAATGCAGTATTAATTTTTTAAATAAATAAAAAATTCAATTGAACTTAACTTTATTGAATATATAATGCGCGAAATTCACTTGTTTAGCTCGTTCAAATAGGATCTCTCATGAAAACACAACTACTTTTAGCTACTGCTTTATTAGCATCTGCAACTGCTTCAGCACAAAGCAATACTTACTTCAGTCAAGATAATAAAATTGAGTCTAAGTTATGTGTACTAAGCGCAAACGAAGGCTTTAGTGTTGCTCGTAAAGAAGCTGCTCAGCACGGTGTTTACTTATCTCGTTTTTCTAAAAGCATTTTATGTAATGGTGAAGATATTCGCGATATTGCTAAAAAAACGACATTAAGCAACGTATCAGTTGAGAAAGTAGAAGTATTTGCAAAAGACGCTCAACAAGAAACTCAATTATGTATGACGGCTTTAAAACAAGGTTTAGCACCTGTTCGTCAAAAAATTGGTAACTTAAACTCATTAAAATGTAATGGTCAAAACGTTACTGAGTTTGTTAAACGCTACCAAAACGCAGCAATCTAATTATTAGCTGAACTATATAACTAAAATTGAGATACCTGGTTTTTTACCGGGTATTTTTTTGCAAAAATTACAAGGTTGTTTGCAAAGCTTGCAAGCTTAACTTATTGAAACTGTTCAATAAATGCACCAATCAAGATTAAGTTGTTGATTCTTATAAGTTAACTATTATTGGCATTGGATTTGTATTAGTTAAAGTGACATTTAATTAATTACGAAGGATACGTCTTATGAAAAAGTTAACATTAGCAGCCACTATTTTAGCATCATTAAGCCTAGCGGCTTGTTCATCTAATCAGGGTCTTGAAAGAATAGACAGTGACTTTGCAAGTTTAGATAATGACAGCGATGGCTACATCTCAAAAGTTGAAGCTGATGACGATAGCATTTGGGGCCATTTTTCAAATATTGATACCAATATGGATAACGAAATTAGCCGCAAAGAATTCAACACTTACATGAAGTTAAACAATGGTAAAGTAGCCACTGATTCTGAAGTAAGTGAGTCGGCATTTAAAGCTGAAATCGCTAAATTCGATAAAATTGAAAGCAGCTTTTCAAGCTTAGATAACGACAGTAATGGCTATATTTCGGTAGTTGAAGGTAACGATGATGATATTTCAAATCACTTTGGTTACATGGATAAAAACCAAGATAAGCGCATCAGTAAAAGCGAGTTTATGGGTTACATTAAAAAATACGGTAACGCAGTAGCTGAAGATGATGCATTAGAAGCCATTAAACACAGCTAATATTTGTTGTTTTAAAGAGTAAATTAGAAGCCAGTGATAATCACTGGCTTTTTTGTGTTTAAAATCTAGTTATTTAGTAGATATATTTTCCTAGTTTGGCGTTGTTCTGTCATAATAGATGGCTGTGTATTTTTATTTGTTAAGGGTGTGTATGGCGGGTCGGCGAATTAGTGATGAACAACTAGTTGAGATCATTGAAGCAGCTATTTTTGTTGCAGATAAGCCTGTGAGTAAACGCCACCTTAAAGATACTGTATTAATAGATTTAGCTATTTCTATGGCGCGAATAAACGACGCAATAGATACAATACAAGAACATTTTCAAACTCGTGGTATTCGCTTAGTTGAAGTTGGTAGTGGGTATCGTTTTCAGGCATGTAGTAGTTTAAGCCCTTGGTTAAATAACTTGTGGCAAGAACGCGCACCAAAATACTCACGTGCTTTACTGGAAACATTATCACTTATTGCATATAGGCAGCCCATTACGCGCGGTGAAATTGAGCAAGTAAGGGGTGTTACTACGGGTTCGAATATTATTAAAACCCTGCTCGAAAGAGAGTGGGTTAAAGTGGTAGGGCATAAAGAGGTGCCGGGTAAGCCGGCTTTATATGCAACTACTAAACAATTTTTAGATTATTTTTCGTTAACTGGACTTGAAAACTTACCTGCGCTGCCAACAGAGCAGCAAAGTAAAATTAACCAGTTATTGAGCGATCCTTCTGTGAGAGAACCATCCGAATGAGTATTATACAAGGTGAAAAGTTACAAAAAGTCTTAGCCCGTGCAGGCGTAGGCTCACGCCGTGAAATGGAAAAATACATTGATGCTAACCGCGTTAGTGTAAACGGTAAAGTGGCAAAGTTAGGTGACCGTGTTGAAGAAACCGATTTGATTCGTGTTGACGGGCACACTGTAAAGATTGAAGAAAAAGCAGATAGAATCTGTCGTGTGATTATGTATAACAAACCCGAAGGTGAGTTAAGCACACGTAAAGATCCAGAAGGGCGTCGTACAGTATTTGACCGACTTCCTCGTATTGATGGTGAGCGTTGGATTGCGGTTGGCCGATTAGACGTTAATACTTCGGGTTTGATGCTCTTTACTAATGATGGTGAATTAGCTAACCGCTTGATGCACCCGAGCTATGAAGTAGAGCGTGAATACTCTGCGCGTGTATTTGGTGAAGTAACCAATGAAACGGTTAAAAACTTACTACGTGGTGTTGAGCTTGAAGATGGTCCAGCCAAATTCACGACTGTAACCCCTATGGGTGGCGAAGGCGTTAACCGCTGGTTTAACGTAACGTTAAATGAAGGACGTAACCGTGAAGTACGTCGTTTATGGCAGTCTCAAGATGCTGAAGTATCTCGTCTTATTCGTATTCGTTACGGTAAACTAGAGCTTGATAAGCGCGTGCCACAAGGTGGTTGGATGGAGTATGATTTAGAAACAGTAAACTACTTACGCAAAACCGTTAAATTAGGGCGCGAGACACAAACTAAGCTTTCTGTTATGCCTGAAAAACGCAAAGATAAACGCGCTAAAATCAACCAGATCCGCAAAGCAGTTAAAAAACACAATCAACGTGTTAAGCCTACCAAACGTAAATAATAAATTAGTTATTTATTGCACACATTAAAAAAGCCGCTAATTGCGGCTTTTTTAATGTGTGTTGTATAAATTTTTTAAACTCTAAATTACTTTTTTACTTGAGCATCTAACGATTCGCCATTCACTTTACTAGAATCATCGCTCATCAAGTATAAGTAGGTTGGCATTAAATCTTCTGGTGTAGCAAGCGCGTCTCTATCTTCTCCTGGGTATGCAGCAGCGCGCATAGAAGTGCGAGTAGCGCCTGGATTAATACAGTTTATACGAATATTCGTTTTGCCTACTTCACATGCCCATGTTTGCATCATGCCTTCTACAGCAAATTTTGAGATGGCGTATGGCCCCCAAAACTCACGGCCTTTGCGGCCTACACCTGATGACGTAAATACTATCGATGCATTATCAGACTTACGAAGAACAGGAAAAAGCGCTTTAGTGATCATCGCTTGCGCGGTCACGTTTACTTTCATTATGTTTTCGAACGTAGATGAGCAAAAATGTTCAAGTGGACCAAGTGACCCTAAAATACCTGCATTATTAAGCAAGCCATCAAGGCGGCCAAATTGATATTCAATTGTTGCAGCAAGGTCACGGTAGTTTTGTTTAGTTGCGCCTTTTAAGTCCATGGGCACAATTGCAGGTTTAGGGTAACCCGCATTAACAATTTCATCGTAAACACATTCAAGTTTATTAGTTGTTTTTCCTAATAAGATAACTGTAGCGCCGTATTTTGCATACGTAATTGCTGCTACTCGGCCAATACCATCACCGGCGCCTGTTATTAAAATAATTTTATCTTTAAGTGCGTTTTCAGCCGCTTGATATGTGTGCATAAAAGTACCCATTCATCTATTTTTTTTGATTTTAACATAGCGAAACGTGAAGTAATCGAATTTATTGTAAAATTAGGTGGCGAAAATAGAAACTTTACGTTAAGTTTAACTGGTCTAATGTCTCATTAATAACCTGATTACATTGTTTTAACTTAATACACTGATTAAACACACTATAAAAATAAAATATGTGCGGAGCCAACAATATGAAAAAAATGCTACTTTCACTCTCTGTTACAGCTGCCTTGGCAGGTTGTGGCGGCGGAGAAACGTTAGAAGATGTTAAGAACGACACAGCAACCGTTATTCCAACAGCAACGGTTACATTTGACCCTGCTGCAGGTATCTTATCGGTACCTAATGATTTATTAATGAGTGGAACCCAAGACGGTACACTTAATATTCCAGGAGAATTAGATGACGACAATGTGTCTATTTCTCGAGCAGCTTATGCTGACCCTCAGCTTGCATTAGGTGCACTTGATGGTTGGTCTTCGCAGGTTCCTTATAAAATCGATTTAACATTTCCGCCAAATGTTAGCTTAGATGAAACGTCTGCTGGGACACCAGGTACAGTTCGCATTTTTGAAGTAGTAATGGGTGCAAGTTTAACTGACGCAGAATGTTCAGTTGTTGCTGCCGGTACAGCTTGTAAATTGGTCGGTGAGCTTACTTTTGGTGTTGATTTTGTTACTCAAGCTTCTGGTGATGCCGTTGCAATTATTCCTTTAAAACCATTTACGGCAGGTAGCTCATACATCAATGTACTAACTACTGGTCTTAAAGATTCATTAGGGCGTTCTATCGAGCCTTCTTCTACTTATGGGCTGGTTAAACAAGAAGCGCCATTAATTACAGAAGCCCAACTTGGTTTGCAGGGCGCTGTTAACAGTTACGAAAATGTAGTTGTAAGTTCAGGAAATATAACAAAAGAAGATATTATTTTTTCTAGCGCAATGACTATTCAGTCTGCGGGGCCAGTACTTGGGACAATTAAAAAATTGCTAGCTGCAAGTTTGCAACAGCCTGCGATGCCAACGCCTGCGCTTCAAGTTCCTGAACAACCGATGGTAAATGTACAACAGGTATTTGCTTCTCAGGGTGTAGAAGTGTCTGCTGCTTTCTCTGGTGTGCAATATCAAAAAGGTAGCATTATGCTACCAATGTATTTAGGTACACCAACGGGTACTGATATTAGTGATTTAAGTGATACATATTGGCAAGGTATGTGTGATAACGCGGTGGCAATAATCGGTTACAAGGCCGTTGCTGGTGATGCATTTCCGACAGATCCTATTAGTGAAAATGATGGTTTATGTTCTGCATTAAGTGACGGGCAATTACGTGACTTAGGACTAGATAGCACACGTCATTTAACAAAATATAACTCCATTCCAAAAGTACAAAGCATGGCAAATGTGCCAGTGCAAGTTACTAAGCCTATTTTACCAATAATTAATGGTGTACGTGCGCAGTTACAATTAGATCCTATCGCAATGCCTGATAGCGGATGGCCAGTTGTTATTATGCAACACGGTATTACAACACAAAAAGAAAGTATGCTTGCTTTAACGGCGCAGCTTTCTATTCAAGGCTTTGCAACAGTTGCTATTGACCATCCAAGACATGGTGAGCGTGGAATAGATGTTGATGGTGATGGAACAGACGACTTTAATGCAACAACGGGTTCTGTGCTTAGTTACATGAACTTAAGTTCATTACTTGTTGCGCGTGATAGCTTACGTCAATCAGCGGCTGATTTATTGGGTTTACGTTTAGGTCTAAACTTTATTAATGATGCAACGATTAATGCGCAAGATGTAACTTACATTGGTCATTCATTAGGCTCTATTGTAGCCCCTGCATTTATTGCACAAGCTAATAACCCATTAGCGCCAACCGTTGACCCATTATTTAATGTAAACACAGTAGCACTTGCAAGCGGCGGCGGCGGTATAGCTAGCTTCTTACTAGAATCAGCTGCATTTGGTCCATTTATCCAAGGTTCAGTACTTTCACAAGCAGGTACAACAGAAGCTGATGAGTTTAACGCGTATTTACAAGTTGATGCAGTGTCTAACTGTGGTGCAGTATTACCAGATATGGAAGCATATTTAACTTGTGGTTATAACGAGTATGTAGCTTCGTTAACTACAGCTGGTGAAACAAGTAAGCTTACTAATATTCAAGGAGTGTTTACTCAATTTGCATTTGCGGCGCAAACAGCGTTAGATAGCGGCGATCCAACTAATTACGCAGCCACTGTAAAAGCATTAGGTACTCCTGTTTATACTAATGTTGTTGTGGGCGATGGTGTTGATAACAAGCCTGACCAAGTGATACCACCAATGGCAGCAAATAATCCTATTTCAGGCACAATTCCATTAGCTAACTTGATGGGTCTTGAAACAGTAAGTACTTCGCAAGCATTGACTGAAACACCAACAAGCTACTTAGTTAAATTTACTAAAGGGCATCATGGTTCTATATTAACGCCAGCTCAAGATGATGCACAAGCTGCAACTGTTGAAGGCAGTGCTGCCGCTAATACAGAAATGCAGTTGCAAGTAGCTACTTACTTAGCTGCTCGCGGTCGAATGTTATTAGTTTCCAACCCTGAGGTTGTGACTGATTAATAGCCAATAAAATAATTAACCTTTAAAAGCCACTGAAAAGTGGCTTTTTTTTGCTTTAAAGCATGCTAAATTAGCTGAAATTTATAAATGGAGAAACCAGTTGGAATTTTTATACGAATACGGTTTGTTTTTTGCTAAAACAATTACTTTTGTTATCGCTATAGCAGTTATTCTAATGCTAATAGTTGGCGCTGCAGTTAAGCCTAAAGCCAAAAAAGGTGAAATACAAATTGACGACATATCAGAGCAATTAGTCGATCTTAAAGAAAGTTTTCTACAAAATACGCTGGGTAAAAAAGAGCTTAAAGCACACCAAAAGCAGCTTAAATCGCAAAGTAAAAAAGCAGATAAAGATGAGCTTAAACCTCGTTTATATGTAATTGACTTTGTGGGTAGTATGGACGCTCACGAAGTAGAAAGCTTACGAGAAGAAATAACAGCCATTATCTCTATTGCTAACCCAAGTAAAGACAAAGTACTTATTCGTTTAGAAAGTGGCGGCGGAGTAGTGCATGGCTATGGACTTGCTGCATCTCAGCTACAGCGTATTAAAAATGCCGGTATTCCTTTGAGTGTTGCAATTGATAAAGTAGCAGCGAGCGGTGGTTACATGATGGCGTGTGTAGCCGATGAGATACTAGCAGCCCCTTTTGCCATAGTTGGATCTATTGGTGTGATAGCTCAAATACCTAACTTTAATAAAATATTAAAGAAAAATGATGTGGAATTTGAGCAAATTACTGCAGGTGAGTTTAAACGTACGCTTACTTTATTTGGTGAAAACACAGATAAGGCCCGTGAAAAATTTCGTGAAGAAATTGAACAAACACATGATTTATTTAAAACGTTTGTAAGCACTCAACGCCCAAGCTTAGATATAAACTTAGTTGCGACAGGCGAGCATTGGTTTGCAACTCAAGCGATTGATAAAGGTTTGGTAGATGTTATAAAGACAAGTGATGATGCATTGCTGGAGCAGCAACATGAGCGCCAAATTTATAAGATTAAATACAAAATTAAAAAGGGATTAAGCGATAAGCTAGCTCTTGGCCTGAGTAGTGGTGTAAATAAAGTGGGGATAAACTTACTCTCTAAATTTAAATCCCTAAATCCTTAGATTAGAATTTTTTTACGATTCAGTTTAATTCTTTCTACTCGAAAAAAAACCTTGATGTATTGCATCAAGGTTTTTTTATAGCTGTATAAATGTAGCTTATGAGTCAATAGACTTATGATAATCTTCTAAGTCTTTAGCTGCATTAGGGTCGTTAAAGATGCTCTCATCAAGTTCACCTTCAGACTTGGCAACAACACAGGTAACCATACAATCACCGGTTACATTAACTGCTGTACGTGTCATATCAAGTAATCTATCTACACCGATAATAATTGCAATCCCTTCTACAGGTAAGCCAACTTGGTTAAGTACCATCGCGAGCATTATTAAGCCAACACCTGGTACGCCTGCTGTACCTACAGAGGCAAGTGTTGCTGTTAGTATAACCATTAGATAATCAGAAATTGTTAAATCTACACTAAACACTTGTGCAATGAATACGGTAGCCACACCTTGCATGATGGCAGTGCCATCCATGTTAATGGTAGCACCCAGTGGGATAGTAAATGAGGCAACCGAGTTATTAGCACCTAGTTTTTTAGTAGCAGTTTCAAGTGTAATAGGCATAGTTGCGCTTGAGCTCGAGGTACTAAATGCAAATAAGCATGTGTGCTTCATTTTTGCTAAGAAAATAAGCGGGTTTAAGCCCGTTAATATTTTTAAAAGCAATGTGTAGTTTACGAAAGCATGTAATAACAGTGCAAGCACTACAACGCCAAAGTATTTGGCTAGGCTAACAATTAAGTTAAGCTCAATTGTTGTAAATAGTTTTGCCATTAAAAAGAACACGCCATAAGGTGCAATGTTCATTAACAGCGTAACTAGTTTTAAGATTACTGTGTTTAAATCTTCAAAAACACTTGCTACGCGTTTGCCTGTTTTACCACTTAATGCCATTGCTACACCAAATAATAGTGCAAACACTATAACTTGAAGCATATTACCCTTGGCCATGGCTTCAAATGGGTTAGTAGGAAACATATCTATAATTACACGTGCAAGGGTAGGCGCTTCTTTGGCATCATAAGTTGCATTAGATGGCAAGCTTATACCTTCACCAGGGCTAAATAATAAGGCAAGTGTAATAGCCACCGTTATAGCAATAGCCGTAGTTAATAAATATAAACCAATAGATTTACCACCTAGGCGGCCTAGTTTTTTAGGGTCACTTAAGCTACAGGTACCACAAACGAGCGATACAAAAACAAGAGGCACAACTAACATTTTTAAGCTGGCAATAAATATTTGGCCACCAACATGGAAAATACCATCAACAAAAAAGGCTTTAATTGGCAAAGAGAATAACCCAAGTGGTATTAGATAATCGTCTTCACCAGCTAATATAGCCTGAAATATAAAACCTACTGCAACCCCAAGCGCCATACCAATCATGATGCGAGTGGTTAAACTCATTGAACGGATTTTTGACATATTCCCTGATCTACATTTTATAAATTTGCCATAGACTACCAGCAAGGAAATATTTACTACAGAAAAAATTAGTATTTATTTAAAATTATTTTGCGCAAAAAAGTAATAAAAAACTGAGATTTTAGACTAAGTTATAGGTTAATATTAAGTGAAAATTAATTTTGATTATAATAACAACGCTAGGGAGAGGTTCATGCCTTTAATGCGACTGCTCGGCATTTCATTGCTAAGTTTTTTACTCACAGCCTGTGGTGGCGGTGGGTCACTTGAAAAAGACGGCTCTATTAGTGATGGTGATTCCACGACGGAAACATCAACCTATACAATAAGTTTGAAAGGTTATTTGAAAGCGAGTGATACTGAGTCGAATAGTGTGACTGCTGATGCTCCTTTAGAATTAAGAGCTAGTTTAGTTAATGAAGATGGTGATGCAGTGTCTGGCGAGCGTATTACATTCACGTTAGCAGACTCTATTGGTTTACTTGACCCAGTCTCTGGCACGGTTTTAACTAACGCTGATGGTGTAGCATCGATCACTCTTACGGCAGGCGATACTGCGGGGGCGGGTATTATTACTGCTACCCATATTAACGGTGAAGACACCTACAGTGATTCGTTTGGATTTGCATCAGATGGTTCTGAGAATGATGACTCAAGTGTGAGTGGAAGTATTGAACTAGATATTTCAATTTTAGATATTACTGGTTCGCCATTTACAGCTGAAAATCCAGTCAGTAAAGATAATAAAGGGACGGTTACCGCTACCTTGTTAGATGAAGATGAACCTTTACAAGGCCAGCTAATTTCTTTTACAACTAACTACACAGGTAAAATCACACCTGTGTTAGGTACGGCATTAACAGACGCGAGTGGTAAAGCTTCCGTAACGCTCAGTAGCGGTGATTCAAAAGGTGCGGGTCAAGTCGTTGCCATCTATACGGATGATAGCGGTAATAGCATCACTAAAGTTGCAGGCTTTATTTCAAATGGTGATGATGCACCTGTGGAAAGTGCTGAAGCAGAGCTTGATATCAAGTTATTACAAGGCTGTGCAAGTGATTGGGATGCTAATCGCAACACAACATCCCTCGAAAGCACATATCTAGCATCTGGTTGTAATGTTGTAAATCAATTCTCTTCTGATGAACTTATTGACGTTATGATTAAAGTCACAGATACAAGTTCAGGTGATGGTATTGATGGCATTATAGCTGAGTTATCTACAGACCTTGGTGCCTTGTTACCAGAATCAGGTAAAGCACTAACAGATAACTTTGGTTTTGCAATTTTAAAATTACAGCCAGGGGCAAGCAGTGGTGCGGGAGAAGTATCTGTTACTGCTAAATCAGTTACTGCTTCAAAAGCATTTGAAATCGCTACAGCAGAATTAAGTGTTGAAATTTCAAATGGTTTATATAATAAATTAGATGATGCTGGCAATGTGATTGATAACGAATTTGTGCCGCTAGCAGCTGGAGCTACAACGGTTATTTCAGTAAATATTTATGATGCAAATGGAGATTTGTTTGTAACTCCACTAGATGTTGAATTTACATCTGGTTGTGTTGAATCTGATCTTGCGGTAATGGATGATACTGCAACGAGTATTAGTGGTATTGCAACAGCGACATACCGAAGTAATGGCTGTAACATATCACAAGGCGATACGGTTACAGCGACAGTGCTTACTGGTGGTACACCAAAAGTTGTTACAGTTAATGTACCTGTATCGGCTGCCGCAGTAAGCTCGATTGAATTTGTTGAAGCATCAGAAAATGTAATTGCACTAAAAGGGACTGGTGGAGTTTCTCGTAAAGAAATCAGCCAACTTACATTCAAATTAACAGATGAAATAGGTAATACTGCTAAGCAAAAGCGCTTAGACTTTCGTTTAAGCTCGACTAATGGTGGCATATCACTTTCTGAAGTTACAGATGCAACCGGTTATTCGCATGCTAGTGTTTCAACAGACTCTGAAGGTTTAGCACGTATTCAAGTGAACTCTGGTTTTGTTCCTAAGGCTGTGCGTGTGCAAGCTTGCTACATCCCAGATGAACTTATTCCAGCTGACCAAAACGACAACGTTACATGCTGGAAAGAACTTTATGATGAGTGTCTTCTTGATGATGCTGAGCGTGATGCCAATGTTTCATGTCCAACCGGAGAGCTTTCATTAGTTTCATTAGATGAGCAAGTAATTACAGTATCTGATTTAGTTTCGATTAGTTCGGGTTTACCAGATGGCAATAGTTTCACTGCTGCACCAACTAACTTCAATATTGAAGCGTTAAGTTATACCGGTGATATTGAAGAAGTTAATGTTTATTTAGCTGATCATTTTAACAACCCTGTTCCTGATGGTACATCGGTATACTTAACAACTGAAGGTGGTGCTATTGGTACCATTGATGGTACAGAGTTTAATCCGCAGCTTGAGTGTAATACAGTCGACGGTCAATGCGTTGCTCAATGGCGTTCACAAAACCCAAAACCATTCACAGATGCAAAATGGGGCAATAAGATTAACAGCATTAACCCTAAAAGTGAAACTAATGAACTTAACTGTGATCTTTACTTTGGTTCTGCAGCACCTTGTATGGCCGGTATTTTAAATGCTGCTTTCAATGAAAATGGCGTCCCGCTTGGTGGTCGTGCAACAGTGCTTGTTACCGCTAAAGGTCAAGAATCGTTCATTGACATTAACGGAAATGGGCGTTTTGATACCAACGAATATTATAGTGGCTATGATCTAACAGAAGCATTTATCGATCACAATGAAAACGGTGTTTATGATGGCTTAGCTGGTATTTATGATCCTGATACAGCGACAGTGATAAAAGCCGCTGATAACTGTCAAGAAGGCGATAGTGATGATCCATGTAGCCCAGAGAATACAAATGCTGGACATTTTGAAGAAAACTGGGATATTGACCTCAATGGTATGCACACGCTAGCTGATGGAAAATATAATGGTTTAGTATGTAAAGCGGAAGCAACAACACCAACTGATGGTGACACATTTGAAAGCCTTTGTACTAAAGAATTAGTTGATATTCGAGATTCGTTTGAAATTATTATGTCTGGCAGTACTGCTTACAGCCGATTTGTAGTAACAAAAGATGAGCTACGTAATCGATTCGCTGATGCACTAGCTGAAACCACTGAGGATGATCCTGACGTTTTCACAGAGAATGCTATGCAACTTGCTAGAGATATTGAGGAATGTAATTTAATCCGACGTTTTCCTGCAGCTGAAGAAAATTTAAAAGGTCCGCGTGTACTAGACCTAGAGGAAACAGCTGATACTAGTTATTGTGACGTGAGAAATATAAATCTTACAACTGCTGATTCTGGTGTTGAATTAGCCGCCTTAACTTTCGCTGTTTATTACTCTGATATATATAATAACCCAATGCCTGCAGGTACCAGCGTAGCTATATCTGCTGATAATGGTGAATACAGCGGTACAGACGGTTTTGATATTCGCAATTCAAATGCAACGTTTGCATTTGGTGAAGCTCTATCAATTAGCCGCGAAGCAGAAGGAAATGATAAAACGGAAGGCTTCTTAACCGTTGAGTTTACGACTGGTAAAGGCAACATTTCAACAGCTCAAATTGCAATAAGTGATGATAGTTGATTGCTAATGAGTAGTTTAAAATAAAAAATGCCAACCTTTAGGTTGGCATTTTTGTTTCTGTTCTATATATTCCACATCAATTAATCTAAAAACACCTGTTTGTTTAATTTAACGACAAAAATTGTTCGTTTATTCAGTAAATACTGAAAAGTTTGTATTAAAAGCTTGTAACAACTAGTGTTTGTAGATATACCTATAAATATTCGCGCCGCTTATGTCGGCAAAACACATTTTTAATATTTGGTTAGAAATAGGCAACTATGGGCAAATCGCTAGTAATTGTAGAGTCACCTGCTAAGGCTAAAACAATTAATAAATATTTAGGTAATGACTTCATCGTAAAGTCCAGTATTGGGCATGTACGTGATTTACCTACTTCAGGTTCGAGCAAAGCTAAAGTGCCGGCAACTAAAACGCCAGCAGAAGTTCGCAAAATGGAGCCTGAAGAGAAAGCAGCGTATAAAAAGCAACGAGATTATACTAACCTGGTCGCGCGTATGGGTATTGATCCTGAGCAAGGTTGGGAGCCGCATTATGAAATCCTGCCAGGTAAAGAGAAGGTTGTTCAAGAATTACAAAAGCTGGCTGAAAATGCAGATCAAATATACCTCGCAACGGATTTGGATAGAGAAGGGGAAGCAATTGCTTGGCACCTTCAAGAAATCATTGGCGGTGAACCTGAAAAGTATAAGCGCGTAGTTTTTAACGAGATTACCAAAAACGCAATACAACAAGCCTTCGAAACGCCAGGTGAGCTCAATACAGACATGGTTTACGCTCAGCAAACACGACGCTTTTTAGACCGTGTTGTAGGCTTTATGGTTTCTCCTTTGTTGTGGGCAAAAGTTGCACGTGGTCTATCTGCAGGACGAGTTCAGTCTGTTGCGGTACGCTTATTAGTTGAGCGTGAACGTGAAATTAAGGCATTTATCCCTGAAGAGTTTTGGGATATTCACGCTGATGTTAAGAATACTGAGTCTGAGTTACGCTTAGAAGTAACCAAACAAGCAGGAAAGGCATTTAAGCCTGTAAATGAAGCTCAGGCTAGCGCAGCTGTTAAAAGCCTTGAGAATGCAGAATACAAAGTAATTAGCGTTGAAGAAAAACCAAGTAAAAGTCGCCCAAGTGCGCCATTAATTACTTCAACCATGCAACAAGCGGCAAGTACACGCCTAGGTTATGGCGTTAAAAAGACTATGATGCTCGCTCAGCGTTTGTATGAAGGCGGTTATATTACTTATATGCGTACCGATTCAACCAATCTTTCAAAAGATGCGGTTGAAATGTGTCGTGAGTATGTAACGAACGAGTTTGGTGCTAAATATTTACCAAAAGATCCAATTAACTATAGCTCTAAAGGCAATGCACAAGAAGCGCATGAGGCAATTCGTCCTTCAAGCGTTACAGTGTTGTCTGGTCATATCGAAGGCGTAGATGCCGATGCTAAAAAGCTGTATGAGCTAATTTGGCGTCAGTTTGTAGCGTGTCAAATGGTACCTGCTGAATACGACTTAACAACACTGACTGTTGCAGCTAACGATTTCCAGCTCAAAGCAAAAGGCCGCGTGCTTCGCTTTGATGGTTGGACAAAAGTACAACCTGCGGTGCGTAAAAAGAACGAAGAAGATCAATCACTGCCAGCTGTTAAAGAAGGTGAAATACTTACTTTAATAGAACTTGATCCTAAGCAGCATTTTACCAAGCCGCCAGCTCGCTTTAGTGAAGCTAGTTTAGTAAAAGAGCTTGAAAAGCGTGGTATTGGTCGTCCATCTACTTATGCGTCGATTATATCAACAATTCAAGATCGTGGTTATGTACGTGTAGAAAATCGCCGTTTCTTTGCTGAAAAAATGGGTGAAATTGTTACTGACCGCTTAGTTGAAAACTTCACTGATTTAATGAACTTTGATTTTACAGCTAAAATGGAAGGCCGTTTAGATGACATTGCTGAAGGCGAGCGTGTATGGACTCAAGTTTTAGATAAGTTTTATGCTGATTTTTCAACGCAATTAACTGTCGCTAAAGACGAGCCTGAGAATGGCGGCATGCGTCTTAATGAGATGGTTGAAACCGATATAGAATGTCCTACATGTAGCCGCAAAATGGGCATACGTACGGCTTCAACCGGTGTTTTCTTAGGGTGTACTGGTTACAGCCTTCCGCCAAAAGAGCGTTGTACTACAACAATGAACTTAGTGTCGGGCGATGAAGCGGTTGCTGCTGATGTCGAAGACGTAGAAACCGAAAAATTAATGCAGATGAAGCGTTGTCCTATTTGTGAAACTGCAATGGACTCATACCTAATTGACGAAACCCGTAAACTACATGTGTGTGGTAATAACCCAGCATGTAAAGGGCATATAGTTGAAGAAGGTACCTTTAAAATTAAAGGCTACGACGGACCAATTATCGAATGTGATAAGTGCGGTTCTGACATGGAGCTTAAATCGGGTCGCTTTGGTAAGTACTTTGGTTGCAATAACGAAGAGTGTAAGAACACACGTAAGTTACTTAAAAATGGTGAGGCTGCTCCACCAAAAGAAGATCCTGTTCACATTACTGAATTAGAGTGTGAGAAGTCAGATGCGTATTTTGTTTTACGTGATGGCGCTGCGGGTATATTTTTAGCCGCAAATACTTTTCCTAAGTCACGTGAAACACGTGCACCTAAGGTTGAAGAACTAAAACGCTTTAGAGACCGCATTTCGCCTAAGTTTTATTATTTAGCAGATGCACCAGCTAAAGATCCTGATGGTAATCTTGCTGTTGTACGCTATAGCCGTAAAAATAAATCTCAGTATGTTATGACTGAAGTTGACGGTAAAGCTACCGGCTGGACTGCTCATTATGAGGCAGGTAAATGGACAGAAGAAGCGAAGAAAAAAGCAGCGCCTAAAAAGAAAGCAGCTGCAAAAAAGGCACCAGCTAAAGCTAAGCCTAAAGCGAAAGCTAAAAAAGATGATGAATAAGCTCGTTATTGCTTATTCATAGCTTTTGTAGATTTAAAAAGTCATAAAAAAACCGGAATGCACAGCTTGTGTCTATTCCGGTTTTTTTGTGCCTAGTTGAATGCTTTCGCAACGGCTTTATTAGCAGTACATTCACCTAAGCGTGTTACCAATTTGATTAAAAACATGGTCATTTTAGCGTATTAAATAACTCAGTTACTGCGTTAAAAACTATTCATATATGACTGCATAGATGCAGACAGTAGGCATTGCAGGGAGCAGCTGCCGAGAACAAATATATGTCATGCTTTTTCGCTTAGCTATTGAGCTTTATTCTTAGCGCTATAATTGATCACTAATTAAATGTAATTGGTATAATTAAATCTTAACAGAAGATACTTTTTTATAGCCTTCAGATTCAAGCTCATCATTTACGCATTTTAATACGTAGGCATTTAGCTCTTCATTGCTTACGTCATCATCTTTAGCCCAGTTAACACACATTTCTGTGTATTCTTTTATCATTTCGGCTGAAGCTGTTGGCGCATCGTCTGCAACCGCGTAAGTCGCAGATACTGCAAATAGTGGTGCTACGATTAGTGCTAGCAATGCTTTTTTCATTCGTTTATTCCTAAAAAAATGGTGTGATGACTGATTTATCCAGTTTAAAGTTAGGTATAAATCAGTAGTGCCCAATCCAGAACAACTCTGTTGGTATGTTGATTTTTAATCGAAATTGAAATAAAAGATAACGAAATTTTTTTATCGTGAGGATGAGTAATTTACTTGTCGGTTTTTAAACTTTAGTAAGTACAGCATTATCAGCTGGAGTAATATATTTAGTAGCTAAGAAAACTTGATTCTGCGCTTTATATTAATAACCTTTAGATTGTTTTAGGAAAAGTGATTTTTTAGGTTCAAAAATGAAATGGATAAGCGCCATTGTATATTTCTGCTATGAGGATATTTTAAATTTGTAATATCAGCCGTATTATTTGCTTTAACTGAATGTCTAAATGTTGAAACTAAAAGTCACTAGAATGCGTTAAATAAAAAAAGCCCAAGTGAATAGCTTGGGCTTTTTCGTGTGTAACGCGCTTACGTATACACTAAACGTAACTTTTGAGTCATTAACACTGAGCGTAAAAACATGCGTAAGGCTCAAGTATTGTGGTGCCTCGGTCTAACTTTGCGCTGTGGTGGCTAAGCTCGGTGTATTCTTTAACGATTGATGTTGGCATATCAATACTTGTTTGCTTAGCGCTGAGATTGAACATACAAAGCATTCTTTGCTTTCCAAGCGTTCTATAAAAAGCAAGCACAGGCTCTGGCGTTTCTATAAATTCAATATCACCTTCAAGTAAAACTGTTTGGCTTTTTCGCCATGCCATAAACTCACGGTAGGCATTTAAAATTGAGTTGTTATCATCTGTTTGTATAGCTACTGATTGCTGCTTATGTGCATTATCAACGGGTAGCCAAGGTTTTACTTCACTAAAACCTGCATGAGATGAATCAGCTAGATCCCAAGGCATTGGTGTTCTACAGCCATCACGCCCTTTAAAATTAGGCCAAAATGTAATGCCGTATGGGTCTTGTAAATCTTCAAATGCCACACTTGCTTCACCTAAACCTAGCTCTTCACCTTGATACATACACACGCTGCCGCGAAGAGAAGCTAATAGGGCGGTTAGCATTTTACATTGTTGAGGGTTTACTTCGCCATTTTCGCTCCAGCGGCTCGCTACGCGCTCTACATCATGATTACTAAATGCCCAGCATGGCCAGCCTTCAGTCATACGTTGTTCTAGAGTTTGAACCGTAGTTCTAATATATTCACTTGAGTAATCATTTGTTAATAGCTCAAAGCTATAACCCATGTGCAGTTTGTCGCCACCTTGGGTGTACTGCGCCATTGTAGCTAATGAATCTTCTGATGAGATTTCGCCAAGCGATACAGTACCTGGGTATTTATTAAGTAATGTGCGAATATCTTGCATAAACTCAATATTTTCAGGCTGAGTATTATTGTAGTAATGGTACTGAAATGCATACGGATTATCTTCACTAAAACCACGACCCTGGCGCTTATCTTTTGGTTTAGCCGGATTATCACGTAATTGCGCGTCGTGATAGCAAAAATTAATTGCATCAAGCCTAAAACCATCAACGCCTTTTTTAAGCCAAAACTCAACATTATCAAGCACAGCTTTTCGAACATCTGGGTTATGAAAGTTAAGATCCGGTTGTTCGGTTAAAAAATTATGTAGGTAGTATTGCCCGCGACGAGGCTCCCACTGCCAAGCACCACCACCAAAAATAGATAGCCAGTTGTTTGGGGCTGTTCCATCATCTTTTGCGTCAGCCCAAACATACCAGTCGGCTTTACTGTTATTTTGATTTTCACGGCTATCAGTAAACCATTGGTGTTGATCTGATGTATGGCTTAACACCTGATCAATAATTATTTTAATATTACGAGTGTGGGCTTCGCTTATTAGCTCATCAAAATCATTTAGGTCACCAAAAAGCGGGTCAATGTCACGATAGTCGCTAATATCATAGCCAAAGTCTTTCATTGGCGATTTGAAAAAAGGTGAAATCCAAATAGCATCAACGCCTAAGCTTTTAATGTAATCAATACGATTAATAATCCCTCTTAAATCACCAATGCCATCGTTGTTGCTATCTTGAAAGCTACGCGGATAAACTTGATAAATAACCGCACCTTTATACCACTGCTTTTGGGTCATGCTTTTCTCCGTCATTCCACACAGTATTTAGACTATTTTTATTTGTGATTACGATTAATCACGTTATTTGCAAAAAGCATACGTGAAGCCTTGTACACTGTAAAAAGTCTGCATACGTATGCACTAAAATTAACGCAATTAAATTATTAAAAATAAGTACTTATAGCTAGCTTAAAGGTGTTTTATTTATGTGTTGGATTTTTACCAATTATGGTGCTCACTTACTTTCTGACTTTTATTAAACATAACAGTTTGTCATACAAGAGAAAATATATTTTATGTTTTGAATTTAATGGTCTGACCAATTAAACATTTGAATTGTGTCTAATATTTCTTATTTTGAATAGCGATACTAATTAGTTTCACTTTGTTTACATTGCGTCCTGTTAACTTTTAGTTTTTGATACAGTAGATTTTACATGTAATGTTGATTGCGTCATTTTCAATAATTTTATTTACAACAAAATCAATAGTTTAATGTTTGTTTGGCAAGGTTTTTATTAATCTGAAGTCGTGCTATAACTGTTGAATACGTATGCATAAAGTTGTTAATAAAATAAAGCTGGCGTTAATATTCATCCTGACAACAAAATTAGCTCGCCTGTTTGACTATCACTCAAATAAAGAAGCGAGTATCACAATATGGGTAACGGGAAAAACATCATGTCTATGTTCAAACCAAGTATATTAACGTTGGCAATGGCTACTGCAGGATTAGCAAGCTTTGCCTCTGTAGCAGCACAAGAAGATACAGCTAAAAATGATGACGTTGAGGTTATCGAAGTAAAAGGCTTTCGTGGCAGTGTTGTAGAATCAATCAACACAAAGCGTTTTTCTACTCAAGTCGTTGAGTCAATTTCAGCAGAAGATATAGGTAAGCTACCTGATTCATCTATTGCTGAGTCTATTGCACGTTTACCAGGTTTAACAGCGCAACGCCTAGATGGTCGCGCAAGTAGAGTATCAATTCGTGGTTTTGGTGAAAACGAAAGTGGCACCACATTTAATGGCCGCGAGCAAGTATCTATTAGTGATAACCGCGGCGTAGAATTTGACCTTTACCCATCAGAAATTATGAGCGGTGTAACTGTTTATAAAACACCAAGTGCAAATTTAGATGCAGAGGGTATTGCGGGCATAATTAACATGCAAACAGTTCGCCCACTAAGTAAAGGTGAACGTGTTGTTCAAGTAAATGGACAGTATGAGCAAACAAGCTTTGATAAATTAAACCCTGACGGCAACGACGACGGTTACCGTGGCACTTTCTCATACATCGACCAGTTTGCTGATGACACCATTGGTATTGCATTTGCACTAAACACCATGAGCTCGCCAAACCAAGAAAAACGTTGGAATTCATGGGGGTACCCTGAATTCACTGCTGAAGATGGTAACTCGTATTCAATTTTAGGCGGTGCTAAACCATATGTTCGTTCATCAACGCTTGAACGTGATTCAGCAATGCTTGTTCTAGAGGCTGCGCCTACAGATAAACTAAATATGACGTTTGATGCGTTGTATGTAGACTTTACAGACGAGCAAATTTTGCGCGGCATTGAAGTTCCTTTTGCTTGGGGTCAAGGTAGCATTGATGCAAGCAGTGCTATAGTAGATGCAGAAAGTGGATTTATAACAAGTGCTGTAACACAAGGCCAACGTGTTGTTGTGCGTAACGATTACCAAGAGCGTGATGCTGAACTAACTGCATTTGGATTTAACACTAAATACGATATTGATGATTCATGGTCAGTAGAATTTGACGCAAGCTACTCGCAAGTTGACCGTAAAATTTGGAGTATAGAAAGCTACTCAGGTACAGGGCGTGGTGATTCTCGCGGTGTTGCAGATAACTTAGGTTATGCTTTTAATGGTGGCAATACTGGCGCTACTTTTTCACATGACTTAGATTACAGCGATTATGATCTAATTCAATTAGGTGGGCCGCTTTCGTGGGGTGCAAGTTCTGCACTAAATGATGCATATGGATTAACTGGCACAGAGTATGAGAACCAAGCTCAAGACGGTTTTATTAATGCTCCAACTATTGAAGATGAATTAGTTACATTAAAACTTGCAGCGTCTAAAGTACTAGAAAACGAATACATTAGTTCAATTGAACTTGGCTTAGGTTATAAAGAGCGTGAAAAGTCTAAATCTTCGCAAGGTTACTTCTTGACTTTAACTGATTTTTCTCTTGAAAACCCAGGAATGTTTAGTGTACCTGAGCAATACCGTTTAGGCAGTGTTGGCCTTGACTTTATTGGGCTAGGCGACATGATAGCCTACGATGTAAATGGTTTAGTTAATGATGGTTACTATGAAACCCTTGACGAAAGTTTAACTAGCTCAACTCATGCAACTAAGTCGTGGACAGTAAAAGAAGAAATCACCTCAGCATTTGCACAAGCTAATATTAATGCAGAGGTAAGTGGTCTTCCATTAACTGGTAATGTTGGGGTGCGCTATGTTCATACAGATCAATCCTCTCAAGGTAATGCTTTTGGTGTAGATGGGAATACTGGTCTAGTCATTACTTCACCTACAGATATTGGTCACGATTATTCTCACGTTTTACCAAGCTTAAATTTATCACTTGCGATTGATGAGCAGCAAACAATACGTTTTGGCGCAGCTAAAACAATCTCACGTGCGCGTATAGATGAAATGAACGCCTCTGTTAATGCATCATATAATGATACACCGGATGAAAACGGTAACTTTTGGTCTGTATCGGGTGGTAACCCTAATCTAGAACCTAAAGAAGCAACAGGCTACGATTTATCTTATGAAAACTACTTTAGTGATGAAGGTTACTTCTCTGCTGCATTTTTCTATAAAGACTTAACCCAGTGGATTTTTGACGGTACTTACGCGATTGATATGTCGGGTGTTGCGGACCCATCAACAGGTGAAGTCCCAGCTACGTCAGAAGGTACTGGCAGTGGCAAAGTAAATGGCGGCGGCGGTGACCTATACGGTTACGAGATATCTCTAGCGTTACCATTTAAAATTTTCCACCCGTCTCTTGAAGGCTTTGGCTTAATTGCTAGTCATACAGGTATTGAATCTGATATTGAAGATGGAAATGGCAATGAGTACGAACTACCGGGTCTATCAGATAAAATTCAAAGCTTAACGGTTTACTACGAGATGAATGGCATGCAATTACGAACCAGCATGCGTAAGCGTAGTGACTTCAAAGGTGATGTTTACGGATTAGGCTTTAATACAGAGCAAGTGAATATTATCGGCGAAACAATTTGGGATATTCAGGCAGGTTATGACTTCTCTGAAGCAGGGGTTGAGAGCCTTGAAGGTTTATCAATTCAGTTCCAAGTTCAAAACTTAACAGAAGAGCCGTTCACATCGCTTTCTGGCAATAACGCGCTACAAGTTCGTGACTACCAAGATTACGGTCGCACTTACTTGTTAGGCTTTAGCTACCAGCTATAATAAAGGTTGTGTGTAGGAGCCCTTGTAATTTGTTTTACAAGGGCTTTTTTATAGCTACTTTATCAAACTTAACAAAGCTTTAAACTGTAAACGTGGACAATAATATGAAACCAATAAAACACGTCGTAATCGCAGGCGGGGGCACAGCAGGGTGGATAACAGCCGCCTTGCTTAATAAAGTGTTAGGTAAAGTAATCAAAATAACCCTTATTGAGTCAAGTGCTATTGGCACTATAGGCGTGGGTGAAGCAACAATTCCGCCTATTATTCAGCTTAATAACGCACTGGGTATAAACGAGCAAGAGTTTATAAACGCTACTAATGCATCTATAAAACTAGGAATTGAGTTCGAAAATTGGAAAACCACCTCTCATAGCTACATGCATGCTTTTGGCTCATTTGGAAAAGACTTCCCCTTTTGCGATTTTTACAATTTTTGGGTAAAAGGGCACATTAGCGGTACAGAAGAAAGCTTATGGGATTTTTCTCTTAACTTCCAAGCAGCTAAACAGCATAAGTTTGCACCATTAAATACCATACCTAACACGCAATTACCTGGCTTAAGCTATGCGTACCATTTTGACGCAACTTTATATGCCGAGTTTTTAAAAAAGCTCGCAATGTCACGCGGTGTTGATCATATTGATGCCAAAATAGAGCAGGTTGAACAATGCCCTCTATCAGGGAATATAAAATCATTAACCCTTGATAACACACAGCAGATAAATGGCGATCTTTTTATTGACGCTACAGGGCAGCGCGCCTTACTCATAGAGCAAACCCTTAATACAGGTTTTGTAGATTGGTCTCATTACTTACCATGCGACAGCGCCGTTGCAGTGCAATCTCAAGGTACTAGCGAGCTAAAACCTTATACGCGTTCAATTGCACACAGCGCAGGGTGGCAGTGGCAAATACCGCTGCAAAGCCGAATAGGTAATGGCTTGGTGTACCGTAGCCGTTATTTATCTGACGATGCAGCAACGCAGTTATTATTAAATAATTTACCCGCTGAGCCCATTACGGCGCCACGTGTTATAAAATTTAAAACAGGACGGCGCTTAAAGCAGTGGCATAAAAACGTGGTGTCGGTTGGTCTTGCTAGTGGCTTTTTAGAGCCGTTAGAGTCAACTAGTATCCACTTAATACAAAGTGCAGTAACCCGTTTAATAAAGCTGTTTCCACACAATGGCATAAGCGAAACTTTAGTTACTGAATTTAATAAGCAAAGCGTGATAGAAATAGAGCACATACGCGATTTTATTATTTTGCATTACAAACTGACGGAGCGAGAAGATTCTGCTTTTTGGCGACAATGCAAGCAAATGGACATTCCTCACTCATTGGCCCACAAGCTCAAATTATTTAAGGAAACTGGCAAAGTAGTGCGCGAAAACGATGAACTATTTGCCGAAGTTGCTTGGCAACAGGTATTTATTGGCCAAGGCCTCATCCCCGATGATTACAACAGTATTGTTGACTCATTAAGCAGTGAACAACTAAACGACTTATTTTCTACATTAAAAACGCTTATTACCTCAACAGTAGATCAATTACCCACTCATAAAGATTTTTTAGCAAAAATTAAAAAGGCCTGATGATGCGATTTTTAAACACACTTTTACTTGTAAGTGCCTGTACTTTACCAACCATTAGCTACGCACTTAACGTTGAGCCTGCTAATTGGTGGGTTGGCATGAACAAAAATACCATAACCATCATGGTGCATGAGCAAAATATTGCAAACGAGCAAATTAAATTAGCTAAATACAATGGTGTTAAGTTAAATAAAGTAACCCGTACAGATAACCCAAATTATGTATTTTTAAATATTACTATTACTGATACCGCTAAAGCAGGAACGCTTGTGTTTAACAGCAGCGAAGCGAGTCAAAATTTTGAGTTTTCACTACTTGAACGTAATAAAAACAGCGCAAACCGCCAAGGGTTTACATCAGCTGATACGCTTTATTTAATTAACCCAGATCGCTTTGCTAATGGTGATGAGCAAAACGATACTGTCCCTAGCATGCTAGAAGTCGCTGATCCTACTACAAAGGGCGGGCGCCACGGTGGTGATATACAAGGCGTTATAAACGCACTTCCATATTTAAACGATTTAGGCGTAACACAGCTTTGGCTAACCCCAGTGCTTGAAAACAATATGCCTAATTATTCTTACCATGGTTATGCAATTACTGATTTTTATAAGGTTGACCCACGTATGGGCTCAAACCAGTTATATAAAACGCTCTCGGTAAAAGCAAAAGAGCAGGGCATAGGCCTGGTAATGGATATGGTTCTTAACCATTTTGGCTCTGAGCATACTTGGGTTAAAGATAAGCCAACTAAAGATTGGATTAACTTTAATGGCGAGTTTAAAAAAGGTAAAAACGCCACAAGCCATGCGCGCCAAACTATACAAGACCCACACGCGAGTGAATACGACAAGCGCCAGTTTAACGATGGTTGGTTTGTAGAAACCATGCCCGATTTAAATCAGCGCCAGCCACTGTTAAGTGAATACTTAATTCAAAATGCTACTTGGTGGATAGAATACGCCGATTTAAGTGGTATTCGTGTTGATACCTACTCTTACTCAGATAAAGCATTTTTGAGTGATTGGACAAAAGCCATAATGCAAGAGTACCCAAATTTTAATATTGTTGGAGAAGAGTGGACGTCTAACCCTGCTATTGCCTCTTACTGGCAACGTGGCAAACATAACCAAGATGGCTATACATCAAGCTTACCAAGCGTGATGGACTTTTCGTTGCAAGAGTCGGTAATTCAAGCACTAAATGAAGATGAAAGCTGGAATACCGGTTGGGTTAAAGTATATGAATCGTTAGCTAATGACTTTTTATACCCAGATACAGATAACATTATGGTATTTGCAGATAACCACGATATGAGCCGTGTTTATACTGAACTTGGCCAAGACGTAGCTAAAACAAAAATGGCGATGACGTTATTTTTAACCACACGTGGTATAGCCCAAATGTACTACGGTACGGAAGTGCTATTAGATAACACCCCAAGTAAAGACCATGGCGATATTAGAATAGACTTCCCTGGTGGATTTAAAGGCCAAACTCGGAACGCCTTTACGGGCGAGGGGCTAACAAAACAGCAAAAAGTGATGCATAACACCATCAGTACCTTGCTTAATTTTAGAAAAAGCAGCCCAGCACTTGATAAAGGAAAACTTGTGCACTTTACGCCTCAACAAGGCGTGTATAGTTACGCGCGTATTAGCGACGAGCAAACTGTGTTGGTATTTATGAATAAAAACACAAAAGAGCTAACTAAGAATATTGAGTATATGCAGGAAGTAATACCAAAAAATACCAAAGCACTTAACTTATTCACCCACAAAACACAGGTGTTGGGTAATACAGTTGCTTTACCGGCAATGAGTGCAACGGTATTAATTATAAATACCTCTCAATAGTTTACCTGAATACGTATGCAGCAACTGTATGGTTGCTGCAGTAATCTTTAGTATAAAGTTAATAACAATACTGACAAAAAAGACACACAATGAAAAAATCAGTTTATGTACCCGCAGTACTTTGTAGTGCACTTATTGCTACAGGGTGTTCAGAAAATAACAAACCTGAACAACAGCAACCACCTGCACACACGCAAAATGAGCTTACCAAGCCGGTTGTATATCAAGTATTTACTCGCTTGTTTGGTAATACCGAAACAGCCAATGTTTCATGGGGCACTAAAGAGCAAAACGGCGTAGGTAAATTTGCCGACTTTAACGATGCAGCCCTAAAAGGCATTAAAGAGTTAGGCACCACACATGTTTGGTATACCGGTGTGTTACACCATGCGTTAGTGGGCGATTATACCGACTACGGCATTTCGCAAGATGACCCCGATGTAGTAAAAGGCCGTGCAGGTTCACCGTACTCAATTAAGGATTACTACGATGTTAACCCCGACTTAGCCGTTAATGTGACGAACCGCATGGGAGAGTTTAGCCAGCTTATTGAACGTACACATAGCCACGGCATGAAAGTCATTATTGATATAGTGCCTAACCATGTTGCCCGCAATTATCAATCACTTGGAAAGCCTAAAGGCGTTAAAGACTTTGGCGCACAAGACGACACGACTAAAGCGTACGATAAAAACAATAACTTTTACTACGTACCAGGGCAGTCTTTTCAGGTGCCAACATCGCCAGAGTACAAAGTATTAGGGGGTAATGAAAGCCCATTAGCTGATGGCTTTTTTGATGAAACACCCGCTAAATGGACAGGTAACGGTGCCCGTGCACCAAAACCCGATATAAACGATTGGTACGAAACAGTAAAAGTAAATTATGGCGTAAAGCCAGATGGTAGCTACGATTTTGTTCAATTGCCAAGTGAATACAAAAATAAAGACTACCGTGCTCATTATGCATTTTGGCAAGATAAAGAACTTCCTAACAGCTGGTACAAATTTAGAGACATAGCACTTTTTTGGCTCGATAAAGGCGTTGATGGCTTTAGATACGACATGGCCGAAATGGTGCCAGTAGAGTTTTGGAGTTTTTTAAATTCGTCGATAAAAATGCAAAAAAGCGACGCCTTTTTGTTAGCCGAAGTGTATAACCCGCTAATGTACCGTGCGTATATTCACCAAGGTAAAATGGACTACCTTTACGACAAAGTCGGCTTTTACGATACCTTAAAAGCGATAATGCAACTTAAACAACCTGCCAATAGTATTTTTGATGCGCATCAAAGTGTGCTCGATATAGAGCAACACATGTTGCATTTTTTAGAAAATCACGACGAGCAACGAATCGCAAGCCCGGATTTTGCGGGTAATGCCCAGTGGGGTAAACCTGCTTTAGTTGTTTCTAATTTAATTAGCCGCGCGCCAACACTTTTATATTTTGCTCAAGATGTGGGAGAAGATGGCTCAGAAAACGCAGGATTTGGCACAGCTACACGCACCAGTATTTTTGACTACATTGGCGTGCCAGCGCACCAAGCATGGATGAATAATGGCAAGTTTGACGGTGCTAATTTAACACAAGAGCAAGTAGCACTTCGTGACTACTACAAAGCGATTATGTCACTAAATAGTTTACCTGCTGTGGTAGGCGGTGAAATGACTGAGCTTAGCGTTACAGGAAGTGAGCGAGTTGTAGGTTTTACGCGCAAACTTGGCCAACAAGCGCTGTACGTATTAAGTAACTTTAGTGAACAACCTCAAACAATTACGGTTAATTTATCAAAGGCACAATTAGGAGCAATGAGTGAAAATACGCTATTAAATGATTTACTTGAAAATCACACCACCCAGCTTAAAGCTCACCCGCAAGGCGCTACATTTAACCTCACACTTGATGCATTTAGCAGCGCAGTTTTAACTAATAAGGCTAATCATGAATAATCAAAATAATAATTATGACAGCAACAAACCAAACCTGAGTTTTTGGCAAATATGGAATATGTGCTTTGGTTTTTTAGGTATTCAATTTGGCTTTGCACTACAAAACGGCAATGTGAGCCGAATATTTCAAACATTAGGCGCACAAGTTGATGATATTCCCATTTTATGGGTTGCAGCCCCACTTACAGGCTTAATTGTTCAGCCTATTATAGGTTATTGGAGCGATAAAACGTGGGGGCGCTTTGGCCGTCGTCGTCCGTTCTTTTTTATAGGCGCAGTGTTAACAACGCTTTCACTATTTATTATGCCGCATTCACCAACGCTTTGGATTGCCGCGGGTATGTTATGGATCATGGATGCGTCAATCAACGTAACCATGGAACCGTTTAGAGCACTTGTTGGTGATAACTTGCCAGAAAAACAACGCGCGACAGGTTACGGTTTACAAAGCTTTTTTATTGGTATTGGTGCTGTACTAGCCTCAGCATTACCATGGATGATGACTAATTGGTTTGATGTAAGCAATACCGCAGCCCCAGGGCAAATTCCTGAATCTGTTAAATACTCATTTTATTGGGGCGGGGTGGTGTTACTTGTTGCCGTGCTTTGGACCGTGGCACGTACTAAAGAATATAGCCCTGAGCAATTAGCGGCTTTTGAAAAGCAAAGCGCTCAACCTACTACAAGCAAACTGGTTAATATTAACTTTAATAAAGGTGCCATTATTTTGGTGGTACTGGGTTTAGCAACTCTTGCATTAGTCATGGGCTTATCCCTTGAAAAAGAATTATACCTACTTGCTGGTGGTTTATTAGCGTTTGGTATTGTGCAGTGGATTGCAGCGGCGCTTAAAAGTGCGAATAAAACCCAAGGTGGTTTTTACCAAGTAGTACAAGATGTATTTACTATGCCAGAGGCCATGAAGCAGCTTGCTTGGGTGCAGTTTTTTAGCTGGTTTACTTTATTTGCTATGTGGATTTATACCACCGCTGCAGTAACAAGCTTTCATTATGGTAGTAGCGATGCAACCTCTAAAGCATTTAACGATGGTGCTGACTGGGTGGGTATTTTATTTGCCGCCTACAATGGATTTGCCGCAATTGCAGCTATGTGTATTCCATTTTTAGTAAAAAAAATGGGATTAAAAAGCGCGCATTGCTTTAATTTATTGCTGGGCGCGTTAGGTCTTGCAAGCTTTATGTTTATTCGAGACCCTAAAATGTTACTTATACCTATGATAGGCGTAGGGTTTGCGTGGGCGTCTATTTTATCACTCCCGTATGCCATGTTAAGTAACGCACTACCGAGTAACAAAATGGGCGTTTATATGGGGATTTTTAATTTTTTTATAGTTATACCTCAGTTACTTGCCGCCAGCATTTTAGGGCTCATTTTACGCCACGTATTTTCTAATCAGCCTATTTACGCATTGTTAATTGGTGCAGCCTCGTTCGTTGTCGCTGCCGTTGCGGTAATGCGCGTTAAAAATTCAAATTAAGGACACACAATGAAAAAATATAACCTTATAACCGCCTCACTTTTAACGTTAGGTTTAACGGCTTGCGGCGCTCAAAACACAAGCACAACTAACGAAAGTACCACAGCACTGGTTACATCAGCCCCAGGCGCCCCAGGCGCAGAGCCTTTTTGGGCTTATGCGGGTAAAACAGGTATTGGCACGTCATACGAGCAATACCAAAACGGCCAATACAGTGATTCAGCTGCAACGGGCGATGTATCTAAGGTGTGGTTTTCAATTGCTAAAGGTATGATCACCGAAACCATGTTTGGGCTTATTCACCAAGCTCAAATAAAAGACATGCAATTTATAGTAACAGGTAAAGACTTTACCGTTAGTGAAGCTGATGATTTAGATGTCACCATTGATTACTTACATAAAGATGCACAAGGTCGCCCGTTATCGCTGGCTTATAAAGTAACAAGCACTGATAAACAAGGCCGCTTTAGCCTAGAAAAACACATATTTACTGACCCAGGTGGGCAAACCCTGTTTGTACGCAGTGTATTTAACACTGAGCTTGAAGGGCTAAAAGCATATGTGTCTGTTAATCCGTATATTAATAATAACGGGCTAGGTGACTTCGCTAAAACGACTGAGCAAGGCCTTGTCGCATGGGAAGACGATAACTATTTATCACTTCAATCAGCGACCTCATTTAAAGATAAAACAGTGGGCTTTACCGGTGAAAGCGATGGTATTAACGCACTTAAAACTACGCAATCTATAAATACACAATACACAAATACCGGCGATACAGCAGGTAATGTAAGCATGCTTGCAGAGCTTGGCGACATAAGCGCGAATACCACCTTTGATTTAGCACTTAGTTTTGGTAAAACGCAGCAGCAAAGTATAAAGCAAGGCGAAAAAAGCTTAGCAAAAGGGTACCAAGCGGTGCTTGATCACTATAACGGTAAAGGTGAAGCGCTAGGCTGGGAAGATTACCTACAAAGTCTCAAACCGCTCAATAAAATGATTGAACAAACAGCCGATAACGGTAAGCTTTTATACACCAGCGCCATGGTTCTAAAAGCACAAGAAGATAAAACACACGCAGGGGCATTAATTGCTTCTCTATCTAATCCATGGGGCGAAACGGTTTCGGCTAAAGAGGGCTCTACTGGCTATAAAGCAGTATGGGTGCGCGACTTTTATCAAGTAGCCATGGCCTTTATGGCACTCGGCGATACAGCCACAGCAAAAACAGCGTTTGAATACCTTGAAAAAGTGCAAGTAAATAGCAAAACACCAGGTAATAAAGGCGATACAGGCTGGTTTTTACAAAAAACGCACGTAGATGGTGAGCTTGAATGGGTCGGCGTACAGCTTGACCAAACAGCTATGCCTATTATGCTTGCTTGGAAGTTACATAAAGCCAATGTACTTAGTGATGAAGAGCTAAAAAGCTGGTACGGAAAAATGTTAAAACCCGCGGCTGATTTTTTGGTTGATGGCGGCCTTGCTAAAATTTTATGGAACGACACGCAAATTACACCACCGGCAACCCAACAAGAGCGTTGGGAAGAGCAAAGCGGTTATTCGCCTTCGACTACTGCAGCAATAGTAGCTGGCCTTATTACAGCCAGTGATATTGCAACACTAAGTGGCGATGATACAAACGCAAAGCGCTACTTAGATACAGCTAAAAAATACAGCAGCGATATTGAATCGCAAATGTTTACCACTAAAGGTAACTTAAAAGGCGAGAATAGCGATGGCGAATACTTTATTCGTATAGGCCAAGATACCGATGCAAACTCAAACACTAAAATTAACGCTAATAATGGCCGCGAAGGGTTTAATAAAAAGCAAATTTTAGATGGCGGTTTTTTAGAGCTAGTACGCTATGGCGTACGCGGTGCAAATGATGAAAGCATCGTTAAAACACTACCTGAGTACGATGACGAAACACTAGAAGATAACCTACAAGTTAAATACAGCTTTAGCTTTGACGACGGCAGCGGCACATTTGCAGGCTACCGCCGCTATGGTAATGATGGCTACGGCGAAGATGAAGTAACGGGCACAAACTATGCCGAGGGTGGCAGTAATACACCAGGCCAACGTGGTCGTGTATGGCCGTTTTTCACAGGTGAACGTGGCCACTATGAAATAGCAGCAGCTAACGCAAACAACGCCTTTGATGATGCTAAACAAGCGCAAATTAAAAATAGTTATGTTAAAGGTTTGGAGCAATTTGCCAATAAAGGGCTAATGCTACCAGAGCAAGTATGGGATGGTGTAGGTGTAAATAAAGCTGGTCATGCGTTAGGCGAGGGCACAAACTCAGCAACGCCACTTGCATGGACACATGCAGAATACATTAAGCTTGTACGCTCACTCAGTGATAAACAAGTATGGGATTATTATCCAGTGGTTGGCGAGTCACTTAAAGACTAATATAAAGCAAGCTGCAGTTATTAAAAAGGCTTCTAAATAAATTTAGAAGCCTTTTTTACTATTCAGTTATTCTGTATTTAAACTAATATGAATCAGCAATAATACTTAATTATTTGTTGGTAATAACTAGATAACGAAATTTTTATCTTGTTATCAGTACGATTTTCTTACCTCAAAATAGATCACCTAATTAGGCGATTTGATATGAAGGGTGCTCTTCATATGAAATGAATGCCACCCTTTTATTACATTATTTGAGGCCACATTTATTATCAAACCAAGATAACAACTCTGTATAAAACTCTTTTTTATGATCGTAGAAAAGCGTATCAGAAAAGTGATCAGCATCTTCTAGCTCAATATATTTAAAGTCTTTTTTGTACTTTTCAAGCTCAGATACAAAGTCTCTACTGTGTTTTACTGGAACACGACTGTCGATATCGCCATGTACAACCAGTATAGGAATATTTACTTTATTTACTTGCTCTACAGGAGAGACACCAGTAATAGTAGGGCGTTGTAAGATACTTAAAAAGCGATTTTCGTTAAGAGTTGCATTGATACGACTTAAATCACTTACACCCGCACCGGCAACAACACATTTATATATGTTGTTTTCACGCATAGATGCAGCAAATGCAGCATAACCACCATAACTCCAACCAAATAAAGCAAGCTTATCTTTTGTTGCTAAACCTTTATCTATTAAATATTGTGCGGCGTCATCTAAATCATCTTGTTTTTTCAAGCCCCAGTTATTATCACCGGCTACCCAATGCTCCAAACCGTAACCTGTAGAACCTCGGTAGTTTGGTTGAATAACTACGTAACCATGATAGGCGAGTAACTGTGCCCAGTCATCAAATACAACAGAGTCACGAACCCAAGGACCACCGTGAGGGAGTACTATTGCGGGGTAAGGACCTTTAGTTGCAGGAATAGTTACGTATGCTTTTATTTTACGTCCATCTCTTGCTTTATAAGAGATATATTTAACGGTTCCTAATTTACTTTTATCAATAAACGGAAGGCGATCACCAATCTTAGTTAACTTCTGTTTATTAGTAACAATGTAATAGCTGCCAGGGTTATCGTCAGCAGATACTCTCACTACTAATACATTATCGTTATCAGAGCTACTGATGATTTGTACAAATTTACCTTTAAATAAAGACGCAACAGATTCGTTAAGTGCTTGTAGGTTAGGATCTGTGAAATAAAACTTAGGTTGCTTAGTTGTATAGCGAAAGCCTTGTAAGGTGCCGTCGGTATCAAGTATAACACCATCGGTATCTACAGACTTAAGACCAAATTGACGTTCAGAATACTGACCTGTTTTAATATTATAAATATAAATGCCAGTCGTATTTTCGCCTAAGTTGGCATTAACATAAACTTCGTTAGGGTTACCTTTCGCAAACCCTAAAATCTCAAAGTTTTCACGCTTTTTAGGACTAACTTGCTTAATTACTTTCCAATCATCATTACCTTTATCTCGGGCATAATAATCGATTGCGTTATCAGACTTATTCCAACCTTGGGCTATTCTTATTTCACCGTCGTAGTCAGAAACGAATGAGCCTGATACTTTTTCATTTCCGCGCATTACAGTAACGCTTCGTCCAGTATTAATATTAAAGCGCACTACATCTGGAATGTAGTTATTATTAATATCAACCTCTACTAATACTTCATCTTTTTTGTCAGGAAGTATATTTATTATATTAAATTGAACATTTCGTTTTTTCTTAAATGGTAATAGCCAGTCGCCTTTACCATCTGCATCGGTTATTGCAAACTTATTAACCCAGTATTTGCGACTTCCATCTTCTAATATTTGCCTAAACATAACGCCAAGTTTTTCATCGTTTAACCAGACGATTGAAGATATCAGCATTTTATCAGCGCCTAATCTTACAGGCTCTGCATCTAGGTTATTTGGATCTCTTATCTCAATTATATAGTCACCATTTTTAGTAGTCGCTCTTAAAATAGCAAGCTTCTTACCATCAGGTGATGCTACAACACTGCGTATAGCAGATGACATTGAGAAAGCATCAATACTGCTTACTTGTGCCGCATCTTCAGTTTCGCTATTAGCAAAAGAAGATAGGCCTAGTAGGGTTAATCCTACTAATATTCTTTTTTTAAATTTCATTTTTATTCCCTCAAAAAAAATGGCCTAAAATTTTAGGCCATCTGGATTGAATATTTACTCAGCCAATTCTAATTAAAAAGAAGCTGTAAAACTGATGTATGGGCTACGACCTGAAGTGTCATAACCAACACCTAGAGGGATATTAGTGTTTGAAAAAGAACCACTTGGATCTACTTTAGGAGGAGCTTCATTAAACACGTTACGAACACCAAAGTTCACTTTATAAGCATCGTTAGACCAAGTCATACCGATATTATGTACAAAGTAATCATCGGTGAAGCCAACTGGGCGACATTTAAGTGCTTCACCGTTAGCGTCAGTTAAACCACGACAACCTGCAGTGCCTTCTTCAAATTCACCTAAATCATCCTCATCTTCACGACCTTTACCGATGAAACGCGTTTCCCAGTTAAATCTAAAATCAGAGTATTTAAGTTGTAAGCGAGCGGTACCACGCCATTCCGGAGAATCTGGCTCGCCCATATTGTCATCAATAGTACCAAGCACGTCAAAAACTTGCTCTGTCATGCGAGTAGCTTGAAGATCTAGTGTAATACCTAGGTTTTCTTCTGCGATTACTGTATCTGTTTCAAAGTAGATATTGTAATCAAAACCTTTAGATGAGATTAAACCAATATTGATAAAGCTAGCATCAACTAAATCAATTTGACCATTTTCGTCACGTCCGATACGGCTACAGAAAGCATCATTACCATCAGCAGAATAACACTGACCAATACTGTAACCAGCGCTTGGCTCTGCAATACTATTCGTTACTTCAATATCAAAGCGGGTTAATGACATTGTTAAATCAAATGCATCAGTGAACGGTTGTTCAAAGATAAAACCGTATGTTTTAGCCACTGATGTTTCAGCACTAAGCTCAGTTGTACCGCCAGTTTCAATCTCAGCGCTGTAAGCTGCAGTGTATGAGTCAGTTCCATTTTGACCTAAACCAAGAGTAGTTGGATCAATACCTGATGCTTGACAAGCGTTTAGTACAGCTGTATCACGTGTTTCTTCTGCTGCATTATATGTAGCTGCTGAACCTGGGTTCAATGGGTCGATATTACGAGCATCTTCCGGAACAACACATGGATCGGCAACTGTATTAAAACCAGACGTACCGTTTAAGAAACGCTCGCGTAGGTTAGGTGCTCTGTACGAAGTACCTTTTGTTGCACGTAGAGTAAACCACTCAACAGGACGGTAAATTGTTTTAAGACTATAAGTTGATTCTGCATCGTAGAAAGATTCTTCAGAAACACGGCCAGAAGCTGTAAATGTAAGTTCTTCAGCGCCTTTAACACCTTTAAGTAAAGGGAATTCAACTTCTGTGAATATTTCCTTTAAGTTACGTGAGCCATCAGCGCCTTGGTCAGCAAAATAGCCCCATAGTAAGCCTTGAGATGCAGCAGCATTTGGATTTGATTCAATTTCATCACGACGATATTCAACCCCAACGATACCTGCAACAGTTTCGTTGTTCCATGGTAATGCGAAGAAATCACCACCCATGAATGCATTGAAAACAAACTGGTTTACTTTAGTTTCGATATCGCGGTCGATAAACAAGTAAGCAGCTTCTTCAGGTGAAAGCGTACCGCCACCTTCTTGATAAATACTATCTGCAAATAAATTAACAGGAACACATCCATCAGAACCGGTACCACAGGTAACAGTACCATCATCATTAAGAACAGCGGTTTCTAATGAGTTAATTAAGCGCTCTTCATCAATACCAACACGGTGGTCAGTACCTTTTGATGCGCTGTACGATACAGATGCGTCGTAGTACCAATTGTCTAAGCCGATGTTTTCAAACATACCAAGATTACCAGTAACACCAGTAACTAAGCGATATTGTGAAACTTCAACCTCAGTTTGATCACGGTCACCACGAATATTGATGATTGGCTGAACGGCTTCTGGTCCACCAGGGCCCACACCTAACACGCCAAAACAGTCAATACCGTTTGTTCCACAAGGGTTATATGGGTTTGATGCCGCTACTTGTTGGAATATCTGTGCACCTGGACTAAAAATTGGTGATTTACGACTAGCGTATAAACCTTCGTAGTAGAAAGTTGTATCGTTATCATCTTGGAAGTTATATTCACCATTAAGCATTAGTGAAATACGTTCATTTTTACTTCTGTAATCACCGCTTTTGTAGTAATCAGATTGTTGGAAAGCGTATAGAGGGTCTTGGAAATCAACGTCACGGAAACCATCGCCGTTACCATCTACAAATACACCATCGTTGATACCATCGCCATCAAAATCGCCCGCTACCCATGAAGGTAAAAATCCTTCAAGACTTGATGGTACAGTTGATTCACTGAAGTTTGGAATACCAGTGTTTGTAAAGTCAGGTGTATAATAAACACTACCAAAGAAAGATGGTACGCTAATACGGTTTGTTAGAGGGAAAATGTCACATGAATCTTCACCGCTTGCTACAGGACCATAGCCACTGTTTCGGGTTACGATACTGCCATCTTCAGCTTCCCAAATACGCTCTTCACACCCTTTAACAAAAGGGTTGCCAGCTAAAGATTGAGATTTCTGTTCTGAATATTCAACACCAACGGTGATAAAACCATTATCCATGGTTTTGCCCCACATACCCGAAAGTACAGTTTCTTCACCGCCTTCACCTTTAGGTTGACGGTAAGATGCATCAAAAATAAAGCCTTCAACATCTTTTTTTAATATTACGTTAGCTACACCCGCTACCGCATCAGAACCATAAACGGTTGATGCGCCATCAAATAAATTCTCTACACGCTCAATCATTACACCTGGTATCAAGTTCAAATCAGGTGAAGTTGGCGCACCACCTACACCTGCGGGAGCCATTCTTCGACCGTTGATAAGTACAAGAGTACGCTCAGCACCTAAACCACGAAATCCGATTGTTGCGGCGCCTGGACCGTTATCTAGTACAAAACCACCAAATGTATTATCTATTTGAGCACCAGCCGCTTGGCTGGTTGACTGGAGCATTGAACCTGCATCAAATAAACCCATTTCACGAGATAAGTCACCGTTGATAATTTGAATTGGCGATGCATTTGAAAATTCAGCTTTTCTTATACGCGAACCTGTTACAACAATTCGCTCTGGCGCTTCTTCTTCTAGTTCAACGTCTGAGTTTAAGTCATTTTCCTGGGCTAGCGCGTTAGGCGCTAAGGCTACAGATCCTAGCAATAAAGAATATCTTATTGCATTTGATAGTGCTTTAGTTTTAAACATATGTAAATCCCTGAGATATTATTGTTATTTAAGCTATAAATCATAAATTAAACAAAGTGAAATATAGCATCACAATAAATTTACATTATTGAAACTAAATAGTAAATGCGGTTAATGGTGAGTAACTACGCAATAGGTGCTGAAACAGTCAGTTTTGGGCCTTAAAAGTGATTTTTTTCGCTAATTTTTTTTTAATTGTCTGTTTTTAAATGGTTTTCTTGTTTGTAAACGAATGTGAATGGATGTAATCGGCATATACATGGAAAGAGAAGGCTCAGCTTGACTTTCTAGGAATGAGAATAGGAGGCAACAGGGTGCTTTGAACTTCTTCACCACGTATCAGTTTTAATAGGTTCTCTACTAACATTTGCCCAGCAATAGTGGTGTTTTGTTCTATTGTAGTTAGGGGGGGGTTTACATAACTTGCAATGGCTATATTATCAAAGCCGACTACCGCAACATCTTTCGGCACGTTGATATTTGCTTCTTTAAGTGCGCGTATAGCCCCAATAGCAATTAAGTCACTTGCAGCAAATAAGGCGTTAAATTTAATATTATTAGCAATTAGTGAGCGTGTTGCGTGATAGCCAGATTCTTCAGTAGAGATAGCATTAGCCATTTTACGCTCATTTATTTTAACGTTGTTAGCCAATAGCTCATCTTTAAAACCCTGAAAACGACTAAAAAATTCGGGGCTGTGATCAGAGGCGTCACCAATAAAAGCGCAATCAGTTCTGCTATGCGCAATAAAGTGCTCAGCGGCGAGCTTACCGCCACCGTAGTTATCACAACAAACAGTTAAATCGGGACGGTTATCTACCGTTGCACCCCAGCAAACAAACTTAGTATTTTGTTCAAGTAAGGTGTTAAATTTTGGTTGGTAATCAATGTAATCGCCATACCCGAGTAAAATAATGCCATCAGCTCTGTGGCTATCTTCATAGTCTGCTTGCCAATCAGCACTGGCCGATTGAAATGAAACTAATAAATCGTAACCTTCTTTAGCGCAAGCACGGGTAATACTGCCAAGCATGGCTAAAAAGAAAGGATTTATTTGGGACTCGTCAGAAGTAGGATCTTCAAACAACAATAATGCAAGCGTACTACTTTGTTGAGTGCGAAGGTTACTCGCATTTTTATCAACTTTATAATTAAGCTTTTTGGCTATATCGAAAACACGCTTGCGTGTTTCTTCATTAACAAGGTGGCTGTTACGTAAAGCGCGAGATACAGTCGATTGAGATACCCCTGCATAGTGGGCAATATCAAATGAGGTAGCTTTACCTTTCATTGTTACAACTTAATTAAATTGATAAATAATTGTGTCATTTTCGTTTATTGATGAATAATTTCAAGCTTTTTGTGAATTAACGTATATTTTTATTGATAAATTCCTGACACCGGTGTCATAATGTCAGTGTTTTATCATTTTGTTGTCAAAACGTATTCGCTGTCTATATCTTTATAGGCAGCATTTTTTACTGTGATAGCTACTTTGAGGTGATAGCTCAAAGTATAAATAACAATGGTACACCATTGTAAAATAATAAGCATGAGTCGCTTAACAAAAGAGATAATACTATGAGCCCAAACGCTTCTGCCCAATTTGATCCCATCTTAGTTGCTGATGTCGGCGGCACTAATGCCCGCTTTGCTTTAATAACTGCTTTTAATGAACAGACTAACCAATTTATAATAGAGCACATTAATATTTTTCCTAGTGCCAATTTTGGTTCTCTTGAAAGTGCGCTCGAGCAATACTTACAAACAGTCCCACATATTGCACCCAAACGCGCATGTTTAGCCGTTGCAGGGCCAATAAAAGCCGGGCAAGTGCATTTAACCAATTTAGGTTGGCATTTTAGCGTCAGTGAATTTAAAACTCATTTTGATTTACAACAACTTGAAGTCATTAATGATTTTGCTGCCTTTGCTTACGCTGCCCCTTACTTAGATCCTAAACAAAATGTCATTGTTAAATCAGGTCAAGCTGATGATAACGCAAACATTGGTGTTATAGGTCCAGGTACTGGTTTTGGTGCCGCGTGCTTAGTTAGAACGTCTCAATCTACCGCAGTGCTAAGTTCAGAAGGGGGGCATATATCACTTGCACCTGTTAATGAACTCGATACTTTATTATTAAATGAGTTACGTAAAGATCATCCCCATGTTTCTATCGAAACAGTTTTTTCAGGTCCTGGCATAACGCATTTATACAAAGCAATGTCTGCGGTTAAGGGTGTAACAGCTAAAAATTTAGATGCCGCACAAATTAGCAGCCTTGCAAATAGTGGTGAATGTGATGTGTGTGATGCAACCTTAAACCAGTTTTGTGATTGGATTGGCAGTGTTGCCGGTGATTTAGCGGTTGTTTATGGCGCGTTAGGTGGATTATTTATTGGCGGTGGAATACTACCTCGAATGCAAGCGAGACTTCTTGAGAGTCGTTTTGTTGAACGATTTTCGCAAAAGGGTATTATGTCGCAGTACGCAGGACAAATCCCTGTAACACTCGTAACACAAGACAACATACCGCTTATTGGCGCTGCTGCGTGTTTACACAATAGCAAATAGGGCTTTGGTCTTACAGGTTGTATTTGGATAATGGACAGATGAAAAAAGTAACCATAAATAGTGTAGCAAGCCATGCAGGGGTTTCTAAAAAAACCGTCTCACGCGTGTTAAACAATGAGCCTAATGTAAGTGCCGCCACCCGAGAAAAGGTGCTTGCGGTATTTAAAGAGCTTGATTACACCCCAAATCCAATTGCACGAGGTCTTGCTCAAAATCGTAGCTTTATTATTGGCTGTTTATACGATAACCCAAGTAAAAGTTATATTACCCGAGTGCAAACGGGCGCCTTAGAAGCGTGTAAAGAAAACAACTATAATTTATTGATACACCCTTGTGAGTTTCGTGGTGAAGCACTTATAAATAATATTGAGCAATTACTACAAACTTCTCGATTAGATGGCATTGTGCTAACACCTCCTTTTGGTGATTTTGCTGAGCTTGCTTCTTTTTTAAAATCTAAAAAAATTCCTTATGCAAGAGTTGCTTCAGCTTTACTACAAGATGATTCAATTTCAGTGCGTAGTAACGACGAGCAAGGCGCATTTGAGATTACCGAGCATTTAATTAACCTCGGTCATAAATCTATAGCCTTTATTAAAGGGCACCCGGATCACAGTGCCACGCAACAACGTTTTAAAGGTTACAGGCGTTCACTTGCAAGCCATGGTATAGAATTTGATGAGCGCTTAGTCGAGGAGGGTAACTTTAGTTATCACTCAGGTGTAGATAGTGCACGCAGCATATTAGATTTATCCCCTAGGCCAACCGCTGTATTTGCATCAAACGATTACATGGCGGCTGCCGTACTTAAATTAGCAACTCAGCGCCAATTAAAAGTGCCTGATGACATTTCAATAGCTGGGTTTGATAATGCGCCCATTGCACGTCATATTTGGCCTGGGTTAACAACGATTGCACAGCCCGTTGAAGAAATGACTAAACAAGCCGTAACGCAACTTATTTCACACATAGCTCAACCACAAGAGCAGCCGTATCAGGTAACGCTTGAGTCGCGCTTGATTACACGCGAGTCTACCTCAGCAATAAAATAGTGAGTTTAAAACACTTTCACAGTAGCCCGAATATGAGTGACGCTTATTCGGGCTTTTTTTACTCTGAACTTGCTAAAACATGGTTTGTGCCTAAAAATCAATTAGGTCATTATTCGGTCATGTTAAAATATTAAACTATTTTTGTTACCCGGGGTTGACACCGGTGTCATTGCTATGCGTTAATACAGTGACACCGGTGTCAGGGTTGTTGTGAGAGGCTCCCTGGTAGCGTACCTTTGAACGGGTAAATCAAAGATGCTCAGTACAGTTATTTACGTGGAGTCTGTAGTTGCTACTGAGCCTTTATCCTCTAACTAATAGAGATGAGTTAAATTATGTTACATCCTCGTATTCAAGAAGTTACCCAGCGCGTTATCGAACGCAGTAAAAATACCCGTCAAGATTATTTAGATCGCATTTCGCACGCAAAAAAACAAACAAGAGTTCGTGCCGGTTTAGGTTGCGGAAATATAGCCCATGTTATGGCTGCATGTAGCAGTGATGACAAAGCGCGCTTAAAGGCTGATGAGCAACCAAATCTTGCTATTATCAACTCATACAACGACATGTTATCGGCTCATGTGCCATACAAAGACTACCCAGATTTAATTAAAGACATTGCAACAAAATACGATGCTACAGCTCAAGTTGCTGGTGGCGTGCCTGCAATGTGTGATGGTGTTACGCAAGGGCGTGACGGCATGGAACTTTCACTTTTTTCTCGCGATGTAATTGCTATGTCTACGGCAATTTCCCTTTCGCACGATGTGTTTGATGGCGTTTTTTGTTTAGGCGTTTGCGACAAAATCGTCCCGGGTTTATTAATTGGTGCATTGTCGTTTGGTCATTTACCTGTGTTCTTTTTACCAGCAGGTCCAATGCAATCAGGTATTCCAAATAAAGAAAAAGCACGTATTCGCCAAAAGTTTGCACAAGGTTTAGTGAGCCGCGAAGACTTACTCGAAGCTGAAAGTGCGTCTTATCACAGCGCTGGTACATGTACGTTCTACGGTACTGCCAATTCAAACCAAATGTTAATGGAAATAATGGGCTTACACCTTCCAGGTAGCTCGTTTATTAACCCTTACACTGAGCTTCGCGATGGCCTTACAGGTAATGCTGTAGAGACAATGCTTAAGCAGCTTACGGATGATAAAGAAAGCCCGTGTTTAGCCGATGTGATCAGCGAAAAAACGATTATAAACGGTTTAGTAGGCCTGCTTTCTACAGGTGGTTCTACTAATCATGCAATCCATATTGTTGCGATAGCAAAAGCTGCCGGCATTCAGGTTACGTGGAAAGATATGTCTGACTTATCAGAAGTTGTACCACTTCTTACACGTATTTACCCTAACGGCTCAGCTGATGTAAACCACTTTCAAGCAGCAGGCGGTATGGGTTTCTTAATGCGAGAACTAGCAAGCGCTGGTTACTTACATACAGACGTTAAAACAATGCTTGGCGATGGTTTAGCACCATACATGACAGAGCCTCGTTTGGATAAAGACGATAGCTTGATCATGAGCGACTCAACTGGCCCAACTAAAGTTAAATGGGTAGATTGCCCAGCAAACTCGCACGATGAAGAAGTACTTCGCCCAGTGAGTAACCCATTTAGTAAGCAAGGTGGTCTGCAACTTCTAACTGGCAACTTAGGTAAAGCTGTTATCAAAGTGTCAGCTGTTGCTGAAGAACATCAAACCGTTACTGCTCCTGCAAAAGTATTTAGTTCACAAAGTGCTCTGCAAGATGCATACACTCGTGGCGAATTAAACCAAGACTTTATTGCCGTGCTAAAAGAGCAAGGCCCTAAAGCGAAAGGTATGCCAGAGCTACACAAGTTAACGCCAGTAATGGCAACGCTTCAAGATGAAGGCTTTAAAGTAGCCATTGTTACTGACGGTCGTATGTCGGGTGCATCAGGTAAAGTACCTGCTGCTATTCACTTAGCACCAGAGGCAGTAGAAGGCGGCATTATTGCTAAAATCCGAGAAGGCGATTTAGTGACGCTTGATGCGCCAAACGGAATATTAAAAGTACACGTTAGCGACGAAGAACTTGCTAAGCGTGAAGCAGAGCTTAGCCTGCCAAGTGCAACATTTGGTACAGGTCGTGAATTATTTACTGGATTTAGAAATATCGTAAGCAGTGCCGATTTAGGCGCGAGTGCTTTTGGGCTTGAATAAATATTAGCCATACTGGGTAATGAGGAACAAGTAATGAGTATTGAAAAAATCTTAGCATCGGCACCCGTAGTGCCAGTGGTTGTAATCGAAAAATTAGAAGATGCAGCACCACTTGCAAGAGCTTTATACAACGGTGGCTTAAAAGCCTTAGAAATAACACTACGTACACCCATTGCTGCAGAAGCTGTAAAGCTAATGAAAGCAGAAGTACCTGAAGCCTATGTAGGTACTGGTACGGTAGTAGATAAGGCAAGTTTTGATCTTTCGGTTGCCGCTGGTGCTGATTTTATGGTGAGTCCAGGTGTTAGTGATGAGCTTATTGCTTTAGCTAAAACATCAGATATACCATTTTTACCAGGCGCTGCAACTGCAAGTGAAGTTATGCAACTTGCGTCGCATGGTTTTAAGTATTTAAAATTCTTCCCAGCAGAAGCTGCAGGCGGAACAGCTATGCTTAAATCAATCGGTGGCCCATTACCACATATTACTTTTTGCCCAACTGGCGGCATTAGCCTAGCAACTGCTCCTAATTATTTAGCGCTTAACAACGTTATTTGTGTTGGTGGTACGTGGATGCTAGATAAACAACTAATTGAAAATAAAGACTGGCAAGCAATTGAAGCGCTTGCTCGCCAAGCAAGTGAACTTAAATAGGAGTCTAAAATGATTAATGTAGCAATTAACGGTTACGGCCGTATCGGTAGAAATGTTTTACGTGCACTTTATGAGTCAGCTCAAAACAGCGAAATTAAAATTGTAGCAATTAACGATTTAGCACCAGCTAACGTAAATGCACATTTAACGCAATATGACTCAGTTCATGGTCAATTTTCAAAAAAAGTAACACTTGAAAACAACACTATGCTAATTGGGGATGACGTAATTACGTTAACGCAAGAGCGTGACCCTGCAAACTTACCGTGGAAAGAGCTAAACGTAGATATCGTTTTAGAATGTACTGGTTTTTTCACTAAACGTGATGACGCTGCTAAGCACATTACTGCAGGCGCGAAAAAAGTAATCGTATCTGCTCCAGGTACTGGTTTAGATGCAACAGTAGTGCATGGTGTAAACAGCGACGTAATTAATGCTGATAGCAATATCATTTCTAACGCTTCTTGTACAACTAACTGTTTAGCGCCAATTGCAAAAGCAATTAACGACACAGTAGGTATTGAGCAAGGTAGCATGACGACTATTCACGCTTACACCAACGATCAAAACTTATCTGACGTTTACCACCCAGATTTATACCGTGCGCGTAGTGCAACTCAATCTATGATCCCAACTAAAACAGGAGCTGCGGCAGCTGTAGGTTTAGTATTACCAGAACTTGCTGGTAAATTAGATGGTATGTCGGTACGTGTACCTACAATCAATGTTTCTTTAGTTGATTTTACGTTTATCACTAAGCGTGATACGACTGCAGAAGAAATCAATGCAATCATGAAAGAAGCATCAACGGGTTCAATGAAGAGTATTTTAGAATATAACGAGCTTCCGCTTGTTTCTATCGACTTTAACCATAACCCAGCGTCGTCTATCTTTGATGCAACGCAAACTAAAGCCAATGGCAAACTAGTTAAAGTAATGGCTTGGTACGACAATGAGTGGGGTTTCTCAAACCGCATGTTAGACCAAGTTAAAGCATTAGGTCAGTACTTATAATTGACCTTGTAAAAGTTTAGCTTTATCCAACCAAGCCACGCATTGCGTGGCTTTTTTGCGTTTAGTTTATCTGTATATTTGCAATTCAAAATTAGAAGGGAACTATTTGTATTTTTTATACCCTAAATTTTGTTAATATGTGGGTGTGTAAATCAATGGAATTTCGTTGTATTTAATCAACTCAACGACGCAAGGAATAATAAAAATGATCAGAGCTCTATCGCGAAAAGTATTTCGCACAAATCATCTTCAGATAGGTGAGGGCAACATAAGTGGCTACATAGCCTGCTTTTTAGCAATACTGAGTTGCTTAGGCGTATTAGCGTTTCACTTTCCTGAATATTTAACCACACCAGAGCTGAGAAAAAGCTACAGCGTCGACTTTTTACGTCAGCTTATGTTTGCATCATTATTGGTCTCGGGCAGTTTAGGATTACTTAACTTTGTACGTAATACCAATAAGCGTTTAGGGGCTACAGCGTGGTTTTTTATTTTACTCGCTATTATGTTTGGCGGACCAAACGTTGAAGTAAACGAATTTGCTTCTGATACACCTTATATAGGGCTTGATTGGTTTATTTTAGATTTACTCGGCTCAACACTTATATTTATTGTGATTGAAAAGTTATTACCTCATCGTAAAGAGCAAAAAATATTACGTAGCGAATGGCGAGGCGATTTAAACCACTTTTTTGTAAATCATTTAATTATTGGTTTTGTATTACTCGTTACTAACCACTTTGTGCATTATGGCTTTGGCTGGGCTGTATCATCTACAGTACAAAGTTATATAGAGCAAACACCCTTTATAGTGCAGTTGTTTTTAATAATACTCGTGGCTGATTTAATGCAGTATTGGGTGCATCGTGCTTATCACGAAGTCCCTTTATTATGGCGCTTTCATGGCGTACATCACAGTGCTAAAGAAATGGATTGGTTAGCGGGCTCTCGCCAGCATATTCTTGAAATACTCGTAACGCGCAGCTTAGTGCTCACGCCTATATTTGTGCTTGGTTTTTCACAGCAAATAATTAGTTTGTACGTAATAATTGTGGGTTTGCAGGCTGTGTTTAACCATGCAAATGTGCGTGTGAAATTTGGTTGGCTAAAATATTTTATGGTTACACCGCAGTTTCACCATTGGCATCATGCGTCAGATAAAGCCGCGATTGACCGAAATTACGCTGCACATTTTTCGTTTTTAGATTATGTGTTTGGTACTGCTGTTAAAGGCCAAAAAGAGTGGCCACAAGCGTATGGTGTAGTCGGGGATTACATGCCCGTAGGTATGCTTAAACAACAGGTTTACCCGTTTAAGCGCACTAAATAAGTACGGAAAATCCGAATAAACATAAAATAAAAGCGAGTAAGATGTTACATTTTGCTCGCTTATATTATTAATATTAAATTTATTTTAGCTCTGCTAATAACTCAGTAAATGTAGGTCTTTGATTTAATGTAGGTTGCATGGCACATTTTGCCATATTGGACATTTTAACAAAGAGCTCACTTTGTTTATCATCGCCAGTTACCGTGCCTAATAAGTCTTCAATTAAACACCCTAATGCACGTACTTCAATTAACTCGATTTGCTTTTGTTGATAATCACTTAACATGGCTAAGTTTGTGGCTGCACCAAAATCACCAAATAATACATCAGCATCTTTGTTTATCATGGTGTTATGCGCATACACGTCGCCATGGCTTACTTTACAAATATGCAAGTGATGTAAGGTACTTACCATTTGCTGTGCAATTTTTAAAATAGCGTGAGTTGAGTAATGGCAATCATCATTAAAGGTATCACGCGTACAGGTTTCAAGGCTTGGAGGCAGGCCTAAATTAGCAAAGTTTTTATCTATTAGCTCCATTACTAAACCTAGCTGATCACTTTGCTCAATGTAGGCAAGTACTTTAATTAAATTAGCGTGATCGCCTGCTTGTAAGCAGCAATTTACTTCATCAAGCGGGTAGCCGTCGCTGGTAATTGCGCCTTTGAATAATTTAATCGCTACAGCACTTTCAATAGCTTGTGCTAAATGAATAACGCCCGATGCACCTTGGCCAATAACATGACTAAGTGTGTAATCGTTAAGAGGCTTATTTTCTAAGCTACACTTTGTAAGGCATTGGGCTTTATTAAAATCGTTACCGGCAAACGCAAGCCAAGCAAGTTTTGGTAATTCAAACAGCCAGTCGTCTACGTGTGTTAAGTTATTAGCAGAGAGCCTAACAAGCTCAAGGTTTTTACACTGCGCCATGCTACTTGGTAGTTGCTTAAGTTGATTGCCTGCAAGCGCAAGCTTTTTAAGCTGGGTGTAATTACCAAAATCTTCAGGTAATTCGCTTAACGTATTATCGGTGAGTATTAGCCACTCAATATTTTTTGGCAGGCTGTTTAAAGCAAATTCAGAAATTTGGTTACCTTTAAACGCGATCATAATTAAAGCAGGGCATTTAGCGAGCACTTTAGGAATATGCTTAAACTGGTTAAACGATAAAAACACACGCTTCAGGTGTGTTAAACAGGCAAATTCATCAGGTAGTGTTGATAAGTTATTATTTGATAAATCGAGAACTTCAAGCGTGTCAGCTAAGCTAAATATTTCTTCAGGGAATATTGTTAGCTCTTCTACTAATTGCAGGCGAGTAGCACCAACAAGTTTGCCACTTTTAAGCTCTTTAAGGGAGTTCATATTAATACCATGTTCTAAAAATGAAAAAGCCAACATAGCTGTTGGCTTAAAGTCGTTCTAACTTACTAAATTGCTATTTAGAATTGCGCGTTATGGTAAACGTTTTGTACGTCGTCGCAATCTTCTAACATTGCTAAAAAGCGTTCCATAACTTCAACGTCTTCACCTTCAATCGGCGTTTCAATTTGTGGAACAAAGCTAATTAGGTCTTCGTCAAATTCAGTCACGCCCATTTCTTCAAGCGCTGTACGTGTATTGTTGTACTCTGTGTGAGGAGCAAAAACAGTAACTTTACCGTCATCTACTTCTACGTCAGTTACATCAACATCAGCCATCATAAGAGCTTCAAGTACTGCTTCGTCGTCAGCACCGTCAAATACAAAAATAGCAAGGTGATCAAATAAATGTGAAACAGAGTTTTGAGCGCCAATTTTAGCATTTGCTTTGGTAAAACAAACACGTACATCAGCAAAGGTACGCTTGTTGTTGTCTGTTAAACAGTCAACAATAATCATACAGTTACCAGGGCCGTAACCTTCGTAACGTGTTGCTGCGTAGTCTTCACCGCCGCCGCCTTTTGCTTTGTCTATTGCGCGGTCAATAACGTGTGCTGGTACTTGGTCTTTTTTAGCGCGTTCAATTAAACGACGCAATGATAAGTTACCATCTGGATCTACACCGCCGTTTTTTGCACAAATATAAATTTCTTTGCCGTACTTAGAATAAACTTTAGTTTTAGCACCCGCAGTCTTAGCCATTGAATCTTTTTTGTTTTGGTAAGCTCTTCCCATCTGCGTTTCGCCTTAATATATGTAAATAATAGAATAAAATTATAATGCGTATTCTAAAGGTAAATGCATTCAAGGGCTAGTAAGTATTAAAACAGATTAAAACGGTAACGTTTAAAAGCCATGTAAACTGTATTTTATTAATGGGATCATCGAGGGTTCTAGACGTTGGAATTATATCTATTATGTGTAAATTTAATTCAATAAAAAAGCAACCTGTATAACAGGTTGCCTTACTAAGTAATAAAAAGTAAGTGTTACTTACCAAATACGTACACGCTCATCTTCAGGAAGGTATAACGCATCGCCTGGTTTTACATCAAACGCTTTGTACCATGCATCGTGGTTACGCGGCGCTTGTGCTCTAAAGCGACCAGGGGCATGTGTGCCACCACGCAGTTGGTTAAGCATGCTTTGCTCAGTACGTTTTTCTTTCCATACTTGTGCCCACGCAAGGAAGAAACGCTGATCGCCAGTAACGCCGTCAATAACAGGCGCTTCTTTACCATTTAAACTGAGCTTGTACGCGTGATAAGCCATTGATAGCCCACCTACATCACCAATGTTTTCGCCAAGGCTATTTCGACCATTAACAAAGTTACCTTCTATTGGCTCGTATTTACTGTACTGCGCAGCCAGTTGATCGGCTTTTTTGTCAAATGCAGCGCGGTCAGCATCAGTCCACCAGTTACGTTGCACACCGTTTTCGTCAGATTTTGAACCTTGATCGTCAAATCCATGACCCATTTCATGACCAATGACAGCGCCAATACCGCCATAGTTTACAGCCGGATCGGCATTTGGATCGAAAAACGGCGGTTGTAATATCGCAGCCGGAAATACAATTTCATTAAACGAGCTATTGTAGTAAGCGTTTACGCGTTGTGGCGTCATGCCCCAGCGGTTACGGTCTGTTTTTTGTAGCTCTTTTTCAACACTTTCTGCATGAAAAAATTCACGCATGTTTTTCACATTACCAATCAAATCGTTTTTAGTAATGCTTAAACCTTCATAAGACTGCCAAACATCGGGGTAACCAATTTTTGGTACAAATGCAGCCAGTTTAGCGCGCGCATTTACTTTAGTTTCATCGCCCATCCACTCTAGGTTATCAATACGTTCACCAAGAGCTGTACGTAGGTTTTCAACCAGCTCAGACATTTGTTGTTTTGACGACTCAGGGAAGTAACGCGCTACGTATATCTTACCAATAGCAAAACCAAGCGAACTTGTGCCTGACATTTCACTTATTGCACGTTTCCAACGAGGGCGAGGCTCTTGCTGTCCGTTTAGTTCTTTACCAAAAAAAGCAAAATTAGTATTAAATACGTCCTCTGATAGTAAACCTGCGTTACCGCTAATAGCGTGATACGTTAGGTAGTCTTTCCATACTGCAATATCTTCTTGATTGATTAGCTCAATCATCGCTTTTATTGGCTCAGGCTGAGATACATTTAACTGAGGTACTTTATAACCTGTTTGCGCAAAGTATAAATCCCAGTTAAAGCCAGGGTAAGCAGTGCTTAAATCGTCACGTTCAACTTGGTTTAGGGTTAAATCGCGATTACGGCGCTTTTCACGAGGCCAGTGACCTTGTGCAATTTTGGTTTCAAGGTCAAGAATAGCTTGAGCGCGCTCAGTTGCATTTTCAGTGCCTGCAAACTCAAGCATGTCAGCAATGTGAGCAACATAAGCTGTACGGGTTTTTACAAAGCGCTCAGCGTCTTCAAGGTAGTAAGAACGATCTGGTAAACCTAAACCACCAGCACCTAGTGACATTTCATATTTATTAGGGTCTAGGCGATTAAACCACATGCCGCCGCCAAAAGGGGCTTTATTACCGGTTAACCAAGACTTACCAAACATCTCAGCTAAATCGTCAGTTGACGCTATATCACTAATTTCACTTAACAATGGCTTAATAGGCGCTACACCGAGTTTATTAAGTGTTTCGGTATCCATATACGCATTGTAAAAATCAGCAACGAGTTTTTCTTCTGCGTTTAAATCTTTACGTGCGGCTATTTCTTCAATAATAGCTTTAACATCGTCTTCGCTTCGCTCAGCTAATCCAGAAAATGCACCATAGCGGGTTTTATCTGCAGGCATTTCGTAGTTGTCATACCACGTGCCGCTGGCATACATAAAAAAGTCATCGCCTGGTTTCACTGCTTCGTTACGAGCTGTTAGATCAACACCAAAACTACCTAACTCTGCTTTTTCTGTCACTGTTGCTGTAGTTACTTTAGGTTGTTGCTCGTCTATTTTTGTTGTTTGCGGCTCTGAACAACCTGTAATAAATGTGGCAGCTAATGCTGCGGCAATTAAACTCTTTTTCATTACTTACTCCTGAGTATCACTGATTGAATTAAAGCAGCAGTGAATCATTTTTATTGTTACGAATATTTAACTTATCGATTGTTATTGATATTAATCAGACAAACAAATCTTTTGAGGTGAATCACCACAGTGCTCGATAAAGCTAATATAGGAGAAAAGAGAAAGGCTAATAGGTTCTATAAACGCTTTATTTAGCTCGAATACTTAAAAGTATCCGAGCTAAGAGGGGGCACACACTATTTATTTTTTATGCTGAAGCTCCCACATACGGGCATATTCTCCGGCGAGTGTAAGTAACTCATCGTGCTTACCTTGCTCAATAATTTGTCCGGCTTTGAGCACAATAATGGTGTCTGCATCGGTAATAGTAGATAACCGATGAGCAATAACAATACTCGTATGGTTACTGGCAACTTCACGCATTGCTGCGAGAATTGCTTGCTCAGAATGAGAGTCGAGTGCAGATGTTGCTTCATCAAAAATTAAAATAGGGGACTTTTTCAAAATGGCGCGGGCAATGGCAATACGCTGTTTTTCGCCGCCGGATACTTTTAAACCGCGCTCGCCAACCAGTGTTTTATCGCCTTTATCAAGTGTGCCTATAAAGTCTTTTAAATGCGCCATAGCAATGGCTTCGTCAATTTCAGCATCGCTTGCTGATGGTCTACCGTAAGCGATATTTTCACGAATGGTGGTGTTAAACAGCACGGTGTCTTGCGGCACTATTGCAATGGCTTTTCGTAAACTATTAAGTGTTACTGAGTTTATTGCTTGATTATCAATACTAATTTCACCGGCGCTTACATCATAAAAACGATAAAGCAGTCGCGCCAATGAGCTTTTACCAGCCCCACTGGCACCAACAATAGCTACTTTGCTGCCTGCTTTAACACTAAAGCTAAGATTATTAAGAATAGGGCGATGCGCATCGTAACTAAAACTTACATTATTAAATGTTATTTCACCTTGGCTAATATTGAGCTCTTTAGCATTAAGTGCATCGGTTATTTGTGGTTTTTTGTTAAGTAGCCCAAGCATGTTTTCAAGGTCGGTTAGCGCGCGTCTTATTTCGCGGTACACAAAGCCTAAAAAGTTAAGCGGTAAAAACAATTGAATCATATACGCGTTGATCATCACTAGTTCACCAATAGAAAGCGTACCTGCAACTACCTCGGTTGAGCCCAACCACATTAACGCGGTAATAGCACAAGCAATAATAAGTGCTTGGCCTGAGTTGAGGGCGAGCAACGACATTCTATTTTTTAAACGGGCTTTTTCCCAGTTTGCTAAAAAGGTGTCGTACGTTTTGGCTTCAAACTGCTCATTATTGAAATATTTTACAGTTTCATAATTAAGCAAGCTGTCTATTGCGCGGGTATTACTTTTATTGTCGGCAGCATTTGCTTCTCTAATAAAGCGGTTTCGCCACTGAGTAACCACCACAGTAAAGGTAATATAAATAGCGACTGCCAATAATGTAATCAGCGCAAACCAAACAGAAAACAACGTGCCAAAAATAATCGCAACGGTCAGTATTTCAAACAAAGTAGGCACAATGTTAAACATTAAAAAACGCATTAAAAAGCTTAACCCGCTCGTACCGCGTTCTATATCGCGGCTAATACCGCCAGTTTGCCTATCTAAATGAAAAGCCAGCTCAAGTGAGTGCAAATGCTTAAATACTTTTAAACCAATATCACGCATAGCGTGCTCGGTTACGCGAGAAAATACAGCATCTCTTATCTCACCTAAAAATACGCTAGCAAAACGCAGTGCACCGTACATCAATAACAATAAAGCGGGGATAACTAACAGTGGGTTAATTGACTTATCTACCGAGTCTATAATTTCTTTAAGCGCCCACGGCATCAACAAAGTGGCACCTTTTGCGCCTATAAGCGCCATAAGTGCAATAAAAACACGGCCTTTAAATTTTGTAAGGTAGGGCCATAGTGTTTTTACACTTTGGCGTAAATTCATGGCGTCGGGGCGTTTTTCTGTGCTTTGTCTGGGGCGCATTAGTGATCTCTGTTAAAACTAAATACTTAATTAATAAGCATTGTATTTTAAATGCTTGCCCTTATATACTACGCATCCCTTATTTTAGTTTTAAAACGTGAATGTTTAAATTTAGAGTGTTTTTAACTGCCTTTTTGCTACTTGCTGCACTTTTTAGTGTGCAGAGCAATGCTATGGGCGCCTCACAAAATTTAAATATCAATATTAGTACGCAGGTTTCGCTTATTGATATTGGCGATTTAACTAAAATACAGCCTATTAGTAAGTCTGTAGATACTGCGCAGCATAAAAAAACTCATCAAACCGATTTTGACGCGCACCAACCACGGTTAACTGCCAATAATTCATCACTGTTTTTGCACACTGTTCAAAGTGAACCAGAATACGATGTGGTTTTTGAATTTTTTGCTCAAAATCTTGTTAGGCATATATTCTTACGGCCAAGAGCGATTAATCCTATACAGCCTTGGTATACGCTTGTAACTAATAGTAAAAAGTCGCGCTTGAGTGGCTGGAAAGACGTTAACTTACTCTACAGAGCTGTAACTACCTACCACGCTTAATTTTCCTTATTTAATTTTATTAGGTTTTAACTTTTAAAGTTTTAGCCTGCAGATTAATTGTGCTTTTAAAAAGTACGTTGCTAGCTTTGCTGGCAATAAGGATTAAAGATGTTAAGTTTTAAAAAAGATAAAAAGCCGTCTACGGCTAAATTTAAATTAAGCTATATCGCCATGCTAATAGTATTGGTTTTATTAGCTATTAGCGCATTACCAAACCTATATCCAAATAAATCGTGGTTGCATATCAGTGCCGCGCCGCACAGCGAAACGCAATCTTTACCAAGCACTAAAACCTTAGTTACTTTTTTAAATAACCAAGGACTTGAGGTTGAGCAGGGCTTAGATAAGCAATCGACTATTAATGTACTTTTAAACGAGCCAACTAAAAGCGCTCAGGCGCAAGCGGCTATAAAAGCGCAATACCCGAACACACACGTTAAAATTGTTGAGCATGCAACCAGCCCAACATGGTTACAAGATTTTGGTTTATCACCAATAAAGCTGGGCCTTGATTTAAATGGCGGTGTGCTATTTTTACTAGACGTAGATTTAGATAAAGCCGTTGATGAGCAGTTAGTCAGTGCGTATCAACAAGCTAAATCAATCATTATTAAGCAAAAAGCACATGGCGTAAAAGCGCAGCAAACTCAGCACGGGTTTGAAATAAACGCATTGCCTAATGCAATAGACAAGTTAACCCCCGTTATTGAAGAGCTACAAAGCCGGTTTGCTAATTTTGCCGTTGTAACAAGCAATAATGGCAGCGTTAAAACTGCCAAATTTAGTTATTCAGAGCAAGGCCGCAGCAGCTTTGATAAAGAAGTAATGGGCCAAACACTTACAACCCTTCGTTCACGTATTGAAGAGTTAGGCATTACTGAAGCGGTAACACAGCAACAAGGCAAACATCGCATTCGTATAGAGCTTCCTGGCGTGCAAGATCCAACCGAAGCAAAACGTATTATTGGTGCAACAGCATCGCTTGGTTTTTATCAATTAAAAGAAATTGGCGGGCAAACATTTAATATGCAATCGGGCGGAAAGATAAAGCTCGATCCTGTGCCAATTTTTACAGGCGATCATATTAATAATGCAAACATAGGCCGCGACGATTGGGGTAAACCATTGGTACAGCTAAGCCTAGACGGCCAAGGAGGGGATGCAATGTCGGCGTTTTCAAAAGCCAATATTGGTAAGCCAATGGCGACGGTTTACTCTGAGTATTCTCAAAATGCTAAAGGTGAAGTAGTTAAAAAAAGCGAAGTTATTAATGTTGCCAATATTGCTCAGCATTTAAGTTCGCGTTTTAGTATTACCAATATGAAAAGCCAACAAGCGGCAGCCGATCTAGCATTGTTATTACGTGCAGGCTCGCTTACAGCACCCGTTACAATTGTGCACGAACAAACAATAGGGCCAAGCCTCGGCAGCGAAAATATTAGTAATGGCTTAGCCGCGCTTATGTTAGGCATGGGTATTACGCTTGCATTTATGGCGCTTTGGTATCGCCGTTTAGGCCTTATTGCAAACGTAGCACTTATATTAAATTTAACGTCGCTTGTGGGCTTAATGTCATTATTACCAGGGGTTGTGTTAACGCTTCCGGGTATTGCAGGTCTGGTGCTAACCATAGGTATGGCGGTAGACACTAACGTAATAATATTTGAACGCATTAAAGAAGAACGTCGCCAAGGCCGTGCACCATATCAAGCTATTCAAGAGGGGTATAAACAAGCCGCAAATACAATATTTGATGCCAATATAACCACCATGATCACCGCACTTATCTTATACGGCATAGGCTATGGGCCCGTTAAAGGTTTTGCCATTACATTGGCACTGGGGCTTTTAACGTCTGTATTTACAGGTGTGTACGTATCAAAAATATTAAGCCAAACGTTGTATTTAAAAATGGGTAAAAAAGCAGGAGTAAAAGCACATGCTTAACACTTTTTTGAAAGGCGAGGCGGGCACACGTTTACGCTTTATGGGCATGCTTTTAAGCGCCATGTTAGTGCTGCTATCAGTATTTACGCTTACGCAAAAAGGTCTAAATTTTGGCCTGGATTTTACCGGCGGTTATTTAACTGAGTTTACAACCAGTCAAAGTGTTGAACTAAAAGAGCTTCAATCGTTTATTGCTAAAAATCACAACGGTGAGTTTGAGCTAACCGCGCAAGGTAATAGTCATTTTCAATTAAGAGAAGCGCCAAGTGCATCAACAACAGGTAATAGCCTTGATTGGCAAAGCGCTGTTACACAAAACGATGATATAAACGCACACCTTTTATCGTCAGCTTATATTGGCTCACAAGTGGGCGATGAGTTATTTGATCAAGGCTGTTTAGCCATGTTTGCTGCAATGATTGCGGTAATGATTTACCTTGCAGTGCGTTTTGAATGGCGATTAGCACTCGGCTCTGTGGTAGCGCTAGTGCACGATTTAATACTCGTACTTGGGTTATTTTCACTATTACAAATTGAATTTAACCTAACCGTACTGGCAAGTTTACTGGCTATTATTGGTTACTCACTTAACGACTCAATAATAGTAGGGGATAGAGTGCGTGAGCTTTTACGTGTTCAATCAAACAATATACTTAGCCCAGCGACTATTATTAATAATGCGATTAAAAGCACACTAACGCGCACCTTAATAACGTCGGGCACCACACTTGCAACGGTTGCCAGCGTTTGGTTACTTGCAGGCGCACCACTGCAAGGCTTTGCTATTGCATTATTTACCGGCATTGTAGTGGGTACGTTCTCGTCTATTTGTATAGCGGCAACTTTGCCAGAGCTATTGGGCTTAAGCGCTAAAAACTACGAAGTTAAAGTAGATGCCCACACGCAGACATTATTAGATATGCCATAAGGTTTTAATAAAGCACAAGCAAAGACCTGCACCAACCAACAGCTCTTTGCTTGTTTAATGCTAATTTAAGCCCCGCTAGTATTCCCACCAAACTTGCGGGGGTTTAAAACAATGGTTTTAAGCCTAGCAAAAATGTTAAACTAACTGCCTTATTTTTACTGCCTGTATTGTACTAATCCCCATGAATAAAACCCACGTTATCGAACATCTTCGCTTTGCGCTAGAAGCGCAGCTTACAACAGCAAAAGTAGCGGCAAAAACCGCGCACGACACCGCCACACATGAAGAAAACATAGCCGAAAACAAATACGATACCCTTGGGCTCGAAGCCGCTTATTTAGCACAAGGCCAAGCCCAGCGCGTAAACGATTGCTATAAAAGCATAGAATTGTTTGAGCCTGCCTTTAACGAAAAGCCAACCGACAAAATAGCTATCGGTTCGTTGGTGTGTTTAGAGGATGATAACGCAGCGCAAAAATGGTTTTATTTAGGCCCTGCAGCAGGTGGTTTAACCGTAAATGTTAAACAACATGCAATTGCTGTTGTAACACCCGGCGCACCAATGGGTAAGCAATTATTAAATAAACAGATTGATGATGAAATTACGTTAACAATTGCAGGTAAAGCCCACGAATATGTGGTGGTAGAGATTTTATAAAGCTTTGGTTTTTTAAGAGAACACCATCTGAAAAAGCTATGCCAACGTAATAATCGCTTATTTATAATCATAAATTAATTGTCGGATGGCATAGCTTTGCCATTTATCCAACCTACAGCTATGTTTTATAGCGTAACGTGGTGTGTATTTCAATTTGTACAAAGGCATATAATGAGAAGTACCTAATAGTTTAAAAATGAGCAGGGTTGACGTTAGGTGCTCTCTTTTTAATTGATTTTAGTGGTTTTACAGCCTCGTTTGTTGTATTTCCCAAGTTGGCTACTCGGTGCTACTATAGTGATACATTTGTTTGGGGATTATTATGAGAGTAGAACTAGTAACAACATTGAAGCGTCAAGCAACGAAGATATTATCTGAACTTCATTCCTCTAAAGAACCTGTGTTGATAACTGAACATGGACAACCATCTGCATACTTAGTAGATGTTGATGATTATGAATTTATGCAAAAACGTATGCAAATTCTTGAGTCTCTTGCAAAAGGAGAGCAGGCAATAAGTCGTGGTGAAACCATGTCGAATGTTGAAGCTAAAGATAAAATGAATAAATGGCTGAAATAATTTGGACTAATCCAGCTTTGGATGATCTTAACGATATCGCTGAATATATCGCATTAAGCAATTTGCAGTCAGCGAAAAAATTGGTTGCCAAAATATTTGAAAAAGTTGAACGTCTCGAACCCTTTCCTGAATCAGGTAAAAAACCAATTGAGTTAGCTAACCTAAATTATCTTGAACTGGTCGTGAATCCTTGTCGTATATTTTACAAAAAAGATAACAATAAAGTATATATTTTGCACGTAATGAGGCAAGAGCGAGACTTACGAAAATTTTTGTTGCTAACGTAATATACAGCTAACAAGTAGGTAATCCCTGAGTGAAATTAGTATGACCCTCATACTAATTATTATAAGAAGCAATTATTAAAAAGCCATCCAAACATCTATCAAAATTCCAACTTAACAAATATAAGAACTAAATTTTGGTTTGTTTATTAAAAAAAATTGCTACACACGTTCCTTAAGTGTTTAATATACCGTATATAAATAATATGGAGGTTGAAATATGAGACATAACAATTGGTCTTGCTCTAAGTGTAATAATAACGAATTTGATACCGGTGAAATAAGAGTTTCGGGTGGCTTTTGGTCAAGAATTTTTGATGTTCAAAATAAAAAGTACACCGCTGTGACATGCAGTCGATGTAGTTTTACTGAATTTTATAAAGGTTCATCATCAACACTTGGTAACGTATTTGATTTCTTTACTGGGTAATCAAAGCTTAAAAAGCACTTTAGTTGAAATGTAAACAGATCAGTTCAAGAGTTACCTCCTCATTTAGCTGAGGAGGTTAAATGCTTAAATATACCTAAGCGATAATTCGCCTTATTAAATGTAGGTGGACCTTTAGATATACACCAACTAATAGCAGTTAAACAAAATCTATTATACGCACTAATAATAGGCTTCAATAACAGGCCATAAGGCTTGGATGAATTTATTTTTATGATTTTTCATCTAACATCCTATATTTTAAATATCCAATTTTAGGTAGCTTTTTTCACAAATTTCGCTGTTACCATCATTTCGCCAATGCCTTCTACTTTACAATCAAGTTCGTGATCTTTTTTATCAAGCACTCTTCTAACTACCGCTTTGGTGCCAATTTTAATTACTTGCGAGCTGCCTTTAATTTTTAAATCTTTGGCTACTGTCACTTTGTCACCATCATTTAGCAAAGTGCCATTGGCATCTTTAACTAAAATTGCGTGTTCATCGCTTGTATTATTAGGGTTCCACTCATGGGCGCACTCGGGGCAAACAAGCAGTTGTTGGTCCTCGTAAACATATTCACATTGGCATTTTGGGCAAGCAGGTAGCGACATTTTTAACTCTCATAAGGTATTGTTTTGCGTATTTTAATCGGCATTAGTTGGAAAATATAGTTAATCAATATTTTTCATCTTCACGCTAAAAATATCTCGTTTGTGCGTTTTTAAAAAAGGGCATATAAAGCACATGTCGCTTAAGCAATTTAAGCGCTAACTCGTACAGTAGGTACCTGTTAAAGCACCCATCATATTAAGTGATTCGCGCAATGCCCACTTAGTACGATGGGTGTTTCTATTTATAATGCTTAGTATTTTACTAAGCATGCTTTTTATATTTTGACTTAACTAGGAAAAGTCGTGTTTAAAACCTTAATTGTGGTTGATAACAACGAGCAAACGCTTGCTCAATCGTTCGAAAATGTAATTACGTTTAATACCTACTTACGTGATTACCCAAAACATAACGAACCAAAAACACGCATTATTAATCTGTGCGACTCAAGCCAATACTTGAGCAAAGGTTACTATTGCTCATTACTTGCAGAGGCGCGCAAGCACCAAGTTTTACCCAGTGTAAAAACCATTAATGCTCTTCGTAGTGGCCAAGCTCCTATGTTAAATGTGGGCCAAATAGATGGCACACTTTACTTTGGTAATGCCCAAAACGATTTACAATCAAAAGCGGCAAAGTCAGTATTTAAACAATACCCAGCGCCTATTTTATTTGTTGATGAACAAGGATTATTGCAACAAGGCTCGATGTCGTCTTTAAGCGAGCAGCAGTACAGCGAATTTGTAGCCAAGCTAGATAACTTTACTAAAACGCAGTGGCGTATTAGTTCTGTGCAACGTCGTTTTAGATGGGACATGGCAATACTTGTTGATCATAACGAAAAAGTACCACCGAGTGACAAAGACGCCATTGCACGTTTTATTAAAGCAGCTGCTAAACACGGTATTTATGCACAAGCATTAAGCTTTGACGAAATTGATAACATTGCCCAGTTTGATGCGTTATTTATTCGCCAAACTACAGCGATTGACCACCCAACGTATCGCCTTGCAAGCAAAGCGCAAAGCCTGGGTTTAGTGGTTATTGACGATGCTGAGTCTATTTTACGTTGTTGTAATAAAGTGTATTTACACGATGCATTTAATTATCAAAAAGTGCCAAGTTTAAAAACGGTTGTAGTGGCTGATCAAGCAAATGAAACGCTTGAGCAATTAGAAGAAGCGTTTACGTATCCGCTTGTTTTAAAAATGCCTGAAGGGTCGTTCTCAAAAGGTGTGTTTAAAGTTTCAAACCGTGATGAGCTTGCCGCTAAGCTTACAGAGCTGTTTGAATATAGCGCATTAGTGCTTGCACAAGAGTACATGTATACCGAATATGATTGGCGAGTGGGTGTGTTAAATGGCCGTGCAATTTATGCATGCCGCTATTTAATGGCGCGTAACCATTGGCAAATTTATAACCACGACGCTAAACGGTTTTTCTCTGGCGGCTTTGAAACTCTACCAACCTTTGAGTTACCAAAAGCGGTGTTAGATGCCGCATTGAAAGCATGTAAAACAGTGGGTAGGGGTTTATATGGCGTTGATGTTAAAGAGCATCAAGGCAAAGCATACGTGCTTGAAGTAAACGACAACCCAAGTATTGATCACAAAGTAGAAGACGGCTATTTGGGCGACGAGCTATACATGATCATTATGGATGAGTTTAAACAACGCTTAGAAGCTCGAGGTCGTGGGTAATAACATGAGCAACCTTGTTATTCGAAAGGCGCTTAGTAGTGATTTAAATGCACTGATTGACGTTGAAAACGCTTGCTTTAATAACGATAAATTAAGTCCGCGTAGTTTAAAACGCTGGCTTAGTGCAAAACACGGTATTTTACTCGTTGCCCAAAATGGCGAGCAAGTATGTGGATATGGATTAGTGTGGTGCCATAAAGGGACTCGTTTAGCGCGTTTATATTCGCTTGCTGTAAAACCCACAATGCAAGGTAAGGGCGTTGCAAAGACATTGCTTACTAGCCTTGAAAAAGAAACGTATGAGCGAGGGCGTATTTACCTTCGTTTAGAAGTGGCTGTAAATAACGAAGGTGCGATAGGGCTTTATAAAAGCTTAGGTTACAGAGTGTTTGGTCAATATAGCGATTATTACGATGACCACAGTGACGCACTACGAATGCAAAAAAACATTCGACAAACGAGTGAGTTAAAAGTGGCGCGTTTAACGCCGTGGTATCAGCAAACTACTGAGTTTACGTGCGGACCTGCTGCACTATTAATGGCAATGGGCGCACTTGAGCCAACAACTGAGCTTACCCAATCGCATGAGCTGGCACTTTGGCGTGAAGGTACCACCATTTTTATGACATCGGGTCATGGTGGTTGCCATCCGTTTGGTTTGGCACTTGGGGCTAATAAGCGTGGTTTTAAAAGCGAGGTAATGGTTAATACCACAGAGCCTTTGTTTTTAGATGGCGTACGTAACGAAAACAAAAAAGTGGTACTTGCCACCGTGCATCAACAATTTGTAGATGGTATTGCACAAGCAAATATACCGCTTACGTATAAAGATGTAGAGCTTGAGCATATTGAGCAGTGGTTAAGTAAAGGCTTTAGTGTGCTGTTATTAATTAGTACATACAGTTTTGATGGTAAAAAATCGCCACACTGGGTGTGTGTTACGCACCTTGACGAGCACTGCGTGTATGTTCACGATCCGTTTTGTGAGCCCGGTAACGATAAACAGCTCGCAATAGATTGCCAATATGTACCTATTGCACGAAATGATTTTAGCAAAATGTCAGCGTTTGGTAGCCAACGTTTAAGAACGGCGGTGGCTATAGCTAATAAAATATAAGGTTAACAGTGACTTTTTTAGATTTAATTGATGTAGCCCCGTATTCATGGGCAGCTATTGGTACTGCGGCTTTTTGTGGTGCTATTATTGGAATAGAGCGCCAATTGCGCGGCAAGCCTGTAGGTATTCGTACATCAGCCCTAATAACGTTGGGTACGTATTTGTTTTTATCCACTGCGTTTAATTTACAAGGGGATGTAATAGATCATTCTCGTGTAGTTGGGCAAATAATTACAGGTATTGGCTTTTTAGGGGCAGGCGTTATGCTCGCAAAAGATGGTGCGGTAGTTGGCGTAACCTCTGCTGCAACCATTTGGGTGCTTGCATCAATAGGCGTGATGATAGCGACAGAAAACCTTGGGGCTGCAATAAAACTCTCGGTGCTGGTGGTCGGTATTTTATACGGTGTAGACGTACTTGAGGCTAAATTTAAAAGCTTAAGCAAAGGCGTACACACTAAAGTAAAAAACTATCAAAAGCGCTATTATCGAAAAGAATTTAACGAATCAGAACGCCACTAAAAGTGGCGTTTATTAATTATAGCGTAATTGTTTGATATTGGATGGCATCTTCAATAGGAGCTGGGCGCCCAATAAAATAGCCTTGTACGTTATCAACGCCTAGTTTTCTTAGTGTGTTTAATTCATCTTGATTTTCTATACCCTCAGCTACAATTGAGCAATTAATAGCTTTGGCAAATCCGCATAGTGCTTTAGCTAATAAAAACTTTCTACTGTCTTTATTTATATTTTGAGTGAGGCTTATATCTAACTTAATGATATCTGCCTCTAATTCTAAAATATGTTGAAAAGACGAATAGCCAGCTCCAACATCATCTATAGCTAATCTTACGCCTTTGCTTCTTAATGGTTGAAGTGCAGTTTGCATCGCTTGGTAGTCTAAAATAGGTGAATGTTCAGTCACTTCTAAAATTATTCTATTACAATCGATGCTTTGTAATACTTTGTCTATTGAGCCTGATAAAATATGCTGAGGTGAAGTATTTATAGTGATATAAGCTTTTTCATCAAATTGATCTAAGCAATGTAATGTATTTTGTATAGCAAGTATTTCTAATGCTTCTCCTAAACCCAGTTTTTCAGCATCTTTAAACCAAATATCAGGTGTTTTATAGGGTTCAATAAAAAAGCGTGACAGAGATTCATAACCCGAAAGTTGGTTGGTTGATAAATTAAATATGGGCTGAAAATAAATCGTAATATCGTTTGTTTTTATAATATTTTCAATAAGCGACTTTGACTCATTATTTAAAATGTCAGACTGAACTTTTTTTTCGATTAACTCAGTAGCTATTTCAGAAATGAGCCTAAGAAATGACAAATCTTTGTCGTTCAGGGCATTGTCTAATACGGTTTTATAACAGCAAAAAGTTCCATAAACTTTTCCGGTGGATAAAATAATGGGTACACCAATATAAGAGCCAATATTTAGCTTTTCTGTGACTGGCATGTTGCGGGTTATTGGGTGCTCAAGAGTATTAGGGATTATTTGTTCTAGCTCGTTATCAGATATTTTTTTACAGTAAGTTTCGCAAATTGGATCTGAATTACCTACTGATACGCATGTATTTGTAGTTTGGTTATCTACCACTTTAAAAACGCGCTCAGTATTGGTGAATTTTGAAATAAACGCGACTTCCATACTTAAATGTTTTCGTACAAGTGAAAGTAACTTTAATAACTTTGATTCAATAGAAGCATCGCTTTGTGGATCAAAAAGGTGCTTACTAAGTTTATCTCTCATGCAGTTACCTTGGTATGGCGTAAATTATATTATTGATAAGAGTATAATTTATGTATAAAAAAATGCCAATTTAGAGTGTCGTCGCTGGTTAGCCAAACAACTTTCTCCTAACTACTTTTCTGTAGCCACTGGGTGTTTGGCTTAATACTTTTTTAAACACGCGGGTTAAATGCCCTTGGTCGTTATATCCAACTTCTAAAGCCACTTCTTGAATTGATAAATTTGATGATGCTAATAACTCTTTCGCACCTTCTACGCGTAATTGTTGCCAATACTCAATAGGGCTTTGGTTCGTTGCGGCTCTAAAGCGGCGGGTAAAAGTACGATAGCTTAAGCTAAATTGGGCAGCGACTTCTTGCAAGTTTAGCTCGGTGGCTAAATTCGTTTTTAGCCAAAATTGAATTTGCGCAATTAGCTCATCGGGGTGGCGGTCTACTGCACCTTCTAAATAGCGTTGATCTTCGTAGGGTTTGCGTATTTCGTGCGAAAAATTACGCTCTACATGCTGCGCGGCGGCTTTTGTGTAGTACTGGCTGATAATATGTACGATAACATCTGCAAGGGCATTAAGGCTTGCTACGGTATACATGCGCTCTGATTGGGTTATAAAAAAGTCGGGCTTTAAGCGCACCTGCGGGTAGTCATGGCTAAATTGTTTGGCGTAATGCCAATGGGTGGTAGCAGGGTGGCCATCAAGTAAGCCAGCCTCAGCTAATAAACAGTTGCCAGTACCGACACCAATTATATGGCTGCCTGCGCTAAAGCTTTCACTTAGCCAATCAACTATTTCTTGATTTGTTCGCACCACTGGACGTGGGTTCCGCCAAATACCCGGCACTATAATCAAATCGCTGTAGGGCGCGTTAGTTGTTATGCAATCAGGATTTATAGCAAGGCCTGCACGGGTGGGTATAGATTCAGCACTTTTAGCCACTAAATTTATAGCAAGTGGCCTAAAGCTTTGCTTATCAAGATGCCCTTTAGCAAAGGCCTCGCCGGCTCTTAGCATTTCTATAGGCAGCGTTAAACTAGTCACTAATAAATGCGGATATACCGCTATAGCAATGTTTAGAGGTGGATTAGTGTGTTTATCAGTCATATAAATGCTCCGACCAGTACATTTTGGCCTTTTGTGCTGAATATTTGGCTATTAAAGCACAATGTGTGGTGCATAATCCATTTAAACTGCCTCTTCTCCTTATAACACGTTTCTAAAAGGTAAATTATGACAGCATTACCCGTTATAGTAGGCATGGGTGGCATTAACGCCGCTGGCCGTACTTCTTTTCATCAAGGTTATCGCCGTATCGTGTTAGATAGTTTAAATGCTCAAGATCGCAGTGAAACATTTTTAGGCCTCGCCACACTGATGAATCTAGTAAGCGTTGTAAACGGCCAATTACAAGATACACAAGGTAATAATGTTGAGCAAAGCGACATAGAAGCACGCTTTGGTGAGCAAATTATTGCTGGTACACTTATTCGTAAAATTGAAAAAGAACACTTTGATGCCGACGCAACACCGTGGCAGCAAAAAATGACACTAACCGCATCAAGCGATAACGCAATTGTGTTTGAAACGCGTGCTCGCGACTTACCTGCACCTATTCCAGCTAGCTGGCAAGTTGAAGAGCTTGAAGGCAAAAAAGTTAAAGTAACTATTGCAGCCGACTTAGACGTAAAGCATGACTCAACACGCGATAACCCAATTAAATCTGCTGGGCAATTTCCGACTGGGTTTGATCCATCAGTTATGTATAACAGCCGCTATCAGCCTCGTGGTTTGCAAGCCACTATTTTTGCAGCTACAGATGCGATTAAATCAACTGGGCTTGATTGGCAGCATATTATGAATAGCGTAGAGCCAGATAAAATTGGTACCTATTCAGCATCGGTAATTGGCCAAATGGACGACAAAGGCCTAGGTGGTTTAGTAAAGGCGCGCCAACAAGGCGACCGTGTTAGCACTAAGCAGTTAGCACTGGGCTTAAATACAATGTCTACCGATTTTATTAATGCCTATGTTACGGGCAATGTAGGTACTACGTTTTCGACCTCGGGCGCATGTGCAACGTTTTTATATAATTTACGTGCAGCGGTTAATGACATACAAGCAGGGCGCACACGCGTTGCGGTTGTCGCAAGTGTTGAGTGCGCTATTACACCAGAAGTTGTAGAAGGCTTTGGTAACATGAGTGCACTTGCAAACGTTGAAGGTTTGCGCCGTTTAGATAACTTATCAAATGATGAAGAACCAGATTACCGTACTAGCAGTCGCCCATTTGGCGATAACTGTGGCTTTACATTAGGTGAAGGCGCGCAAGTTGCTATTTTAATGGATGATGCTTTAGCCCTTGAGTTGGGCGCTGATATTATGGGCAGCGTACCGGATGTGTTTGTAAATGCAGATGGCGTTAAAAAGTCGATTACATCACCTGGACCTGGTAACTATATTACAATGGCAAAATCAGCTGCACTTGCTAGCAGCTTATTAGGTAAAGAAGCACTGCAAGAACGTAGCTTTATTTTAGCTCATGGTTCTAGTACACCGCAAAACCGTGTAACAGAGTCTTTGATTTATCATAAAGTAGCGCAAACGTTTGCTATTGATAACTGGAAAGTAACAGCGCCAAAAGCGTATGTTGGCCATACTATTGCACCTGCAAGTGGTGACCAGTTAGCGATTGCGTTAGGCATATTTAGTCATAATATTATGCCGGGTATTACCACTATTGATAAAGTGGCTGATGATGTTTATAGCGACCATCTTGATATTCGTAATAGCCATTACGAATGCGCTGATATGGATATTGCTTTTATAAATTCAAAAGGCTTTGGCGGTAACAATGCAACAGCGACTGTACTTTCACCAAAAGTAACAATGCAAATGCTTGCTAAGCGCCATGGCGATGATGTTATGACTAGTTACACACAGAAAAATAGTGTGGTTAGCGCTTCGCAGAAAACGTATCAAACGCAAGCAGATTTAGGCCAGTACGAGCTTATTTATCGCTTTGGCGACGGACTTATTGACGACAACGACATTGTAATAGACGAGCAAAGTATTCATTTACCTGGCTTTGAAAAAGCAATTACGTTTAGCACAACAAACTCCTATCAAGATATGTTTTAAGCACACATACTTGTTAGCAAGGCGCTTTTTAAGCTGTCTCTTGATCACAAGTCTGACTCAAGAGATTTTGCTAAATCGTAGCCTTCAAGGATGGCTTGTAACTTAAGCCATCCTTGCCATAACACTTTCACAGATGCACGCCCTGTGCGCTTGGTATCTTTCCAGCCTCCTAACTTTGCCAGTTCCTGATACGCCCATGACATATTTGGAGC